>CANFLZ010000029.1 GCA_947448135.1 Flavobacteriales bacterium
CAATACAGTGGTCGTGATGCTATTTCCATTGGCAGTTGGTGTGGATTGACATGTGTTGTTGGCGGTCATCACAACTGTTACTACATCATTATTCGCAAGAGCTGCATTGATGTAGGTTGTTGCGCTAGTTCCAACATTGGTTCCGTTCAACTTCCATTGGTAAGCTGGAGTCGTTCCACCGTTCGTGGGAGTGGCTGTGAAAGTCACACTGGTTCCTGAACAGATACTGTTGTCTGCATCGCTTGAGGTAACGGCTACAGATGGGGTAACAGGATAAGTACAACTGCCATCGCTGACTGTTGCCAAGGCATTGTAATTACAAGCCAATACATCCATACATCCGGTCACATCACAAGGTAAATCTGCACCTGTACAATCCTCATCGATACCATTCCCACAAATCTCTAAACCTGCAGGCGAAACATCTACATTGGTATCATCACAATCATCATTGGTATAGCTACCGCATGCACTCGGAGCCCCTGCTCCAAATCCATCACCATCCAAATCTTCATAGGTCACAAAATTATCATCACAATCAGAAGCATCGGTTGTGTAACCCGCCGGTTGAACACATTCCTGAATGGTGTTGGTTGGATCTCCAAATCCATCACCATCCAAATCCGCATTGAATGTAGACGTTACAAATTCATCTATTTCAATATTACAGTTGTTATCTAGGTAATCACAAACTTCAATATTACCAGGGTAGTTATTACCATCCGTATCATCGCAATCTAAGTTGTTGTCTGTATAACCAATTGGAGACCCACAATCCGTAATCGTAACGGCAGGATTTCCGAATCCATCACCATCAGCATCTGCGTAATAGGTTGATGGTGTGTTTTCACTCACAACAAAATCGGCTGTATTCAATTGATTAACGGATTGGCAACTGTTATTCGGTGTTACTACACAACTAATAATATCATCCGCTACCCAGTTTGCACTGGTCAATACATTGCTTGTCTGACCATTTACCAAGTTTCCATTCAAATACCAAGCATAAGTAGGATTGGTTCCGCCATTGGTCACCGTAACTGTCAACTGCTGTGTACCTCCTGTACATTTTGGGTTGGTACCTTGGGTCAATGCCAATGAAACTGCTGGATTAATAACAGTATTTACAACGATAGTAACATTGCTAGAGCTTGCAGTATTGGTTGTAACACAACTTGCATTGGACAATAATGTAGCCATTACCACATCACCATTGACAGGATTAGGATTACTATAAGTCGAGGTTCCTTGCCCTACCAAAACACTGTTCTTATACCAACTGATTAATGGGTTACTGCCGCCGTTGATTGCATTAGCCGTGTATACAATACCGGATGCGCTTCCACATAAAGTAGTATTCGGTGTGGTGACACTAATGCTGGGTGAAGTAACACTTTGTGTAGTCAGTGTAATGGTATTGCTGGTCACGCTGGTTGGTGTGGCACAATCCGCGTTTGAAATCATTACCAATTGCACTTGATCGTTATTGGCAGGATTGGTTAATGTATAAGTCGTAGAATTGGAACCCACTACCACTCCATTTTTCTTCCATTGGAATGTAGGTGAATATCCACCGTTGGTATACGTTGCATTGAATACAACCTGGTTCAATCCCGCGCAAATGTTGGTTTGAGATGTCGTGATGGCAACCGTTGGAACTACTGTAGCCGCTGAATACAATAGTGTCAATGTATTGCTGACCGCCAATGGCGATGAAACACAACTTGCGTTTGAGGTCATTTCAAGATAAATCACATCTCCTTCCAATGGACTGCTATCAGTGAATTGAGCGCTGTTGCTTCCAACGATTGCACCATTCTTTTTCCAAACGAAAGTAGGATTACTTCCTCCATTGGATGCAGTGGCTGTATATTGAACTGAAGTCGTAAAATCACAGATAGTTGTTTGCGTTGTGGCAATAGAGACGCTTGGGGTAACAACATTCACTCCTGTCAGCGTAATGCTATTGCTGTTGACTAAATTCACTGTACAACCCGCATTTCCGGTCATTTGAACATTGAATACATCGCCACTCAAAGGAGCAGCTTCAACGTAGGTCGCTGAATTGGTTCCAATGGCAACGCCATTTTTAAACCATTGATACGTTGGGGCTGTACCGCCATTACTTTCAGTTGAAGTAAAAGTTACCGCACTGCCCAGGCAAACCAAACTTTGAGATGATACAATTTGTACTGTGGGCACAATGCTGCTATTGATGACAATATTGCCCGAGTTCGAAGATCCTGTAACCGCCGGTGCACTTGCATTTACTCGAATCTTGTACCCGGTTCCTGCAGGTGTATTGGCAGGAATAACACAAGAAATGGTTCCTGTCAAAGCAGTCGAACTCAAAGTTCCAATATTAGTTGGTGTTGTAAAACTGCCGGCCGCATTACTCAATTGAACGGTGTATGTATTAGCAGCATTTACAGCATAGGTAGTGATAAAAGGAACATACAACTGCGTTCCCGGACAATATTGAAGTGCCAAATTCCCAACAGAAACTGTAGGTGTCGGATTACTTCTTCGAATAGAAATTGAATTACCACTTGTGCTCGCTCTTCCTACGATATCATTTCGGCCATCATTGTCCAAATCAAGGATGGCAACTGCATTTAAATTGGTATTGAAAGCGAGAGTTGGCGTAATTGTGAAAGAAGCCGTAGTCCATGCCGCAGTGGTTGATGTAATTTTATTAATAAACAACTGAGGTGAAGTACCACCTACTAAAATTTCCAATTTACCATCACCGGTGATATCTCCAAACGTAACTCCCAAATTATTCACCGTTGGATGGGTACTGCTCGATAGCGTGATATTGGTAGCTGTAGCAAATGAGAAAGCACCACCTGATGATGTATTTCTGTACAATCGCAAAGAACCGGAAGTTCGACCGCTCAATCCCAGATCCAAAAGACCATCTGCATTCAAATCACCAACAACAATCGCACGATCTCCATCCAATAAACTTGTCGTTACAGTAACAAATGAAGCGGATGTCAAATCATTGGGAATAGAAATATTTTTCAAAAGAAAAGTCTTGGAGCGCACACCAAACAACAAATCCAACTTTCCGTCTTTATTCAAATCCGCAATTTCCATTTGTGTATTTCTGGTTGTTCTGGCAGCATAAGCCGTAACAGTCAAATACTGAGGATTTTGCAATACACCATTGGTATTGGGTAGAATTGCACCTATAATCGTCGGAGAACATGTGGAGTTACCATTTCCACCAAAAGAATAATTGCTATTGGCCATGACAACATCCACCCATCCATTTTTATCTAAATCGGCACATTTGATTACACCTGCCCTACCTGAACAACCCAATCCATTGCGCATATCGTAGGTCTTGGTCACTGGGGCAGCAAAGCTCACGCTACCAGTCGTTGAATTATTGATGTACACGGAAATTGTGCCTGTCAAAGTAGTACCGGTCGTTCCAGCTGATCCAGCAGTAACGATATCCATTTTTCCATCATTATTGAAGTCGCCGTGAGAGATCGACTCTAAATAAGTTTGTCCAACTGTAATAAGAGTACCAGCGCTAAACGAATTGGCTGTGATTGTTCCTGGCGTTGTTTGATTGATTCTCACTTTAAAACCTCCAGGATTGGTTTGAGTCTCAACAATATCAACTTTTCCATCTCCATCCACATCAAAATAATCCAAGTAAATACCAGAAACTGCGGTTGGAGAAACCAAAAGATTAAAGTCTGTGGTATTGGTCCAAGTAATCCCTTTGTTGGGAGTATACGTTGGATTGAACATCACGTTCGAAACGCACTGCATTCCGGTTTGTGTGTTGACTACCGTAACTGGACCATACTGCACTCCTGTTGGCACAGTAACGGAAATACTTGTAGCACTAGCTGCACTAATCACAGCCTTCACGCCACCCAAATAAACAACATTATTGTTGGCTGTTGTAGAAAAACCAGACCCATTGATTACAACGGAGGCTCCTGGATCAGCTGCTAGACTTGACAAAGATTGAATCTGAGGCTGGGCAATCATCAAAACTGGCAAAGCCATCAAAACAACTATAAATAGTCTTTGTAAAATTTTTTTCATATCCTTCTATTTCCGAATGGACACAAAAATAGTTTACAATTCACAGAAAATTGTTAAAAACTTACTTTTTATCTTGGCAAAGCTCAATTAAAACCCCGTTAGATGATTTAGGGTGCAAAAAGACAATTTGCTTTCCGTCGGCTCCCGGTTTAGGTTCATCACTGAGTAATACAAAATCCAAAGTTTTCAATCGATTGATTTCCTCCCAGATGTCGTCTACATCAAAGGCAATATGATGAATGCCTTCCTTATTCTTTTCTAAGAATTTTCCAATTGGACTATCTGAACGACTTGCTGCCAACAATTCAATTTTAGATTCTCCAACTTGAAAAAAAGAAGTGATAACCCCTTCTCGCTCCACGGCTTCGGATTTGTAGGGTGCAACGCCCAACAGTTTTTCAAATAATTGATTGGATGATTCCAAATCCTTTACGGCAATACCTAAATGTTCAATTTTCTTTATCATGTGTACTGTTCGTTCTAAAAACCAAAATTCAAACTACAGAAATGCCTCTAATTATAAAAATACAATACCCCAGAATTGGCATCAAAGGTATAGTCATATGTCAAAAGATTTTGACCCGCAGGACCATGCACAACTGAACCATCCGTCAATAACCATTTGGATTCACTGCAAGGATCCGAAACAAATGTATTGTCTGAAGTTACCGTGCAGATACATGGATCTCCAGGATTGTAGGTACTGCGCGCATCGTAAATTGTAAACTCTTCTTGATTGTTGCGATAAATAATTAGCTTGACCGTACCTCCATCATAATATAGCCATCCTGTCGGGGTTGTTAAATCAAAATATGATGGCTCATTGATATTGATCGTAAATCCAAAATTAACCTGGGGCGTAAGCTGATTGTTCTTGCATCGGTCGCATCCCATTGAAAACAAAACCAACAACAATCCGAAAATTAATTTTCTCTTCATGACTTTTTAGAAACTGTGGGTACAAAGGCTTTTACATACTGGGGTTCAAAATAGGCCAAATCCTCCAGTTGTGTATACCGATCTACTTGAGAATGGGCCATCATTTTTGCGCTTGGCAATAGATCGATGGTCAAATCATCAACCTTTAAAACGGATGAAAGTTTGGAGGCGTTCTCTCCTACTACTACTATCCTTGCGTTGGTTGGAATCGCATCTCGCCAATCAGCATCTATCACCACTGGCTCAGGAGCATTCAATTCGCCAGCTTTCCACCAAGCTCCAAAAACTTCCATTCTTCTCGCATCCATCACCACAAATGCTTCACTGCAATCTTGATCGAGAGCCATTAAAGTTAATGTTGAAATAGAATACAACGGAAGGTGATTGGCAAATGCCAATCCTTTGGCGCAAGCTACACCTATTCTTAAACCGGTATACGATCCAGGACCACGACCAATCACTATTCCTTCAAGATCTTGGTAAGCAACACCTTGACGACTCATAATTTGATCAATCATGGTGTGCAAGCTCTCGGCATGCACATAGACATCACTCGAATTTTCGAGAAAATCTACCAAGCCCTTATCCGAAAACAAGGCCACACTGCAATTCCTGGAAGATGTCTCTATTCCGAGTTTCATGGCTTTTTCATTTCCATTGGAGGCAGGCCAATTTTAACGACATCTCCATCGTTCAGCAACTTGGCAATTTCGTCATAAGGCCCCGTAATCACTTGATCCGATTCCTTTACACCTTCTAAAATCTGAATGTACTGATCATCCTGAATGGCGCTCTTTACAAATCGCAAATGGACTTTTTTATCCGCATCATCAAATACAAAAATGCATGTCTTGTTTTCCATGTGCTCGGATGAATCTGGACGCATGGTCACACTTTTGATTGGAATGGAAAGAGTGTGCTTCACCTTTTCGGTCTGAATATCCACAGTAGCGGTCATTCCAGGTCGGAAAGGAGAGTCACCAGCTTGACCTTTCATCAGATGCTGATAAGACGAAGGAAGGATACTTACTTTGACGGAGAAATTGGTCACTTGGTTGGCTGAGGCACTTGCACCCGTTGTAATTAAATTCAAAGCTGTATTTCCAATTTCGGTTACCAATCCTTTGAATTTCTCATTTCTAAAAGCATCGACGATTACCTCTGCCGTATCACCTAGACTAACATGGACGATATCACTCTCGTTTACCTCAACATCCACTTCCATTTGAGCCAATCCCGAAATTTTCATGATGACGTCACCGCTGGTCATGTTATTTCCCAAAACCGCTTCACCTACTTCTTTGGTCAATGCGGTAACTGTTCCGTCAATGGGTGCCAAAATGGTGGTTCTTTTTAAATTATCAGCCGCTTCATTCTTACTGGCTTCTGCGCTGGCAATACTGAATTCAGCGCTCTTGATGCTTTCTTGCGCAGCCACCACTTCTGCCTGAGCTGTTTCGTAGGCACTTCGAGAATTGTCCATATCCGCAATAGAGATGGCCTTTTCTTGCAATAATTTTTCGTTTCGTTTGAAGGTCAACTCCTGCATCTTCAACTGCGCCTGCGCCTGTGTCAATCGGGCTTTGGCGCTGCTCCAATTGCTTTTTGACGAATTTAAAGTTGCTTCTGCGCGTTGCAAAGCAGAAGTATACAAATCAGGATTGATACGAACCAACAATTGTCCTTTAGAAACATGGTCGCCTTCTTTAACCGGAAGCTCCACAATCTGTCCACTCACATCACTTTGAATCTTCACCTCAGAAGCCGGCTGAATTTTTCCACTGGCACTCACACGCTCAACAATATCGCGCTTGGCTGGCTTTTCAGCTTGTACAATTCTCTCGTCTTCTCCGCGCATGAATAACCCAATGATGATCAATACGACAACGGCACTGATCGCAATGATCCAGTTTCTTCTCTTCTTATTTTTTATCATGGCTGCAATTGAATGGGTTGGTTCATATAAAATTTTAAAATATTGCGTTTAAACACAAAGTCCAACTGCGATCGAATCAGTTGCGCCTTGGCTATATCCCAGCGATTTCTGGCAATGCTCATTTCAGTAGCATTGATCAATCCATTCTCAAAACGGACAACCGCCATGTGATAGGATTTTTCATTGGCCTCCTTGCTGCTCAACTGCGCTTGGTAGGTTTGACGAGCGGCCTCAGTATTGGCGTAGGCGGTTTCTACATCGGTAACCAATTTCTGTCGTGCACTGAGCAAATCCCACTCTGCATTCTTGTAATTGATCTGCGCCCTTTTGATTTGTGTTTGTGTCTGGAATCCATTAAAAATGGGCATGGTTAATGACAAAAAAATAGAGCGATTCACATTGTCACGCATTTGGCTATTGAAGGGCTTCAAAGAATAATCAGAAGAACTATACACTGTTTGCGGCAAGGAAAAAACCCAATCGTTGGTAGCACCTACCGTACCAATTGGAAAGCTCATTTGTGAACCGCTGCCGGTCAAAATTTTGGCAGCTCCAGAATAACCTGTTCCATATGACATCGAAGCAGAAACCCTAGGCATCAATGCACCGCGAGCTGTCTTCTCTGCCCATTCCGCGCTATTCACTTTGAACATCGCAGACTTAATCGAAGGCTGTTCACCTAGTGCGGTAGAAAGCACCAAGGATTTTGGAGGCAGCACCTCATCCATTGCAAACAAAGACAAATCTGGAAAAGATGGAATAAAATTTTGTGACTCTTCTGGATTCAATTGCAATAGTTGCGTCAAGGCCAAAACACTCAAATGATAATTGTTCTTGGCGGTAATCCAATTGGCTGCATCGCTTTTGGATTGGGCTTCAATATCTGCGAGGGTGCTTTCATTTACGGTTCCAATAGAAAATTGTTTTTGTACCCTATTCAAATTCTCCTGAGAACTGGACATGGTGCTAGCGGCAATTTTTTCAAGTTCAGAAGTGAGAACAACATTTAAAAAAGCATTGGCTGTTTGTAGCGCAACTTGATTGCGTGAATTTTCCAAAGTCCAATGCGCAGCTGCTACATCATCTTTTACTTTTTGATAATTGCACCAATTCTGCCCACCAGTGAATAAGTCGATGGATGAAGAGATTCCGAAACTGTTGCTTTGTATGCGTTGCGAAGCGAAACTATTGGTAAATGGGTCAATTCGCTGTCCCCAGTTGTATCCATGGGTAGCTTGTCCATTCAAACTGGGCAACATCGCACCCATGGCCGTCCACTCATTCAATTGGACATTTTGCTCGTTCAATTCCGCTTGATGCAATTGGATATTGCTGTCCCAAGCTCTTTGAATACATTGCTCCAAAGTCCAACTTTGCGATTGAGCAACAATTGGAAATAACAATAAAATAAAGATGATGCGATACATATCAGCGAAGTTACTCTTTGAGTTTGATTCGCAAACGACTAAAACAAGAAAATTATAAAAACTTATGGATTAAAATCCAAGGATTTCGACTTCTACCCGACGATTATATTCCAACTCAGCTTCAGATTGAGGGTTGGTATACTTCACCCCTTCCCTTCCTCGGCCCATAATACTGATGCGATGTTTGGAAATTCCATGGCTGATCAAATAATCTTGAATTCCTTCAGCACGTTTTTTGGCCAAAGCCATTAATTGGGTATCACTTAACTTGGTTTCTGCTGTTACATTCACATGACCCGTAATTCTGATACGCGCTGTCGGGTTCATATTCATAAACGCCAACAATGTTTGCAATGCATCAGCGGATGAAAAATAGATGTTGGTATTATCGCCTAAAAAAACGATGCCCTCTGCAACAAAAATAGCTCCTTCTTGAATGGGCTGCATTCTAGACGAATACTCTGAAGTAGACAAATCCATTGGAAATAAAGCAAAATAATTTGGCAAATAACCCGGAGCAATCAAGGCGCCTTTCAGTTCTCGATATGGATAAGCTACAATATTTTGATGTTCCAAAGTAAAAACCTCTAATTCCCCTGAATCCAATCTTCCTGACAATCTACAAGTGGCATTAATAGGCTGATTCGTTTCGCCCACAGCTTGAAAAGCAAAAGGAAGCATGACCTCCTCTCCTTCGTAATCAGAGCGCTCTTTTACAAATCTTGGTTGCGCAAAACCAACCAAAGAAATCAATACCAATAAAGCGGTGAATACACTTTTCATTTTCTAATTTTTAAAGAATGCTGCAATTTTTTTTCTAAAAAAAACCAAGCCTCCAATCATGAACAAAAGGTAAGGCAATAACATCAAATAAACAATACCTGTATTTAAACCCTCTGCAATTCCACTATTTTTCTCTGAAGCCTGCTCGGCAGTAACTCTGCACATCGCACATTGTCCGGTCATTCCAACCGAAAGACCAAGGCTAATCAACACAAATAACAACTTCTTCATTTGTAAAATGGACTTATCATCAAATAAACAACCACTCCTGACATGGCAACATAAAACCATATGGGCCAAGTCCATCTGGCTAACCTCTTATGAGAGGCGTATTCTCCAATTAAAGCACGATAGGCGCTGAACAAAATAAAAGGCAAAATCAGTGCGGCCAGAATGATGTGCGTGATCAAAACCAAATAGTAGAACACCTTGAAATCACCGCCATAATGCGCTTCTCCAGCCAACAGATGATGCCCAATGTAAGAAACTAAAAATCCAATTGATAAAATCATGGAAGCAATCATCAAGTTCTTGTGGCCTTGATAATCTTTGGTCTTCACTTTCCACAATGCAAGTAGAAGCAAGACAGAAACCGTAGCATTAATGACCGCATTGATGTCCGCAAAAATGTGCTTATTAAAAGGCAAATCAACATCAAGCTTGATGTATTTTAATGCAACAACAGCTATAAAAACTACAGCAGATACAGTGTAAATCAAGAATTTCGCTCTGGCGTCGTTCTTTTTCATTTGTGGATTTAGCATGATTCAAATTTAATGCTCTTCCTTCATTAAACAGTGCAAATCTGTGATTAATTGATCAACAGATTTTGTTGAAGTACCATCATAATACCCTCGTATTCTGAAAAAAGAATCCACCAAAGTCAATTGGTCGGTATGAAAAAAACCTCCATCAGCTGAATCTGAAGGAAAAGCAGACAACTGATAACCTCTTTGTGCCAAAGTGTAAACATTGGTGTCCGCATTAACAAAAGTCCAAATCGAAAAATCTGCTCCGTGACTTTTGGCATACGACGATAATATTCCAGGTTGGTCATACATGGGATCAACGGTATGGGACAACAAATTAACTTTACCCTTCCAATTATTTTTGATAATCTCATCTTGAACCCTGGCCATCTGAGATGTCATGATGGGACAAATGCTTTTGCAGCGACTAAAGAAAAACTCAGCCACGAAAACCTGACCTTCAAACTTTTTAAAATCTACCGCCACACCATCTTGGTTCTTAAAACCATAGAATTTTGGGATGGTATAATAAATGGTGTCATCAGCAACCACATCATGCGGTCCTAAAAAAGGCAAACGACAATTATCTTGACAAGAAATGAAGTTGCACAATAAGACAAAAACAAAAACTCTAGTGATTATCCTTAGCATGGCGTTCTTGATATCGAGCAACATCCACTTCCTTTTTTAACAAAGCGATATCCTCAATAATACTTTGCATGTGGTATTCGGTATTGCCATACAATCCGCGAATACGTCCTTTTGTATCCACTAATCTAAAACGCGCTTCATGAGAGATGTCGTTGATAAAGAAAAAATCATGCATCATCGCCGGAATGATCAATGCTGAATCCTTTTCCACTAAAAATTTCCACTTACCAGAAAATCCATTGTATTTCGTAATTCCCTTTAGATACTGCCGAACGATTTGGAGAGAATCCTTATTGGATTGGCTCGCAAAAACAACGATTTCAATATCCGGCTCATCACGATACTTGAAATTTACATTCAAAAGACGCTCAGTAATTTTAGCAATATTGGGATCCTTGATATCATAAAAGCACGCCAACCAAACTTTCCCTTTTAGTGAGTCAGATGAAAACGATTGTCCATTTTCATCAATCAATGCATCAAATTGAACCGTATGCTTTGTAACAACTGTATCACCCGTTGGATGAGTTCCATCGAAATAAGGCAAGGTATTGAAATGATGCTTTCCCATCACCCCAAAAAGCAATACCCAAACCAATGGAAATAAAAAAAGTACACCTCCTAAGAAGATGTACTTTCTCCAATTTTTTGACTTCATGTCTGTATTATTTTACTTCCAAGTAGAAACAGCACTTTGAATGGCAGTTCCCTCGTAAAGACCAATAAAAATCAAATACATGATAAATAAAGCATAAGGCAAAAGAATCACATATTTCAAGTTCTTTCTTTCATCACCTAAATGCATAAACACCAAAACAATGTAAGCAGCCTTTACCAATGTCAGCACCAAGAATCCCAATTTGATAGTTTCCCAAGCAAATGTTCCATTTCTCTTGAAAGCCACTCCCATAAAAACTTCAACAACAGTTATCGCTGTTAGAAGAAGGGTAACTAAATACAATTTTTTTCTGATCGCTTTACCAGCTTCTTCAGAGTGAGAAGCATTGATCGCGTAACTGTCATTTACAATTAAATCATCTCTTTCCATGACTTCAATAAGATTAGATTAGATAGAAGAATGTGAATACGAATACCCATACCAAATCGACAAAGTGCCAGTACAAACCAATCTTTTCGATGGTTTCGTAATGACCTCTTCTTTCAAATTCACCGCCCAAAGCCATGAACCAAACAATGATATTGATAACCACTCCTGAGAATACGTGGAATCCATGGAATCCAGTTACAAAGAAGAAGAAGTTGGCATATTGCTGTTGAATAGCATATTCATTTTTGTGCATGTTCGCACCAAAAGCCATTGTTCCGTCACCTTTTGCATCCCAAAGTTTTTGGCAATCCTCACCAGTCACTTTCACTTTGCGAATATCCTTACCGTCTTTATGCTCCAAAACATATTTGTTCAAGATCAACTCAGTTGGCTTCAAAGAATTTACGTCAACATGAGCAGGTGCTGCATGCTCTTCAGCGTGAGCGCCATGACCTCCGTGACCGTGCTCTTCAGCAGGCGCGGCTTCATGACCACCTTCCATAGCGTGCTCATATTCATGACCAAACTCTGAAGTCATATTCACCCATGTTCCTGCATTGACAGACATTTGAATTTTCTCACCATTTTCCAACTCACCGATAATTGTCATCGACTTGTTGATTTGGAAACCACCACCTGAACCGTGAATAAAGTGAGACCATTCCCAGGCCTGAGACGCCAAAAAGAAGAATCCACCAATAATGGTATATCCCAACCATTTTACTACGCTTTTCTTGTCACGACGATGACCAGCTTCAACAGCCAACACCATGGTAACCGATGAGATGATCAAAATGAACGTCATCAAGGCAACGTACATCAATGGATAAGATCCGTGCAATCCAGGTAGTGCCTCAAACACCTGCTCCCCTACGGGCCAAGGCTCTGAGCTACTATGACGGATAACGCCGTACGCGGTTAATAATCCTCCAAAAGTCAATGCGTCTGATACCAAAAAGTACCACATCATCATTTTTCCATAGGTAGCGCCAAAAGGAGAGGCATTACCACCCCAAAGTTCATCTTTGCTTAAATTTTGTGTATGTCCAGCCATGATTGATGGTTTTCGGTTGCAATGATAGGAATAAATCTTAAATTATCGAACAGAGAATTGCAATTAAATTAAATGCTTTTTCCACTTCGCAATTTTAAATATTGAATTAATACAAGAAAAATATGAAGAAAAAAAGATAGACCCAAAGTATTCCCATGAAATGCCAATACATTCCATTGGCGTGCAAGCTCATCCAATTTGTACTAGTTAATATACCAGTTCTCAATCGATTAAGATTAACAAGAACATAAATTAATCCCAAAGCCAAATGCAAAATGTGCACATATACCAGCACGCTAATTAAAGCACCAGAGGCATTAAAAGTGGACATGACTTCGGTTGTTTTTGGAGATGTATGATTTGCATCATCATTGGCAAAAAATTGACCATTGGAATAAACAAGTGGTGCACCGTTGTACTCGATCCAATAATCAGTTCCATACTGCCCAGTGAACTTCCCCAAAGGATTCCATTTGGTAACTTCTAAACCATCTTTATTCAATGACTGGGTATATCCCATCCCCTTCTCTGAAAGCTGATTCCAACCTGACATTTGAAAAATGGTAAAGGCGACACCCAACAAAAAGGTTAACGCCAATTGAATCATGGATTTTTTTATTGCTCCTTTTTTCAAGGATTGAACAGACATCCACATGAAAAGACTGGACAAAACAACGGACACAATACTTCCCCAAAAAACCGACGGAACCGTTACATGCATCCACATGATCTTTCCTTTTAAAACAATCATGGCAGAAGTAATTCCACCGAATAACATGACAACCGCAAAAATGATCATCCACATCATCATTTTTTTGGTACGCAACTTCACTTCAGGCGTTACGTTCTCAAACACATCCATATTTTCACTCATATTTTTCATATTGAATTTACTACATCAACAATCTGAACTACCGGCAGATAAACGAAAGATGCAAACATCAATGACCTAGCATCCTTGATATCGCATGAACGATACAATTTGTAAGCATAATACGACATCACAAACCCCATGATCACCGATACTATCATTGCCGCACCACCAATCATCGGCGCGCCAAATGGCAAAGCCCATGGCAACATCCCTACTGGTATCAAGAAAAGTGTGTACACTAAAATTTGAAAGGCACTTCGTTTACTGCGACCTTCCTCAAAAGGCAACAACTTATATCCTGCTCTGCTATAGTCATCTTGAAGCACCCATGCAATTGCCCAGAAATGCGGAAATTGCCACATAAACTGAATAGCAAACAATATCCCTGCTTCTAAGCCAAAATGATTCGAGCCCGCTACATAACCAATCATAGGAGGAATGGCTCCTGGTATTGCACCCACAAAAACTGCGACACTTGAAATTCGCTTGAGTGGTGTGTAAACAAATACATAGAGAATAAAGGCTGAAAGACCTAAGACTCCTGAAGCCAGATTGATACCCCACCACAAAATGATAACACCTACTATTGCAACACCGAGCGACAGGATTGTAGCCATCCTCAATGACATGCGATCTTGAGGAAGTGGACGATGCATGGTGCGGTGCATGAGTTTGTCCAACTCTATTTCCCACACTTGATTCATTCCATTGCTGCCACCAGTTAACAAAATTCCACCAATAATTAGAGGAATTAAAATAGAAGCTTGCCAAGACTCTGCCGCCATACCATATCCCGTAATGGAACTGATAATGACCAAGGCCGACAACCTCAATTTAAACAGGACTGCAAGATCTTTAAGAAACGTGTTGTTCATCTTCGTTGGCGAAATTAAGTCCAAATGAACTCAACAAAGCTTTTGAATTAAAAAACTTTTACCCATCATTTCGAGAACTTCGTCTGCAACGCTCACTGCAATAAATGACATGCTCCCAATCACGCTCCCACTTCTTGCGCCAAGAAAAAGGCCGTTGGCAAACGGGACATGTTTTTTGGGGTAGTTCTGACTTTTGGATTCGCTTACCGGGCATTTTGAAAATTGGTTACCCATTGATAAATGGCCATTCCCGCGCTTACGGCTACATTTAAAGAATGCTTGGTTCCGTATTGGGTAATCTCCCAACATCCGTCACAAAGCTGTAATGCCTCATCACTGACGCCAGTTACTTCATTGCCCAACACAATGGCCGTGGGTCCTTGAACTTCCATGCTTTCCATTGGAACACTTCCTTGAGTTTGTTCTAAAGCCCAAATGTGATATCCTTGTTTTTTCCAGAAATCAATCGCCTCAGCAACTGACACAAAATGTTGCCAATGGACAGAATCACATGAACCCAATGCTGTTTTCAAAACTTCTCGATGCGGCGGTGTTGGCGTATATCCTACACAGGCCACTGATTGCAAGGCAAATGCATCAGCCGTTCTAAATACACTTCCCACATTCAAACCGCTTCTGACTTGATCCAAGATAATCACCAACGGAAATTTGTCCATGGATTTAAATGAATCGACATCTTTTCGATTCAATTCATCCATTGTCTTTTTTTGCAACTCCATCTTTATTTCACTTCTATCACAAAAGGCAATCGGGTATAAACGCCTGGACGAGAAATCAAACCTCTCAATGTCGAAACATGTTCATAGTGCTGACCCGCCACTTCTTTCAAAAGCATGTTTTGTTTCGCCTCCGCTACTCCTCCCAATAATTCAGTGATAGGATCTTCCATCTTTGGTAATGATTTGACGACTACATTTTCTTTGGCCATGCCCACTTCATTAGCTGCAAAATCGATAGCATCCTGCAATGATCCCAATTGATCCACCAACCCAATCTTCTTGGCTTCTGTTCCTGTCCAAACTCGGCCGCGCGCGATGCTATCCACTTGATCTATATTCATTCCTCTTCCCAAGGAAACTCGACTTAAAAAATCGTCATAAATACCCACCACCATTTCGTTCATTTTAGCCAATTCCATTTCATCAAATGGTTTGGTAATCGAGAAGAAATCAGCATGGGGGTGTGTTTCAACTCTGTCAATAGTGATGCCCAATTTGTGATCCAAAAAAGTTTGTAAGTTGGGTACTATTCCAAACACGCCGATAGAACCCGTTATGGTATTGGGATTGGCAAAAATGCGATCAGCGCTGCACGAGATGTAATATCCACCTGAGGCTGCATAATCACCCATACTAACCACCAATTTTTTTCCGGCATTTTTAATCAACTCTGTTTCTCTCCAAATGATATCCGAAGCCAATGCGCTTCCTCCAGGAGAGTTGACGCGCAAGACAACCGCCTTTGCATGTTCGTCCAATCGGGCCTTACGCAAGGCCGCAGCAATGCGATCGCTACCGATTACTTCATCACTTCCTTTGCCTTGCTGTATCTCACCCACCGCATAAACTACAGCGATGTAATCATCATTATTTTCGAGCTCTAAATTGATTTCTTTGTTCGAATTTCTGTAATCCTCGTAATCCACAAATGGTGTTTTATCGGTCAATGACTTACCTAATTTTTCATTGATCATGGCAACGACTTCATCGTAATATTTCAACCCATCGATGAAATGATCTTCCACAGCCAATTTGGGATTCATGTATCGCAATTCTGTGGCCGCCAAATTGATTTTGTCTGGTGAGACATTTCTGGAGTGAGCGATATTGTTGACCATTTCTCCCCAAATCTGATTGAACATCAAACTCAACTGTTCTTTGTTAGGCTCGGAGAGGTGATTGTAAATAAATGGTTCTACTGCACTTTTGTATTTGTTGTCTCTCCCACGAATAACCTGGGCTTGAATTTCCAAATCATCCAACAAATTTTTGAAAAACATGGATTCGCCATTGATTCCCTTCCACTCCAACATTCCCGTGGGATACAAATAAACATTGCTCGCCGCTGACGCAATGTAGTAGTCGCCTTGCGTCAAATTCTCACCATAAGCAATTACCCATTTCCCAGAAAGTTTAAACATTTGAATCAAATCTCTTACATCTTTCAAAGTTGCTGGCGCTCCAGAGATCCCGCCCATATCCAACATAACTCCTGCAATGTGCTCATCAGTCATTGCATGCGTTAGATCTTTCTTCAACAAATCCAAATACAAATTCTCCTT
Organism: Flavobacteriales bacterium; assembly: GCA_947448135.1. Classification (GTDB taxonomy): domain Bacteria; phylum Bacteroidota; class Bacteroidia; order Flavobacteriales_D; family Sanyastnellaceae; genus CAMCTV01. Next base: position 16,713 of record CANFLZ010000029.1, read on the forward strand.
TTTACTAAAGGAATTGAAATCAAAATTCAATCCTTCCTCATTACCTCTTTCTAAAACGGGCTGGTTCATCTTGATGCGCAAAACTGACATTTCATGTAGAGCCGATTTTTCCTCGCCCAACGTGGCCGCTACCAAACCAATCATCAATAGAACAAACAACACCACTGCCGCTACAAAAGCCAACAAGGTACCTAAGAAAGAAGCCAAAACAGATTTTCCAAAACTCATGATTGCCGTAATTTTTGTGAAGCGAATCTATAACCAATTCTCCTTATTTGGTGCTACTTTAGTGCCCATGATAGAATCTTTAGTCTTTTTTAGTATTGGAGGAAATTTGGGTGATCGATTGTCATTAATTGAAGAAACCACCGATTTTATCGATTTCAATATTGGTGATATTGTTATTCAATCCAAAATATACGAAACACCAGCATGGGGAATGGATGAAGGCACTCCTTCTTTTTACAACAAAGTGTTGGGTGTCAAAACCAATTTATCCGTTAAGGAAATAAAAAAGGAAATCGAAGAGATTGATGCCTACTATGGTAGAGAGCGATCCAAAGATGTCTATTTGAATCGAGAGATGGATGTAGATTTATTGATGTACAAAAATGAATCTCATGAAGAACATTTAATTGTGCCACATCCACGCATGCATGAACGCGCCTTCGTTTTAATTCCTTTGGCAGAAATTGCGCCCGACTTGATTCATCCCCAACTCAACAAAACCATCCAGGAATTGGCCCATGCACTGGAAGAAAAACCAGAACTGAAAATTATCCGATGAAGTCACCCTATTCATATTTGGTGATCGAAGGAAACATTGGGTCTGGAAAAACTTCGTTGTCGCAAATGCTGGCCAAAGAATGGGAAGCCAACTTGGTGCTAGAAGAATTTGCAGACAATCCCTTTTTGGCCAAATTCTATGAATCGCCAGAGCGTTACGCATTCCCACTTGAGTTGAGTTTTCTGTCCGAACGATTTTCTCAACTCAAAAAAGAATGGCAGCCTGATTTATTTCAACCCAAGATAATTGCTGATTATTTCATCGCGAAATGTCAAATTTTCGCATCCAATAATTTGCAAGAAGACGAGAGCAAACTATTCGGTAAAATGTATGAGTTGGTCTCACAAAGCATGCCCTCGCCAGATTTGATTGTTTATCTATATGTACAAACAAGTCGCCTGCAAGAGAATATTAAAAAGCGAGGACGTGATTACGAACAAAACATTACAGACGAATATCTGAACAATATTCAACAACAATATTTACAGTATTTTCAGCAACATCCAAACTTAAAAGTTTTGATGTTGGATACAACAGAAATAGATTTCGTTGAAGATGAAAAATGGTTCCAAACCATTCAATCTTTAATTGCTCAAGAATACGAATCAGGCATTCACCGAATTCAATTATCCCCACAAAACATTGCTTGGCCATGAGTCATTTGCTGCCCTTGTTACAGCCCATTTCGTTGAATGAAATGGAAAATTATTTCGATCGTCTTTGGCCTATCTGCAGGAGTATTAGCGGAAATGGGCTTCGAGAATCATTTTCTATTTTACAGGAATTGATTCCGCTGCAACTGATTGAGTACCCCACAGGAAAAGAAGTTTTTGACTGGACAATTCCTAAAGAATGGAATATCACGGATGCCTATATCATCACGCCAACTGGGGAGAAGATTTGTGATTTTAAAAAGAACAATTTGCATATTGTCAATTACTCCATTCCCTTTGAGGGAGAGATAGAATGGTCTGAATTGCAAAATCATTTTTTCACTATCGAAAGTCAACCCGAAGCCATCCCTTACATCACTTCCTATTACAAAGAGACTTGGGGATTTTGCATTGATTTTCATACACTTAGTCGTTTACCCAAAGAAGGAAAATATCAAGTAGTCATCAAAAGCCAATTGGCTCCTGGCAGTGTGACTGTGGGACACTGCGTACTGCCAGGAGAGACAAATGAGGAGATTCTTTTATCCACCTATTTGTGTCATCCAAGCATGGCCAACAATGAACTCAGCGGACCCATTTGTATGGCATACTTGTACCGTCAATTGGCAGCCATGCCACATCGCAAATACACTTATCGATTTGTGATGGCACCGGAAACCATTGGAGTGATCGCTTATCTTTCCGATTATGGTTTTGACATGAAAACCAACGTCAAAGCGGGATATGTTTTGACATGTTGTGGAGATGAAGCTCCCTATGTTTTTAAACAATCAAAAAATGAATCAGGCTTGTTGGAGACCGCCACTGCTCACTTGTTGAAACATGCAGGAGTTGCACATTCCATTATCCCTTTTGCTGTTGGCGGAAGTGATGAAAGACAATATTGCTCACCAGGATTTAATTTACCTGTCGGTTCAATTACACGATCCATGTACCATCGCTATTCTCAATATCACACCTCTTTGGACAACAAAGATTTTATTTCGTTTTCTGCAATGTGCGATACCGTGCAGATGTATTGGAATGCACTTCAAGTTCTCGAAAAAAATTGTGTTCCCAAATGCTTGGTTCCTTTTGGTGAGCCACGAATGGGCAAAAGAAATCTACTCCCTTCGTCCATCGAACCCAATGACAAAAGAAGACAGGATATTGACCGCATGTTTCATGTAATATCATGGGCAGATGGTCATCATGATTTGATTCAAATTGCAGAAAAAAGAAATGAGAGTTTATTTCAATTCCTTCCAGTATTGGCGAAATTGATTGAAGAAAAACTAATCGAAATATGACTGGAATTCCCACAGTGACTGTTGTGATTCAAGCTCGAATGGGTTCGACAAGACTTCCAAAGAAAATGTTGTTACCCTTGCGGGATAATCGCTCCTTATTTTTCTGGCTGATCACTCGACTTCAAACCAGTCAATATGCACAAAACATCGTTGTCGCCACGAGTAATCTTGAAGAAGATCAAGCTATCGTCAATGCCTGTACAGAAATGAAAGTAGCCTGTTCCACTGGAAGTGATTGGGATGTATTGTCTCGATTTTATGAAGCTGCCAAGCTTTTCCCATCGGAAATTGTGGTTCGCGTTTGTGGAGATTCCCCGCTGATAGATGGAAAAATCATCGACTTTGCAGTAGAGCAATTGGTCTCCAAAAAATTGGATTATTTCAGCAATGGAAATGAGCCACCACAATACGCAGAAGATGGATTTTGTGCTGAAGCATTTTACTCGAAGGAATTACAAAACGCCTTTGACAACGCCACTTGGCTCAGTGAGCGAGAGCATGTAACGCCCTTTATTAAAAAAAACCCAACGCTCAAAAAAGGTTGGCAACAATTTAGAAATGACTACGCGTATAAATTGTCCGTTGATACAACACAAGACTTAGAGCAAGTTCAATGGATTTTTAATCATCTTCCCAATCCAAAAACCGATGGAATGGACACCATCATGGAAATTATCAAAAGAGAAGATAGCATTGTACTTCCCGCATCCAAATTGAATGAAGGTTATCAAAAAAGCATCAATGATGACAGAAAAGTTAGATAGTGAAATGCAGTCTCAGAAAGACGAGCATTACATGAAGTTAGCCATCAAAGAAGCCCAAGAAGCTGGGCGTCTGAATGAGGTACCTATTGGCTGTGTCATTGTCTGTGAAGATCAAATCATTGCAAGAGGGCACAATTTGGTAGAAAGACTTCGCGATTACACCGCGCATGCAGAAATGCAAGCTTATACTGCAGCTTCCGAATATTTGAACGGGAAGTCCTTGGATCAATGCACATTATATGTCACACTTGAACCATGCGTCATGTGCGCAGGAGGAGCGTTCCTAACCAGAATAGGACGAATCGTATTCGGAGCTTGGGATCAAAAAAGAGGTTACTCTAAATTTGGAAGTCACCAAGAAAACGGCCAAGGAATTTTGCATCCCAAGACAATTGTATCCTGTGGAGTATTAGAAAATGAATGCAAACAATTGTTGCGCGATTTCTTTGAAAGAAAACGATAGTTATTACTTCGTTTTCTTTACAAACTTTCCGCTGTTCAACAACATGTTGTACACCTCGTCTTTCTCTTTGAGTATGCTTCTCAACATTACATTCTCTTGACGACACAAATCCAAGGCATCTGATTCCAACTCCGTTCTAAAATTTTTGGCGTACAACGTAAAAAAGTTGTAATCCAAGACCTCACAGATACGAGACAATAGCTCCGTATCCATGCTTTCTCTTTCGTAAATTTTATAAACGTTCGGAGTAGATACATTGAGCAACTTGGCCATCGTATCTGCGCGCATACCTTTTTTCTTTGCGCGCTTCCTTATTTCGCTACCAATGTGTAAATTAGACATGCGGCTAAGCTAAACTATGATTTGTATCATGTCCATTGTCTTGAATTTCAACTTTATAAATTCGGGATAACACATCCATAAAAACCGACGAAAACCCCTCATGGCACTGAAAAAATAAATTTTCAAGAATTTTCAATTATTTGAATTGATATCGAAATTGTATAGAAAAAAGGGTGAAAATCGACTTTCCCACCCCTTTTTTTCACTTTTCAATTTCTAGTTTTACCAAGTTTCGAACTTCCAATTCCAATTCTTCGACTTTTTTCTCAAGCATCGCCGCCTTCTCCAACAATCGACTTGTGAAATTTTTATCCTTGATGCCACCTGCATTGATACGAACATTCATCACTGCTCCTAAAACTGCTGCTCGAATGCATAAAGCACCCACACCAGCATCGGTGATGCTATTGGGATTTCCCGACTTAACCATAGCCAAGCAGACATCCATTCCTTCAAGCGCCACTGCGGCTGTTTTCAAAGGGATTTCCATGGCGTATTGCGATGACATTTCGATGGCATTGGCACGCGCAACTTTTTCTTCTTCTGAATTCTTTGGAAGACCAAATGCCTCCATAATACGGTTGAACGCCGCGGTATCTTCATCTACCAAACGCAACAACTCTTTTTGAAGGCGCATACCTTTTTCAGCGACATCCGAGAATTCTTTCCAGCGATCATCCCAACCTCTTTTGTGTGCGCTCAAATTGGCAACCATGACACCCAGAGAAACTCCCAAAGCACCAACATAGGCGCTCACTGAACCACCACCTGGTGCAGGGCTTTCACTTGCGGTTTCATTGGCCAAATTTTTAGCGCTCATTTGAATCAAACGGTCATTGCTGCCCATTTTACTCGCCAGCACATATTCAATAATTTTTTCCTCTGGTTTGAAAGGCGCTAGGTCATCCAATCCCAAAGACTTGACCGCAATTTTAATTTTTTCGTGCTCACTAATTCCCAAAGAGCGCTCTTGTTTGATGAGGAAATGATCCGCAGCATCCAACATCGATTGTAAGGGAATCAAACCAACCAATTCAGAACCAGTCACACGAATCCCGCGCTCGGAAGCCTTGCTGCAAGACTCTTCAAAAGCAATGTGCACGGGGGTTACACTGATATCCGTTAAATTCAAGGACAATTGGGCAATGCCATATTCCTCGATATACCAACCAATTCCTTTTACCGATTTCAATGTTCCTGGAATTCTTTTGGGTTCGCCATTTTCATCCAAGATGGGTTTACCGGTAATTGGATCACCTTCACGTAAAGTTCTTCCCGCCTCGCGAATATCAAAAGCGATTGCATTGGCACGGCGTGTAGAAGTTGTATTTAAGTTCACATTATAAGCAACCAAAAAATTGCGTGCTCCAATGGTGGTAATACCAGATTTCTTGACAGCATCCGTTACGATGCTCGGGCCAAAATCTGGCTTCCATTCTAGAGTTGAAATTTTATCCAACGCTTCATATTCCCCTTTTCTACAATTGGCCAAATTTCTGCGCACAGGAGTAATGGCCGCGGCTTCATAAAAATAACCTGGTATCCCCAACTCCTGTCCTACTCTCTCACCCACGCGACGAGCAATTTCAACACATTCTTCCATGGTTACACCCGCAATTGGAACAAATGGACAAACATCAGTTGCCCCTTGTCGTGGATGCTCGCCTTTGTGGTTGCGCATATCAATCAACTCAGCCGCTTTTTGAATCAATAAAACCGCGGCGTCAGCCACTGCTTCAGGCTCTCCTGCAAAAGTGATTACAGTTCTGTTAGTAGATGCGCCTGGATCAACATCCAACAACATCACACCTTTGACTGTCTCAACTACCCCAGCAATTGCTTGGATCTTTACCATATCTCTTCCCTCAGAGATGTTGGGAATGCATTCAATAATTCTCATAATTCTTAAATAGGTTGCAAATATCTGTGATATAATTTTAAAAGACGAATTTCAATCTTCGGCGTTCCTTGAGTAATGGCATTTTCCAATCTTCCATTGATTGCCCGTTGCGCATAGCCAATAAATAAGCCCCAGTTGGAAACAGCTCTGTCGATTTCACTTGCACATTTTCAGACTCACTTTCCCATTGATCCGTCAATTGAAAAATAAGATCTCGATAGCCCTCTAAAATGGCAATCATCATGTGACCTACCAAGACAATGGATTCAAAATCCAAACATCGTTCAAGTAGTAAAAGTTTTGATGCCATTAGCTTTTCGAAATGGGCAAAATCAATAACAGAAATTTTTTCTGGAGAGACAAATTTTAAATCAGGTCGCTCCGTCTTTGCCCACTTCATGTAGGTTTCCATTTTATTTAAAATCAATTTCGGCACATGCACATTGGCTCGAATTTCTTTTCGCGCCTGGAACAATTGGTTTTGATAAGCTTCTTCATATTGCTCCAATGAACAATCGTTTGGAAGATTCCACCATCTTAAAATTTCCGCGTTCATAACACAAAGTTAATGCCTTGCTTGTAGAGAGAAAGCTTTATTATTTTTGTTATATGATTAAAAGGATTTTCATCTTCATTTGGGCGATAGCCATCGGATTTGGTGCATTTTCCCAAACCGTTAAAACGACGATTAAAGGAAGTGTCACAGGGGGCAAATACGCTTCGATTAAAATATGGTCAACGATTGGAAAAGTGATGGACCTCGTAGATTCAACCAAAATTCAAGATGGAAAATTTGAATTCAAAGCCAGACACTACGAGCAAGGCATGTATATCATTGGTGTAAATGACAACAACCACGTTCCAATCATTTTAGACAATGAACCCATTGTCGAAATAGCGCTTCAAGGGCCAAAATTGGAGAACAATTTAAAATACTTACAATCTGCCCAAAACATCGCATACATCCAGTACATCCCGAAAGAAAACAAGCTCAATGCTACAATTCGCTCTGCTCATAAAAAAGAAGGAAACGATAGCACATTGATCAATCTAAAAGAAGCCGAATTGAGCCAGCTCAGAGATTCCCTTAGAAGCGCCCATCCAGGAACTTTTCTGAATAAATTAATCGGCTGGAAATCGGACGTATTGCCACTCAATAAAAAAACCTTTTGGAATAATTTCGATTTCACAGATACCGCCATCGTGCGTTGCGCAGTTTTAAATGACCGGATACAACGCTATATGCGCAAATTCAGCAATGGCCAAAATTCAGGATACATTCAATGTGCTGAAGAAATCTTGGCCAAAGCGCAAGTGAATGAAGTGGTGTATGAATTTGCAGTGTATCAAATGATCACCGGTTTCTTTGAAAGCGGGATGGACAACATTTGCGCCTATCTCATCGATAACCACCTCAACAGTGAAAGTTGCGGAGAGGATGACATTCACAAATTGCTCACAAAAACCGCATCTTCGATCCAACAATTGACGATAGGCAATACGCCTCCCAGCTTTTCGGCCACACTTCGTGATGGAAAGCCATTTGATTTGAAAAAGGATATGGTCAAAAACAAATACACCATCATCATGTTTTGGAGCTCTTGGTGCACGCATTGCAAAGATGCCGCTCCAGATATTTTGGCATTCGACCAAAAATATCGCTCCCAAAAAATTCAATTGGTGGGATACAGCATTGACGAAGCGCAGGGACTTTGGGAAAAAGCATTAGACGAAAGACAATTCAGTTTCCCTAATATTTTTGGCGGAAAAGGATGGGCTTCTCCAGTTGCCAAATTATACAAGGTCAACAAAACGCCGATGTTCTTTGTCATAGACAGCAAAGGCGTTTTGCGATTGAAAGGCAAAACCATTCAAGAGGTAGAAAAATTTATTCAACAACAAGGTTAGGCCTTTGCCTATCTTTGTATTCGTAATAAGATTAACCTCTAAAATGGACCCTTCCCCGTGTATACCAAAATCACCAAAGAGCTGCTTGCAGATATTCGCCGCTCCATCGTGGAAGGGAGGGATACTGCGTTAATTCAGCTTACCCAAGATTTACATCCTGCAGATTTAGCAGAAATCATCAATGAGCTTCGCGAAGAAGAAGCTGTCTATTTGTATCGATCCATAGACGAAGAGCGTTCCGCCGAGGTCATGCTCGAGTTGGATGAAGACGTCCGGAATCAATTACTGAGTAAGTTAACGTCTCGTGAGATTGCCGAGGATTTGATTGAAAATATCGACTCCGATGATGCGGCTGACGTTATTGCCGAACTTCCAGAAGAAAAACAAGAAGAGGTCATTTCTTTACTCGAAGACGTCGAAACTGCCAGTGATATCATCGATTTGATGAACTTTGAAGAAGGTACCGCTGGCGCCTTGATGGCAAAGGAATTGATCAAAGTAAATGTAAAGTGGTCTGTTGCGCAGGCCATTCGTGAAATGCGCAAACAGAGTGAAGATATTGATAACATTTACACCATTTATGTGGTGGACGACGAAGACCATGTGATTGGAACGCTGAGTATGAAAACATTGATTTTCGCATCAGCCAGTCTTCGCAGTACAATTCAAGAATTGTACACCGACAGCAAAGTCCAATCGGTCAACACACAAACACCAGCAGAGGATGTGGTGAATGTGATGAAAAAATATGACTTGGTTGTTGTGCCCGTTATCAACGAAGAAAAACAATTGGTCGGAAGAATCACCATCGATGATGTCGTTGACGTCATGCAAGAAGAGGCCGATAAGGATTACCAATTGGCATCGGGTATCTCTGAAGACGTTGAATCCGGGGATAGCATCAGAACCTTAACCCGTGCTCGACTTCCATGGCTGTTAATTGGCATGGGAGGAGGAATGAGCAGTGCCTACATCATTGGTTTTTACGACATCACCCAAAACCCACAAATGGCCATCTTCATGCCGCTCATTGCAGCGACTGGAGGAAATGTTGGTGTGCAATCTGCAGCATTGGTGGTAAAAGCTTTGGCCAATCAAAGTGAATTGGATGAAACAGTCAACCGCAAACTTCTAAAAGAATTAGGGGTCGGCGCATTCAATGGTTTGATTTGCTCCCTGCTCATATTCTTGACAACACAATTATTTCATTTCGACTTGAGCATGAGCATTACGGCGAGTATCGCTTTATTCAGCGTCATCGTATTTGCGAGTATTTCTGGGACATACATTCCACTCACTTTGAATCGATTTGGAATTGATCCCGCCTTGGCGACAGGACCATTTATCACCACTACCAATGACATCATTGGATTGATCATCTACTTCGGTGTAGGCAAACTGCTGCACACGTATCTTTTGACGCTTCCCTTCAATATTTTTCATTGACCATGTCTACCGTTCTTTTTATCGATAGCGTGCATTCCGTGCTTGCTGAAGATTTGACCCAAGCAGGTTACCATTGCGTACTCAATGAACAGGATACAGCTGAGGAGCTATCGCACAATTTTCAAAACATCGTCGGCCTTGTCGTTCGAAGTAGATGGGTATTAAATCCAGACATTATCGACCTATTTAAAAATTTGAAATGGATTGCACGTTCTGGTTCTGGTTTAGAAAATATTGATCTAGAACATTGCAAAAAAAATAATATAGCAGTATTCAGTTCGCCCGAAGGTAACGCAGATGCCGTGGGTGATCATGTATTGGCGATGACGCTCGCCATGACGCGAAAAATAGTCGAAGCTGATGCTTCTGTCAAATCAAATCTGTGGCTTAGAGAACAACATCGCGGGATAGAAATCAAAGGAAAAACATTTGCCATCATCGGACTAGGACACATGGGACAATCTGTTGCTGAACGATTGGCTGGCTTTGGATGTAAAATCATCGCTCATGACATTGCCTTGGAAATAAGTCCAATGGCAAATGTGAAATTGGTCAGCCTTGATGAAATTTTTGCACAAGCCGATTTCGTTTCCATCCACTTGCCGCTAGCGCCAATAAACAAACATTACGCAAACCAACGATTCTTTGATTCATTTGAGAAACCTATTTTCTTTATCAACACTGCCCGCGGTCAGCATTGTGTCACAGCCGATCTATTGGAAGCAATCCGTCAAGGCAAGGTACGTGTTGCTTCTCTGGATGTTTTAGAATTTGAAAGTGCACAATTGAAGGTGGAGCAAGAAAAAAATCCTATCTACCAAGCGTTGTTATCGAATCCAAAAGTGTTGCTTACGCCGCATATTGCTGGTTGGACAGTTGAATCATATTACAAATTATCCAAAGTCTTAAGTGATAAAATTCTTCGTCAATTTCCCCAACCTTAAGGATGCGGATTGGCGGCACGGGCGCGAGAAAGTTCTTCGTCGTAGCGCTCGATGACACGATTGGTCTCCTCTAAATCGAAAAGAAAAATACGTTCATCAATATCAAATTTGAATGTGGCAAACGGCAATTCGGCCACCATGTCTTTAAAGCCTTCAGGACGTTCATCTAACTGAAGATTGAGATATACATCACACCCCTTTTTCCATGCCTTCTCTGGGACATCGCGCGTATCAAAATCAATTCTGCGCACAATGTATCCAGGCATTTCAAAAGACGCGCTATATCTTGCATTTTCCTTCAAATGAAACTGAAAAACGCCTAAAGAATTGGCCTTCAAAGCATACTCCTCCACCACTGCATCTTTGTCATCCAGCAACGAAACCAATACTGAACCCGACAATAGTTTTGTCGTATCCGATTTATCATTGATTAATCCCTGCACAAACAAACTCCTTCCAATTGGCGAAGGTTTGATCCATTCTGGTTTTTGTGCAACACTTAAGTTGACACAAATAACCAATATCCAGAACATAGAATTTCTCATCACTCTTTATTTTTCTCCCTGAAAGATTTGTACAACTTGGCTGCAATACTCAAAACAACTCCAAGTCCTACCAACCCCAAACTCCCCCAAATCCATGATATGCTATCCCTGTTGACAACAACAAAAACGATGGCCACCAATAGTACCGTTCCAACTTCATTCCACATCCTCATTTTAAAACTGACAGCGGGCAATGTGTTGGATTGACATTGCTTAAAAAGTTGATGTCCCTTCAATTGATACAAAAACAAACAGGCGATAAAAAATAACTTCAAGTGCATCCATGGCATTTGCAAATAGGCAGGATTCAAAACCAAAAGCCAAGGACCGAAAATCAAAGTCAAAATGCAAGAAGGCCATGTGATGATGTACCACAATCTCCTTTCCATCAATTGGTATTGTGGGATGAGAACACCTCGTTCCAATTCCGTTTTCAATGTTGTTTCCGCATGGTAAACAAAAAGGCGAAACATATAAAACAATCCTGCGAACCATGTCACGACAAAGATGATATGCAGGGATTTGACAATATTAAAATCCATAAGACGAATATAGCAATGTATCTTTGAACCATGAAAGCAGTTTTCGCAAAAGATACCCATACCACCACTACCCATATCGTTCTTCCTGAAAATACAAACACTTTGGGCAATTTGATGGGTGGTCAATTGTTGAATTGGTTGGACATCGCCAGTGCAATTGCCGCTCATCGGCATTGTAGACGAGTTGTGGTTACAGCCGCGGTCAACAATGTATCCTTCCAACATCCAATAAAACTAGGTGATCTTGTTGTCATCGAAGCCAAAGTATCCCGATCCTTCACATCATCTATGGAAGTATTCATGGACATTTTCGTGGAGCACGGCGCTACAGGCGAGCGAAC
>CANFLZ010000030.1 GCA_947448135.1 Flavobacteriales bacterium
CCAATGGGTAGCCTTTTTTTTTCAGTAGCTCCGACGGGAATCGAACCCATATCAAACGTTTAGGAAACGCTTATTCTATCCATTGAACTACGGAGCCAACGGATGCAAAAATACGAAGAGAATCGACCAATCTTTTCCAAAATCAATTTGTGAATTAAAATCCCCATCCCCGCTTCCCCTCATCCCCTCTTCCCCTTATCTTCGTTGAATGGAGATGGTGGACGATTTTAGACACAAGGGAATGCGCAAGCGCTTGATGCGCGAGCTGGCGATGTTGGGTATCAAAGACAATAACGTCTTGCAAGCAATGGACCGGGTTCCCCGTCATTTCTTCTTGCAGTCGGCTTTTGTCGAATATGCCTACGAAAACATGGCCTTTCCTATTGGCGTCGAACAAACCATCTCTGCGCCCATGACGGTTGCAACACAATCGGAATTGCTCCAATTGCAATCGGGGATGAAGGTGCTCGAAATTGGAACGGGCTCTGGATACCAAACGGCTGTTCTGTTTGAAATGGGCGCTAAGGTCTACTCGATCGAAAGACAAAAATCGTTGCACGACTTCTCCAAAAATCTGCTAACACAGATGAAAGTGAAGGCCAATCTTGTTTACGGAAATGGCTACAAAGGCCTGCCATCTTTTGCGCCTTTCGACCGCATCATCATCACTTGCGCTACGCCAGAAATTCCCGAAGAATTGTTGTTGCAATTGAAACCCGGTGGACGAATGGTTTTGCCTTTTGATCACGGTAACGAACAATCGATGCTGGTGATTCATGAAGATCCTTCGGGCGAATTCATCATCGAAAGCCATGGCAAATGTGCTTTTGTACCGATGTTACAGAACAGAAATCCCCGCAATACCAACGGATAAATGAAATGCACCACTACTCTTTTGTTGTTCTTCATGACTACTTTGGGGTGGTGCCAATCGGATACCAACTTTTTTGATTTTAAGGAAGGGATTTTTCTGGACTTGTATTCCTACAAATCCAATCAACCGCTGTTCATCGAAGATTTATCATCGCTGAATTTCATTTCTGACCGTGAAGTAAACGTGAATCAATTGATCATGGAGCAACAAAAATTATTGTTGCAATTGATGTCAAAAATTGATTCACTCCAAATTCCTTTCGATCGCTTGCAATCCATTGAAGCTGAAGTAGCTGATCTAAAAAAGCAAATCGCTCTCATCAACCAAACCCAAAATCTCAACTCCACCGCTTCCGCAGAAGAGTTGGTTTATATGACCACCACTACTTTTGATGTCCCACAAGATATTGCGATTCACTTTAGAAAAAATGATTTCAGTATCGATTCAGAATCGCTCATGATTTTGAATGAAGTCATGGATATTTTGACCCGCAACCCTCAATGGAAAATGGTGATCAACGGCTATGCAGATGATACGGCCAATCTTTCCAGCAACTTAGACTTAGCGAGAAATAGAGGACTTGAGATTCAACGAATGTTGCTATCTGCGGGAATTGATCCAATGCAATTGGTTCTTCACTTCCCCCACCCCTCTGATCCCCAAAACGCGCCCAAGGTGGTATTATCGTTTTTACAGTTATAACGAATTCAATCCTTATTTGATTTTCAGTTCAAACATTTTTCTCTCTCCGATAAAGCCTTCCAACACATCCTCAGCGGCCACTGGACCAACCCCTTCTGGAGTTCCCGTATAAATCAAATCACCAATTTTAAAGGTCATGAATTGACTAACATAAGCGACGATAGTATCCAATTTAAAAATCATATCGGCCACTTTTCCTTGTTGTACCCAAGTGCCATTTTTTTTCAATCCGAAAGTAAGATTCTCCGCATCAAATTCTGACATATCCAACCACTCTTCACTCAATACAGCCGAGCCATCAAAGCCTTTGGCTTTTTCCCAAGGCTGCCCCTTTGCTTTCAAATCATCTTGAACATCGCGAGCTGTAAAATCAATACCCAATGTAAATGCTGAAATGTACTTCAAAGCATTTTCTTTCTGGATGTATTTTCCCAAACGATCTACTTTAAAAACCAACTCCACTTCGTAGTGAACATTACTGGTCCATTCCGGAATAAAAAAGGGATTTCCCTTGGCGAGAATCGCAGAGTCCGGTTTGCAAAAAAACAAAGGCTCCGTTGGCAAAGCATTTCCCAATTCTTTAGCATGATCCGCGTAATTTCTACCAATACAAATGATTTTCATGATTCTAAGGTATAATGATTTTTTGAATTTGTTGTTTTCCCGCGACCTGGCCCTGAATCAAAAATTGTTGATGATTCGCCACGTATATATTGTCACCCAGATTTACTTTTTTCTTTGACTCAATACATCTACCCGTCATGTCGTAGATGTTCAATTGGTCTATCTTCATTTTCGCAGTTAAAATTTGTCCTTTCACAGCAAAAAGATCTTGGCTATCATTTTCCCAATCGCTCACCACGTTAACGGTTCCAGAGTGAAATCCAAAAGTATATTGACCTGACCGCAAATTGGAAATATCAAATCTTCCATTACCATTGGTAGTGCTGCCCATAGAATTCACTGTTGCATCCGGATACAACTGCCATTCTCCACCCGCTAAAGGCCTGTACAACAAATGCAGACTATCCTCACCCAATCCCATCGATTGCAAATCCGCCCACAACAATGTATCATAGCGCGCTGCATTGTTGGCTTGAAATTTCATTTTCGCAGATATCGAAATTCCAACTGTATCCGAAAGATGTACTTCAAGCATTCGATCACCACTTAATATCCAATCCGTTCCTGAAATGCAGTGACCGTAATTGGCTTCAGCGAAATGATTTTCTACTCGACACCAAACAGAATCTTGATTCCCCAAACTATTGGCAATCAATGTTAGTTCTGCATAGGTCAAATCGTGCGTCCCAAGGGTGGAAATCCATTTTTCTTGAGACAGCACTGCTTGGTGAATTTTTTCATTGGGATTGATCACAACATCGGTAGGAATAAAATCGACAATTGCATCAAATTCCTGAAACGCCTGTTGTTGTTGAATGGTCGTCACGAACCACTCCCCATTGGATTTTCGCAATCCCAACTCAATGGGTATTGCAGCACAAAAATCATTTTGACGATGCAAATGATGTTCCGTCTGAATATGCACAGCAAAACTATTGGGCGCATCCATACTTTCCACGCTATATCCCACAATTCTAAATTCAGGAAAACCGGGTTGAAAAACGTAGGTGTCGAAAAAAGCCGTCAAATCCTGCATCGTGTACGATTGAAAGAAATCGCGAAGCTGTATACTATTGTGCGATTGAAAAGCACGCTGCGCTTGATAATCCCGACAAGCATTGAAGAAGGCCTGATCGCCCATGATGCCACGAAGTGAATGAACTACCCACGCACCTTTTCTATACACGGTTGTTCCGTATGTCAACGAATGTGGCACTCCCGACACGGCATAATAACCACCATCCGTGACATGAGCGGAGGTCAATACTTCGCGATGCAGATCATCTTGCTCACTCCTATATGCGTTTGCCCCATACAACGCTTCTAACGCCAATGATTCGCAATAGGAGGCCCAGCCTTCATTGAGCCACATTTCCTCTTGTGAAACACAAGTGACTGCATCACCCCACCACATGTGGCTGAGTTCATGGGCATACAACGTCTCATAGGTCAAGTTGCCATTGATCGCAAACAAAGGATACGCGATGTTGGTCGCATGCTCCATCGCGCCGCCACTAAAGGGAACGGCAACATAACCCACACGCTGAAACGGGTAGGGTCCAAAATGCCCCTCGTAGGCGGTTAATACATCAGGCAAGTGAACCAAACTATTTTTAAAATTGGTCGTATCCGTTGCTTTAGAAGCCAACCATATCGGAATGACATCTCCATCTTGTGAAACCCAATCTTCCTCGGTATGCACATAACTTCCCACCGAGACACTCGCCAAATAAGAAGGGATCGGCTCTTCCAAATGCCAATGACTGAGGCGATGCGTATTGGGCAATATCTCCTCTGACTGCATTACACCGCCGCAGATGGCACGATGCGCAATCAAAGTCTCCACCGATAAATCATACGTTGCTCGATCACTAAAATCATCAATGCAAGGATGCCAAGCTCGACCCAAACAATGCGGATCAGAATCAAATCCAACCCCCATGTTGTAAGCATATTGACTGTTGTAATAAAAACCTCCCCAAGTACCATCCGTCATCGGATGACCGCCATACCAAACTTGCACCTCCAAGGTATCCGGATTCACCCATGCACCCGCATTTTGAATCACAAATCCCTGTGCAACCCAATCAAATGGCATGGTCATCCCATCCACCTTTACGGAGTCCACAGTCAATGCCTCCAAATCAAAATGCAATTGTGAGGTGGGTTGCACCACACGAACCTGCATCGTCGACACCCCACGAAAAGTAGCCGCTGAAAACGCAGTAAAATCAAGGGAAATCTCATGATGCAAAATATCCATCGTGTCCAATCGACTTGCATGACTGCTCTTCAGCATTCCCTGTTGATGCGAGCAATGCTGTCCCCAAGACAATGCGTTGAAAGCACAAAAAACAATGACCCAAAAAAACTTATTCATATCCAAAAGAATTGATCCAACGTTCACAGACATAATCTATAGCCGCCGCGTTGGGATGACAACCGTCTTTATCGTAAAATTCATAATCCCGCAATTCATCCGTGATCCATTCGTAAGAAGGAAAATAACGTATTGCAGTTCGTTCGGCCAAGCGATGGCCTGCCTCCAATAAAATGGCTTTAGACCGCGCATTCTCCATCACTCCCATCTTTTCATGTCGAACTGGGCTGACCGTTAAAACAACTTTGAGTTGCGGGAAATGTTTTTCGATCACCGCGATCAATTCCAGATAGCAAGACACTATTTCTTCCAATGCAATCCACTCGCGCTGAAAATCTTGCTGTGGTAATTTTTGACAATTTCCAACTCGCACTTGCAACGGCCTATATCGCCAAGCCATTGCCGTCCCCCAGGTGATGGTCAGCACCTCTGCATGTTTCAGGCTTTCTCGCAATTGCGTCACCACCTGATCATTCCACGCTTCTACAGCTTCCTGACTATCGACAGAATTACCAATTGCTCCCGACTTTAAATTTTTCCAAATTCCCGCATCCTTTACAATCCATTCTGCGCAAAATGACGGTCGCTTTTGCATGGTTTGCATCAACCAATCAGCAATGATCAAAGGATGAAACAACGTTCCCATTGGATTGGATAAGACCTCCCAATTCTGTTTTCGACAACGTTCGGCCACTTCAACAGAAAAACATGAACCCACCATGACAGCTCTTGGCGAGTGAGACAATGTCCAATCGGACCAACCTTTCCAACGTTGTGACAATTGCTGGCTCAATCTATTGGGATTTGAATATTTCCACATTTGAAATGTCCCTTGGGACATTGCTGATGCCCATGCATTCCACATGGACGACAATCCAATTTCTCTTTGGTTTCCAATACAACCGAATTTTCTGACAAAGGACCAAATCCAAATGCCGGAACGGTGCTGCAGAAAAATGCGGTTACTGGTGCATTCGTAGCAGAACACAAATGCAAGGGCCCACTATCATTAACAAAATTCATCTCAGCGCCTTTCATGATCCAAGCGGATTGCATCAAAGAATATTGGCCAGCAACCAAATTCAAATGAGCATGATTCAATTGCTGCATCATCGCTTGCAATACTGCAACATCACCAGGTCCTCCCATCACCAAAATCTGTGAGTGCGGATATCGATCCAACACCTGTTGCCAAACCTGCACAGGAGCTTGCTTGGTCTTCCAAACGGAAGAAGGGCTGATGGTGATATACGATTGTGTCGGTCGGTCTACCTGATGACTTGCTAGGAAGTGCAGCTCCGGAGAATAAAATTGCTCTTCCCCCACTAAATCCATCAATCGTTGAACTTCATGTATGCCCTTTCCCCAGCGGTGTTCAACTTTCACATCAAATGCCAACGACCACCATCCTGAACGATATCCAATTTTTGATTTTGCATTTGACAACAACAAAAACAATCCCATGGTAAAGAATCGCTGTGCGAGAAAAATTCGTTCATATCGCGTTTTTCTTACCTCCTTGAGCAATGTCCACCATGAAGACCATTTGTTTTTCTTGTCCCAAATCAACACCCGATGGACACCGGGATGATTTTGGTAAAACAATTCATTTCCTTTTCGAACCAACACATCCACTTTTCCCTCACGAGCATTGAGCGCGCGGACAGCGGCCGTGCCCAAAATAGCATCACCTATAAAAGCAGTTTGTATGAAAAGAATCTTCGCCATTAAACAGCTACATCATGTTCCCTCAATGCATCATTCAAGGAAGTTTTTAAATCTGTACTTTCTTTTCTTTGACCGATGATCAATGCACATGGAACGCCGTACTCACCCGCTGCAAAAGATTTGGGATAGGTTCCCGGAATCACAACACTTCTTTCAGGAACCTCTCCGATATAAATCTTGGGTTCCTTTTGTGTCACATCGATAATCTTGGTTGATTTTGTCAACACTACATTGGCGCCCAGAACGGCTTGTTTGCGAACGCGCACTCCTTCGACAACGATGCATCGAGAGCCAATGAAACATCCATCCTCAATGATGACCGGTGCTGCTTGCAAGGGTTCTAAAACACCGCCAATTCCTACGCCCCCACTCAAATGAACATCCTTTCCAATTTGCGCACAAGACCCAACGGTTGCCCAGGTATCCACCATGGTTCCGCTGTCCACATACGCTCCAATGTTCACGTAGCTTGGCATCATGATCACGCCTGGAGCCAAATATGCGCCATAACGCGCCACTGCATGCGGCACCACGCGAACACCCAATTGCGCATAGTTTTTCTTCAAGGCCATTTTATCATGAAACTCCATTGGACCAGCCTCAAAAGTTTCCATTTTTCGAATGGGGAAATACATCACCACCGCTTTTTTCACCCACTCATTCACTTGCCAATCGCCGTTGGTCATTGGCTCAGCAACGCGCAATCTTCCTTTGTCTATTTCCTCAATCACCGCTTCGATGGCGGCTACTGTTTCACTCTCTTGCAACAGGCTTCGGTTCTCCCAAGCATTTTCAATGATCTTTTGTGTGGCTTCGCGATTCATATCGTTGTATTTTGGTCAAAAATACGAACAGCATGGGCAGATTGGTTGCGATTGATTTTGGAGAAAAAAGATGCGGCATCGCAGAAACGGATGACCTCAAGATGATTGCATCCCCGCTCACCACTGTGGCCACTTCCGAAATCATTGCCTTTCTTCAAAAATACATTCAAAAGCATCCCGTCGATGCTTGGATTCTCGGAGAAGCCCGATACCTCAACGGTGATGCATCGGCGATCACCCAACTGCAAGCCAACTTCCAAGTGCTGCTTGAAAAAAAATTCCCCACCATCCCAGTGCATCGTGTCAATGAGATGTTCACCAGTGCCATGGCTACCAAAGCCATTCAAATGGGTGGCGCCTCGAAAAAACAACGAGCAGACAAGGGTTTGGTTGACGCCGTGAGTGCTGCCATTATTTTACAGACTTACTTGGGATAAATTAACTTCATTTCCTGTTTTTCATTTGACTATCTTTGTCGACCATGAAAAAGAGCGGCTTATTTTTCGTCATGCTATTGACCTTCTTGTCGAGTTGTACCGAATACAACAAGATATTGAAGGAAAAAGACATGAATAAAAAATTCCAAGCCGCCGTTCAGTATTACAAAGACGGAGAGTGTCAAAAAGCACTGCCATTGTTAGAAGAATTGCAGGGTCCCACGCGTGGGAGCTCCATCTCTGAGGATGTGCAGTACTACTTTGCGATGACCAACCTTTGCAACGAAGACTTTGTCATGGCCGGATACTACCTCAAGGCATTTTCTAAAAACTATCCCCGAAATGCCAAATCGGAAGAGTGTCTTTTCAAATCAGCCTATTGCAGCTATCGCCTCAGTCCTGAATACACATTGGACCAGACGGAAACGCAAAATGCCATCAATGATTTCCAATTCTTTTTGGATCGATATCCCAACTCTGCAATGAAGGACTCCGCTAACGTTCTGGTGGGGAAATTAAATTTCAAGTTGGAAAAGAAAGTCGTTGAAAATGCCAAATTGTACGTCAAGACGCAGAAGTACAAGGCCGCTTCCATTGCACTCAAGCAGTTCATTCATGACTACCCCACTTCTCAATACCGCGAAGAAGTGCAGTATCTAATTGTTAAAAGCAACTATTTACTGGCTGTAGGTTCTATCGATTCAAAGAAATTAGAACGTTTTCGCGCAACTACAGAATCTTATATTAACTTTGCAAACGCTTATCCCGAAAGTGAGTGGCTCAAATCCGCTCAGGAGTATTTTGATAAGTGCGCCAAACAAATTGAAAAATTGACCCAATCATCATTATGAGCAAGTTTAAAACTACCGCAGCGGAAAAGTCTACAGTGACCCGCGACAATGACAAATTATTCTCTCAAGTTGATGGCAACTTGTTCGAAACAGTTGTTCTTCTTTCTAAGCGCTCAAATCAAATCGCCAAAGAAATGAAAGAGGAATTGAGTCAGAAGTTGGAAGAGTTCAGTACCACTACTGATAATTTGGAAGAGGTATTTGAAAATCGTGAGCAAATTGA
Organism: Flavobacteriales bacterium; assembly: GCA_947448135.1. Classification (GTDB taxonomy): domain Bacteria; phylum Bacteroidota; class Bacteroidia; order Flavobacteriales_D; family Sanyastnellaceae; genus CAMCTV01. The sequence continues at coordinate 8,644 of CANFLZ010000030.1, forward strand.
AATTTCGAAGCATTATGAGAGAATGGCCAAGCCTCACTCAATTGCTGTTCAAGAACTAGTGGATGGAGAGGTTTATTGGAGATATCCTGAAACTGATCAAACACAAGCCTAATTTTTTAGGAACGCGTTTTTAAAGATGGCCAAGGGCCATCTTTTTTTATTTTTATACCATGAATGGGCGAAAAATTTTAGTTGGGATAACAGGAAGTATTGCTTGTATCAAAACAACGCAACTCGTTCGAATGCTCATCAAATCGGGAGCTGAGGTAAAAGTTGTGATGACGCAGTCAGCCCAAGACTTTATCCAACCCTTGACATTCGCCAGCCTTTCTGGTCAACCCGTTGCCTCCGATTTTACAGAAGACAAAAATTCGGGTGAATGGATCAACCACGTGCATTGGGCACTTTGGGCAGATGCGATGATCATCGCGCCTTGTTCGGCTCATACGTTATCCAAAATGAACAGTGGTCTTTGTGACAATTTTTTGATGGCGGTTTACATGAGCTCAAGATGCCCAGTCTTTATTGCACCAGCCATGGACCACGATATGTTTTTACACCCTGGAACACAGGAAAACCTGAAAACATTGTCCAATAGAGGGCATCACATCATCGAACCCCAAGAAGGAAGCCTTGCTTCTGGATTGGATGGAAAAGGCAGAATGGCTGAACCGGAAACAATCTTTTCGGCAGTGAGTCAATTCTTCTCACCTTCACCAGCGTTGTTGAACAAACACATCGTCATTACGGCAGGTCCTACGTATGAAGCCATCGATCCAGTTCGATTCATCGGCAATCACAGCACTGGAAAAATGGGTTATGCCCTTGCGGAACGAGCCGCTGAAATGGGTGCTCGAGTAACCCTGATCAGTGGGCCATCACAGTTGGCTGTGCGCCATCCGCTCATCGAAAAAATACATGTCATTTCCTCGGATCAAATGGCAGCCGCTACATTTTCCGCTTTTGAAAATTGTGACATTGCTATTTTGAGCGCCGCAGTTGCCGATTACAAGCCAGCTGCCGTTGCTGAACAAAAGATCAAGAAAAAAGATCAATCGCTCGTTTTGCAATTGGTCCCTACCATCGATATCGCACAAACTTTGGGAGCGCAAAAATCCCATCAACAAAAACTCATTGGATTTGCATTGGAAACTGAAAACCTCATGGAGAATGCGCAAATCAAAATGAGAAAAAAGAACTTTGATTTTATTGTTGCCAACTCTGCATCCGGGAAGCAATCCGGCTTTGGAAGTGATGACAATACCATCACAATTATTTATCCCGATTCACGTTCTCGTTCTTATGCGCCCATGCACAAGAGCAAGGTGGCTCATGAAATATTAATGGCACTATGCGAAATTTTATAAAGTTCAGTTGCATCTTCTCTTGTCTTATTGCAGTATCAATGGTGCACGCGCAAGAACTCAATTGCAATGTAACCATCATCCCTCCGCGTGTCATCACTGGTGACGCTGAGGTCTTTAAAACCATGGAAGGTGTGATTGAGGAATTCGTCAACAATCGAAAATGGTCGAAGGACAATTGGGATGCAAAAGAGCGTATCGATTGTTCGATGCAAATCACAGTAGAACAGCAAATCAACAATAGAAGTTTCAAAGGGACCATACAAGTCAGCAGCAGTCGCCCTGTCTACAATAGCTCTTACAAAACAACCATGTTGAGTATCAACGACAAGAACTTTGAGTTTAGCTACCAAGACAACTCTACTTTGCAGTGGTCACAAGACCAACACAGGGATAATCTAACTTCTGTTATTGCTTTTTACGCCAATTTGATTTTGGCTCTCGACTACGATTCATTCGCTCCTGAAGGAGGCACTGATTATTTTTTGATGTGCCAAACGATTGTCAACAATGCCCAAAATGCTGCTGAGGAAGGATGGAAGTCCAACCAAAAAGGACAACAAAACAGATATTGGCTCATCGAGAATTTACTGTCTCAATCTTTCAAGCCGTTGAGAGAGGCTCTCTATCAATACCACAGACAAGGTTTGGATTTGATGTATTACGATATTGAAAAAGGACGAAACAACATAGCCACGTCTTTAGAAGGTTTGCGCGCGATTCACAAAATCCGACCTTCATCGTACAATTTACAAGTGTTCTTCTACGGCAAGGCCGACGAAATCACCCAGATTTTCAAACCCGCGCCAGTAGAGGTAAAACAACCCATTTACGAATTGTGCAAGTTGATTGATCCTGGAAATATATCCAAGTATGAGCGCATCATGAATTGATGCATAACATGCGCATAACTCGCCATTGGCGTTCACCAAAATTCAACTTACTTTCGTTTTAAAAGTTTCCAAGTGCTTAAAAATATTCGCGTTCAAAATTTTGCCCTCATCGATCAAGCTGAATTGCTTTTTGATGAAGGATTCACAGTCATCACTGGTGAAACCGGAAGTGGTAAATCCATTCTTCTCGGCGCCATTGGTCTGCTATTGGGGCAAAGAGCCGATTCCAAAATATTTAGAAACAATGAACTGAAATGCGTCATTGAAGCGCAATTCATTTTGAATGAAAAAGCATGGAAATCGTTCTTCAAAGAAAATGACTTAGACTGGGAAGAGGTGCTCACTATCCGACGCGAAATATTACCCACTGGAAAGTCTCGTTCTTTCATGAATGATACACCAGTCAATGTTTCTGTCCTCAAAGAAGCAGGTGCTCGATTGATTGACATTCATTCACAACACGAGCAAAGTTTGATTGGTCGACGAAATTTTCAATTGGAAATTTTAGATGCCATTGCTAAAAATGAAGAAGCCCTTGCCTTATTCTCGCAGCAATACAAGTATTGGCAAGACACACAAAAATCATTGAACGAAAAAATCAAACAACAAGCAGAATGGAATGCGACCGCAGATTTTATTCGTTTTCAATGGGAAGAATTGGAAGCTTCTCCTGTGGGTAAAATCAATACCAAGGAAACCGAACAGCAAGTAGAAACCCTCGAAAACGCAGAGGAAATCCAAACGGTTTTACAAAGCGCCATTCACTTGTTGGATGGAACAGAAGGCATCGCTACTCGCCTGCATTCTTTGTTACAGCAACTTCAGAAAATCGGCCGATATGGATCGGAATACGCTTCACTCGCCGATCGAATCAAAGCACTGATGATTGAGGCCAAGGACATCACGAGTGATGTCGAAGGTCTTGCTGATCAAGCCCAATCGAATCCACAATTGCTGGCCGAGTTGCAAGAGAAAATGGGTGAGATTTATCGACTGCAACAAAAGCATCGCGTACAAGATGGGGATGAGTTATTGGCTCTCAAGGATACTTGGCAATCCCAATTGGAAGGGCTCGGAAATGTTGAAGATGAAATCGTTCAACTCGAAAAAGAGATCCAAGAAACGGAAAAACAACTTCTCAAAACCGGAGCGTTGATCAGCCAACGCAGAAAAGAAGCTGGAACTGTGCTGGAAACAGAGTTGGCGCATTGGCTCCAACAATTATCGATGGAGCATGCCAAAATCCAAGTAGCACTCACCTCATGTCCGCCCAAGGCAGATGGTTGTGATGATGTGCAAATTCTATTCACCGCCAACAAAGGCATGACTCCACAAGCCATTCAACAAGCGGCTTCAGGAGGAGAAATTTCCAGAGTCATGCTGGCATTGAAAGCCGTCATGGCTTCTCGCCAGAATTTACCCGCCATGATTCTGGATGAAATCGATCAAGGTGTGAGCGGAGATGTTGGATTAAAAATGGGACAATTGCTTCAAAAATGCGCATCACAAATGCAAGTCATCGCAATTTCTCACTTGCCGCAAGTTGCATCCAAAGCCAATCACCATTTCAAGGTGTACAAAGAACATGGCGATGAAAGAACGTTGACCAAAGTAATTTCATTGGATCATCCCCAACGCATTCAAGAAATTGCAGAGATGCTCAGCGGAAAAACGCCCACAGCAGCTGCTATCGCTAACGCGCAAGAATTACTAAAAGCTTAATTCCATACCAAAGGTTGGCATAATAGGCAACTGGTTGGTACGTTTTGCAGTAATACGATCGATGTAAAACACATTGGCGCGATTGTAGGCGTTAGTAACACCCAAGTTCCACTCCCAATTGCACTTTTCACCTTTCAACGTTTTCTTCAAGTTCAAGTCCAAACGATGGTAGTATGGCAAGCGACCTTGGTTCAAACCAGCGAATTGAATACCCATTTCCGTTGAGTTGGAATATGTATAATCGGTGCTGATTCCTCCGTTGGTCAAGTTGGGTTGGTAGTAACCCTGCGTTTGAGTGAATGGCAAGCCACTTCCCAAATTCCAACGTGCAGACAATTCCCAATCGCGTTTTTCACCCATTTTATGCGTGGCCACAATATTGACATTATGACGGCGATCGAATACAGGCGCGTACCATTTGAAACCATCCCAACGATCTACTTTCATCAATGAATACACAACATAGAAATATTGACGTTTGGTTTCATACTTCATTACCACGTCTGCTCCATATGCACGACCTGACTCCAAGATGAAATCCTTGCGCAATAACTCAGGCTTGTCTTGGTTGTCGTTGTCGTCTGGGAAAATTTTGTTGCGATTGATGTTGGTAATTTGACGGAAATCTCGGAAGTACCCTTCAACATTAACGTTGAAGGCATCTGTGACGTCAAACTCAAACCCCGCCACATAATGCAGCGCACGTTGCAAAGAGTTACGCACTTGGCTTGTTTGGTAATCTGGTGACGTAAAAGTGTTTTGAATTTCTTCTGGAGCTGCCAAGAATCCGTAGAATAAATTCACGACATCACGGTCAGAATTGGTTGCCATCAAGTTTTGAGAATAACGGCCCGCCGCCAATTTCCAACGCAATCTTTCTGACTGACGGTACTTGAATCCGATACGAGGCTCAGGAGATACCACGCCCAAAGAACTGTAGTATTGCAAACGGAACCCTGGTTCCAAAATCCATTTCTTGCGATTGATTTTGTAGGTAACGTAACTGTTCAACTCGGTCATGTTCTGCTCCATGTTGACCTTCACTCCTAAAGAATTGAAGGTGTTGTAATTGGTTGAGAAACCAACAACCTCCATTCCGTAATTCAACACATCATTGTCCATGTTGTATTTAAAGTCCAAACCAAAATTGAAACTAGAAATTCCTGTTGAGCGATCAGGATTGCTGATTTCTTTCAACTTGCATTGGTAATCCGAGTAAGCAAAATTTCCATTGATCAAAACCGTTGAACCCGATGGAGCTACCACGAAATTTCCTCCGAATCCATTGTTGGCCCAACTCAAGTTGGACAAACTTTGGTATTTGGTTACTGCGTCATTGAAAGAAAATCCAAACAAATTCAATTTACTTCCAGTCGAACCACCAAAAGAGATTTTGCCATACATATCGTTGTAACGGAAAGGCAAACCTGCCCCATTGTTTACATAGGGATAAATGGCCTTGGATGACTTGTCCAAGTAAGAGTTCTTCATGGAGAAAACGTAAGAAATTCCATTTCCTTTTTCAGTCAATTTTTTCAATGGACCTTCTAACAATACTTTGGCGCCAAATGGATTGATCCCTACTCGACCGTTGTGCTTGCGCTTGTTTCCGTCGCGTGTTGTAATATCCATTACCGAACTCAATCGTCCACCATATTGCGCATTGAAACCTCCCGTGTACACATCTGCCGTAGAAATGATATCGGTATCAAAAACAGAAAACAAACCGATACTGTGGAAAGGATTGTAAACAATCATCCCATCCAACATCACTTTGTTTTGAACCGGGCTTCCACCGCGAACAAATATTTGTCCCCCTTGGTCACCTGTGCTAACAAAACCTGGCAATACCGTCAAGTATTGAACAATATCCGTTTGTCCACCAATGGATGGAATCTTTTTGATATCCTGAGAGCGAATTGTCTCAGAAGAAATGTTGACATTGTTGACCTGATCTCCTCGTCTTGAATTGATCTCCAATGTAGACATCTCAATTGTATTGCGCTCAACCAAATAATTGCGAGAAACAACTTGACCATTCACAATGGTAATGGGTTCTTTGATCGGCTGGAATTCCATGGAGACCACCACCAAATTATAATTACCAGCAGGAACTTTGGTCAATGAATAATATCCAGAATTATCCGTTACTCCACCATACTCAGTACCCTCTAAACCTACGGTAATAGGGAATACAGGCTGGCCCGTTTCTTTATCTTTGATGAATCCACGAACGGATCCCTGGGACAAGGCCATTTGTGAAACTATGCTGACTATCGCAAAAAGGAATATTCTTTTAATCATTTCAATTTTCTGAGGTTCGTGCGAATATACAAACCTTCATGAAATTGTTCTCCGTATTTTTGAAGAGGAATCTACAGATTTAAAAGAAATGTCCTATTTTGGCATTGTTTTTAGATACGCAAAGAAAAAACCATATGAAAATTAAAATCCTTTCCCTTGTTGCCGTGATGCTCATTGCTCCTTTTGCAAGAGCACAAGAAACCGAATTCAAAGATTTGTTGTCTTTGTTTGTCGACCAAAAATATGAAAAGGTCTTGAACAAAGCCGAAAACTACACTGTCGGTGACGCGACTAAAAAACACCCTCTGCCCTATTTATACATTGCGATGTCATTGTATGAGATGTCCAAGATTGAAAAGTACACGCAAATGGAGGAGTACAAAAATGCCTTCAAAGATGCCATGAAGTATACGTCAAAGTACGCGGCTAAAGACAAAGAGAAAAAATATGTTGGAGACTTTCCTGATTTCTTCGTCAACCTAAGAAAAGATTTGACCGTTGAAGGAGATATCCAATACGAAGCTGGAAAATTCACCAAGGCAAAATCTTTTTACGATTGCATGATTGATTTTGATCCCAATGATGCTGGCGCTCACTTGATGTTGGCATTGTGCTTTGCTCATGCCAAAGCCGTTAAAGATTCAGATACTGAATTCGCGAAAGCAAAAGAATTGTTGGTGTCTCAAACTTATTCAACCGACAACGAAGAGGTAAAGAAACTTTTGAAAAATGCCTTGATTACATACGCCAACGAATTGGGCGATGCCAATGACAAAAAGAAGGCTGCAGAATGGATGGGATACGCCAATGAATTGTTCATGGATGATCCGGAGTGGCAAATCAACTACAACTCGATTACTCAGTAATGAAATTGTTCCAATAAAAAAGACCCCGGATTTCGGGGTCTTTTTTTATGCCTTATAAATTGAAAATCACTTCCTGATTTTTGGAGCTGCCTCGTACATGCGCTCAATAATATCCACCACCTTCATCCCTTCCAAAGCATTGGTAGTAATGATACTCTTTCCTTTCAGTGTGTCCACCACATTTTGAATGATGTACACATGATTGGCCGCTGAACCTTTGTACAAGCCGTAATCATTGGCAGGATTGCCCTCTGGCAAAACGGGCATTTCATAATCTTGAATATGGCAGTATTGCACTTCATTCATGTATTGCCCACCAATCTTCACTGTTCCTTTTTCGCCGATGATGGTCATACTGCTCTCATAGTTCTGATCATAAATCGATGTGGAAAAATTAAAGGAACCCAATCCGCCATTGACAAATTCAAAGTTCACCATTCCAGAATCTTCAAACTGCGTAGAATGCGCGTGATTGAAATCCATCATGCGGGCTTGGATATTGGTGATATCGCCAAATAGCCAATACATGATATCAATGAAATGAGAGAACTGTGTAAACAAAGTTCCACCATCACTATCCAATTTACCTTTCCAATGATCCTTCTTGTAATATCGATCATCTCGGTTCCAATAGCAATTGATATTGACCATGAAAATCTTTCCCAATTTTCCTTCTTCCAAAATTTCTTTGATCCACTGTGAAGGAGGACTATATCGGTTTTGCATCACGCAAAACACTTGTCTATGCACCTGCAAACTTTTGAAAATAATCTCTTCACACGCTGCTTTGGTCAAGGCCATCGGCTTCTCCACCACCAAATGTTTCTTTGCATTCAATACTTGCATGGACTGAGAAGCGTGCAAACCATTTGGCGTGCAAACACTCACCACTTCGATCTCTGGCAATGCATCAAACATGGCCTGAACATCTTGAAACAACGGAACATTGAAATCCTGAATTTTACACTCCTCTGCAGATCGAACATCACAAAATGCAACCAATTCACAATCAGGATTGCGCTTTACCATTTCGGCATGACGCTTTCCAATGTGCCCTGCTCCGATGACTGCAAATTTAATTTTTGACATGTGTATTTAATTTAATGCGACAAAGATAAAGAATCAATCTCGCGGTGTATCATTATATAAAATGTAACCAAAGTGAACCATTAAAGAAAAAGGATCTGTCTTTCTCTCGTAGTAATTCAATTGAAATGACAACGGCCCCGCCAAAGTATGATAGACCAAACTTCCACTGTAAATCATATTGGTCACTACATCGCGATTGAGTACGGCCTTGCTGAAATTATCTTGTTCGTAATAACGATAGGAGCGCATTTGATATCCCTCTAATCGCAAATGCAAGTTGCTGTTGATCGCAAAATCATTGCGCAATCCATAGCCAACGTAAGTCAACGCTCTAAACTGAGGCAAGAAAAACGTCGAACTTTCAGGATTGGGTCGGTAAGATTGTTCCTGAATCAAAGTCGACATATAATTATTCAAAACACGCTGGGTACTGTGACCCGCATCGATTGAATATCCTGCCGTCCATTGCTTGGCGATTTTAAAATATGATTCGGCATGCAAGCGGTAAACCATCCAATTTTGATGTGCATTTGTTGAATCACGAATGATATTCGTAGTGCCTGGAACGGTTAACTCTGTTCCATTCACATTTTTCCAACTCAACATGAATTTGCTTCCCTCTGAGGCATACATACTTTTATTCAAAGTATTGTATTCCCAAGTAATTCGATTCACCCATCCGCGAAGCTGGGTATAATCTGCAGTATCGACACTCAAAAACTGTTTGCTTTGGTAGTATTGGTCTTTTTGTAGAATAGCGAAAGATTGAATTTTAAAAATAGAATGCTGCGAGCTGGACATCTGCAAGGATGCCTTCATGTATTGATCATAATTGACAATAAAAGAAGGCTTGGTATCTTCAAAAAACGCGGAGACACTGCGGTAATAATCCCAACGATTTTGACAATACTCCAAACTCCAATTCATGGGCAATCGATAGCTGCGATTTCGGTATTCTAATCCCAAGAGCACCGAACCATAAAAACGACCAAAATAACTATTGCCGTAGGTTGTCATATTCACCGATTTGAAGGGTCGATATTGGACACTCACCATTCCTGTATTGATTGACCTAGACGAGAAATTTCCGCCCAATCCAATTCGGATAGGCTCTTCCTTTTTTACGCGCAATTCCAACGCGTAACCATTTCCGTTTTTTGGATCTGCGTGTACAACTGGAAAAACAGAACGGATGTAGGGCTCCTTCCACAACGAATAAAATCGGGGTTCAAAATGTTGGAGATCCATGCGTTTCAATCCGCTCATCAATGAATGTTCTAATCGCGCATTTTCTTTGGACTCCAATCCTTTTACACGCACTGTTGTCAACTGATCGGGCAATGGCTTGGCCAGAAAAAGCTCGCGTCTCTTTTCAAAATGCTTTTTATTTTGAAGCACCAGCAAATTCTCTTTGATCTGTTGAATATAAGGCAAGGCTTGCTCATACCCTAACTGGACCACTTCCGGCGCTTCATGAAAATCAAAAGTCCCCGTATGTATCGCCATTTCAATTTCCACCCAACGATCACATTGGATCGGCGGGTTGTCTCTAAAAACAATTAGATTTTCCAATTGTGACATGAAATCATTTTCATCAACAGGGGCAGACTTACTGGAAACATTGGAACCTATGATCACGTCGGGTAAAAATTCGTTGTACATCACATCCACAGGGAAGTTGTTGTAAATCCCACCATCATAAAAAAGGTGATCGTTGATTCGAATGGGAGGAATGTAAAATGGATAAGTCATCGAAGCTCTGACTGCTTCACTCAATGATCCTTTTGAAAAAACCACTTCGCTTTTGGTTTCCAAATCCGCTGCCACGCAACGAAAAGGAATCATCAATGAATCAAAATTTTCTTGGCAACGCAAAGTGGCCGCACTAAATCCCAACATCGTTTCCCAATCCAATGGCTCAGAGTCTATGTAGTGGGTTGGGATAACATCTTTCAGACCTGAACCGCGTTTGACTTTCAAACGCAACATTCCGGCATCCGGCATCGGTTCACGATAGTAGAATTGCAAATCTGTTCCTGCCTTACCTTCCGAAACTCTCCAATATTTCTCCGTAGAAACGTAAGCAATCATCTCATCGGTTGTCATACCCGCCGCATACATAGCGCCTATTGCACCACCTATACTGGTGCCCACAATGTAGTCGATCGGAATACCATTTTCCTCTAACGCTTTGAGCACGCCAATGTGCGCAAGCCCCTGGGCTCCACCTCCACTTAATACAACACCCACCTTTTGCGCGTTCATACGCAGAACAAAGCAAGTCATCAGTAGTAATAGAAACCCATTTTTCATCTGCTCAAAGTTAAGCAGGACAATTGGAATTCAATGTACTTTTACTGCATGAACAACCGAAAGTTTCGCCAAAGATTACTTTACATCCTCTTTTTGTATGTTTTAATTCAATTGTTTTGGTGGGGATATCAATTGCTCAGAAATTATCAGGTCATTTATGGCAATGATTCCCAAAGCAATTTCAAAGTGTGGATGATTGTTGGAGAAGGATCTGTTTTTTCTGTTTTGTTGTTCATTGGCTTCCGGTGGATTCACCAGAGCATGAAAAAAGAAATGGAAAGTGCGGTTGTCGAAAAAACCTTCTTGCTCTCCGTTACCCATGAATTAAAAACGCCGATTGCATCCATCCGCCTCATGCTCGACACATTGACAAAACGCAAAACGGATGAAGACCAGCAGAAATTGATTTTGGGACAAGCGCAAGGTGAACTGACCCGATTGCAAAAACAGATCGAAAATATTCTACTCACCTCGCGCACTTCTTCGGGTCGATTTGAAAATCAAGATCAAATCATCAACCTCGACGAATTCATTTCAGCTGAGCTCACGCGATTGAACAAATGGTATCCACACCATCGCTTCGAAACTCAAATTGATCACCAGCTCAATATCCACATGGATCCTGAATTTTTGAATGCGATTCTTTTCAATTTGATTGACAACGCCTGCAAATACAGCCATTCTCACTCAACGGTTCACATCTCCGCTCAAAAAAACAATTCTGTTTTCATCATTCAAATTCAAGATGAAGGCGAAGGTTTACCATCGGAAGAAGTGGGAGATTTAACCCGGAAATTTTTCCGTGGAAGTCAACATGCAGAGACTATCAGCGGCAGTGGCTTGGGTCTTTATTTGGTGCAAACCATCGTGAAATTTTACAAAGGAAGTATTCAATTTAATCGCCATACAACTAAAGGGACGATAGTCACCGTAAATTTGCCATTATGACAAAAAAAGCAGCACTGATTATTTTAGACGGATGGGGAATTGGTAAAAAAGACAATAGCGATGCTATTTTCAATGCCAACACCCCATTTACAGATGCCTTATCGCAACAATATCCGCACGCTACTTTGCGCACAGACGGAGAAAATGTTGGACTACCCGAAGGGCAAATGGGCAACAGTGAGGTGGGTCACATGAACATTGGTGCTGGTCGGATTGTGTTTCAAGAATTGGTACGCATCAACAAAGAAATTCGTGAGAAGAAATTTCATTCTCATCCTCAAATTTTACAAGCATTTGAATATGCCCAAGCCAATCAAAAGCAAGTCCACATGATCGGTCTCATCAGCGATGGTGGTGTTCACTCTCATTGGAGACATGCTGTTGCTTTGGCTGAAATTGCTGCATCTTTTCCAAGTGTAACTTCGCGCTTTCACGTCATCACAGATGGCCGTGATACAGATCCGAATAGCGGAATGGGCTTCGTGCAAGCGTTTGAAAATAGCATTACAAATACTCCCGTTAAAATTGCATCTGTGATTGGTCGATACTATGCCATGGACCGTGACAAAAGATGGGAGCGCGTGAAAAAAGCATATGATTTAATGGTCCACGGCACAGGCGCAGAAAGCACTTCAGCCCAAGCGGCTATTCAAAGCAGTTATCAAAATGAAGTGACCGATGAATTCATCGAACCGCATGTCATCTCACCCAATTTCAAAAAAATCGAATCCGGTGATGTTGTCATTTGTTTCAATTTCAGAACAGACAGATGCCGTGAAATCACAGAGGTCCTTTCTCAACATGACATACCAGAACTACAAATGCACGTCATTCCGAATTTGTATTATGTCACCATGACCCAATACGACGAGCGTTTTGAAAATGTGCATGTTATTTACGAGAAAGACAATCTGACACAAACCCTCGGAGAGGTAATTGCTTCAGCAGGGCGCACGCAATTGAGAATTGCTGAAACTGAAAAATATCCGCACGTCACATTCTTTTTTAGCGGTGGGCGCGAAGCCAATTTCGAAGGTGAGAACCGTGCCATGATCCCATCTCCCAAAGTAGCCACTTATGATTTGCAGCCTGAAATGGGTGCCGCTGAAATCAGAGACACGGTGATCCAATGGATGCAGAACGATCAGCCCGATTTCATTTGCCTCAATTTTGCAAATCCAGATATGGTGGGTCACACTGGTGTTTATAGTGCTATTACCAAGGCTGTTGAAACAGTAGATGCTTGTTTGAAAAGTGTTGTCGAATCTGGATTAGAAAACAACTATCAATTTGTCATTATCGCAGACCACGGCAACGCAGACAAAGCCTTTAATGAAGATGGAAGTCCCAATACTGCGCATACCACCAACCCCGTTCCTGTATGGGTTATCGGGGATGGTGTAAAATCGGTAAACGCTGGAATATTGGCGGATGTGGCTCCCACTATTTTGGACCTAATGGACATAAAAAAGCCGGAACTAATGTCCGGCCTTTCTTTGATTCAGCGATAATCGCCGATTATTTTACAATCTCCAAATTACCATTGTAGAACTCTTCTTTGGCTTTTCTGTTCAACATAAAGACGTAATAGTAGGTTCCTGAATTCAAATCCATCGGATTCCAACTGTTGTCATAATTGTCATTTTCATAAACCAAATTACCCCAACGGTTGTACACTTTTAATGTTGAACCTGGGAATCTTCTAACACCTTTGTTGTCCACCAATCCTTGAATCCAAAGATTGTTGTTTCCTTTGGGATTTCCACTGTTCAAGTCCAATGCTGCATCATACTTTTCGTTTGGCGTGATGATATTGGGAATAAGAATCTCACAGATTTGCGGTAGATAAGAGAAGCTCGCGGTATCATCATACTGACAAGTCTCTTCGGTAATAACACAATGGAAAGTTTCAGCCCACACCGAAGGCAACACCAAGAAGTTGGTTGTAGACGGCATGTCTACTTCAGCCGCTAAATCGGTATCATAGTAATACCACTCATACGAGAACGCTGTATTTTCAGGCAACCACAAGGTGTCTGGATCACCCATACAAATCAATGAGTCCATTGCGTTGGCATAATTGGGCGGAGGATTGGGAGTCACAATATTAAACTTCGACGAATCTGTAATGCCGCAATAATCACGGACGGTCACCCAATATTCACCAGGTGTGATTGGATTGGCCTGACTGTGGTTCAATGTTTCTGTAGCGCCGCTTCCAACAACTTGTCCCGTTGGATCTTCCCAGATATATGTATAGTTGGGAACTCCATTCGTAACCAAAGAAGATACATTCACTGCATGAGGAACGCCATAGCACATGGCGAAATCGCTGATCGTGCCGAGTTCAACGGGATTGTAATCCACCAACAATAAAGTAGACGTGGCGGTATCATTCACCATTATGCCATCCACCAAATGATCATAAATGAAGCTGATAGTAATGGTTTCAACACCGGAAGTGATTCCGCTGTATGTGATGGTTGAATCGATCTCCGCTTGGTGATCGACCAATGCGTTAATGAACAAAGTATCAGGTGTATTGGGATACAAAATGATTTGTTGAACATTCCCTGTCGTGTAATCGGTTCCGTAGGTTGCTGTTCCACCATAAACAATTTGGATTGTATCCGGATCAATCGAACATGCAGGAGGATTGATGATGAAAGATCCATCATAACAGCTCTCCCCTTCTAGAATTGCGTTGTTGGGGAAATTAGGAATTGGACTGATACCAGGAGCAGAAACAGAAAGTGGCGTAATCAAATTGGTACCCACATTGAAAGATCCCGCTTGCAAGCAAACAAACGATTGCAAACTTTGGTCACCACAGTCTGCAATAGCCAAACGAATGTGATAGGTAGATCCACATTGCAACGGGTGCTCTGCTGTCAACGAAGTGGTATACCCATTGGATGAAATATCCGCCAACGCAGCATTGTCCACATAAAAATCACTGTTCAATACATTGTTCACAGAACTAATGGTAATTGGCAGAGGCGGGTTTGAATTCGGTACAGCTGCAATATTCACTGAACCACCTGGGAATGCCGCCGGAGATGCATAGGTTCCTGTAATACCAGGTCCAGAAAGGAAGAAAGCAAAAACATCATTGTACTGCGTATTCACAAAAGTCAAATACTCATCTGAACCGAAAATATAATTGAAGCTCAACGTATTTCCGGTAGCGACGAAATCAAATTCCAACATTGCTACGTTGTGAACACTGGTAATGGTGAATGTCTGTCCGATCATCGGAGGAACCGACTGAGCTACTGAGAGCAAGTCCGCCTGCGTAGCGATATCAGGTGTTATGGTTCCCACAGTCCCTAGCGGATCCAAAGTCACCACGTCATCCGTACAGATAACGACCCCTTCTGCAATCTGGAAGTTGGTTGGCGTTCCAAGGCCGGTCAATTGACCCAACTGAATGGCACTTCCCGTGAACTGCGCGTTGAAGTAGGTAACACCAGGACCCAACAAGTATTGCACCGCTTGGTCTGCTGTCATACTGTTGGTAACGGCGATTTGTCCAAAAACACTGGACGTCATCAACACACAACCCAAAACTAAACTTTTCACAAACTTCATATTCATCAAGATATAAAAATTCTTTTTCTTCCCATTCAGTTGGCCAATCCCTTCATCTCCTCATCTCCTCATCCGTCTTAACCTTTTTACTGAAATATGGAGTGTAAATATAATCCAAAAGTTGCCTCGATTCGCTATTTTTGGCACATGTCCAGTCTGATCAAAATAGAAGGGCTTACCAAACGCTATGTGGTAGGCGAAGAAGAGGTGAATGCCTTGAATGGTGTAGCGTTGAGTATTGAGAAAAATCAGTATGTCGCTTTGATGGGACCTTCGGGATCCGGCAAGTCGACATTGATGAATATACTGGGCTGTTTGGATCGCCCCACTGCCGGAGAATATTATCTCAATGGTCCCAATGTCGCGACTTTGGATGACAATGAACTAGCGGCAATTCGAAACAAAGAGATTGGATTCGTATTTCAAACTTTTAATCTTCTACCCAAATACACGGCCCTGGAAAATGTAGCCTTGCCGCTTGTCTATGCAGGATGGTCAGAAGAAAAGCGACTGGCCCGCGCCAAGGAAGTTTTGGAGCAAGTGGGACTGGGCAATCGGATGACCCACAAACCCAATGAGCTTTCTGGAGGGCAACGACAGCGGGTTGCTGTAGCCCGCGCTTTGGTCAATCATCCCTCCATCATATTGGCCGATGAGCCCACAGGAAACCTTGACTCCAAGACATCACACGAAATCATGAAGTTGTTTCAAGACATTCATGACGCCGGAAATACCATCATCATTGTAACGCATGAGGAAGACATTGCCGCCTTTGCACACAGGATCATTCGCATGCGCGATGGTGTGGTTGAATCTGAAAAAACCCATACACCAATTCATTTGTAATTGATTAACTTTGGCGCTTCAGCTATAGAGATATGAAGCGCACAGAAATCAAACAAATATTATCCAACCCTGCAATTGGCAGTCTAGTCGTTGTCAAAGGATGGGTAAGAACTTTTCGCAATGACCAGTTCATTGCACTCAACGACGGATCGACCATCAACAATATTCAAGTTGTTGTCAATGCCAATGATTTTTCTGAATCTGATTTAAAGCGTCTGTATACGGGTACTTGCATTTCCATTCAAGGCAAAGTGGCTGAAAGTTTGGGAAAAGGACAAAGCGTGGAAATCATCGCAACAAGCCTTGAAATTTTGGGAGATTGCGATCCCAATGAATTCCCCATCCAAATGAAAAAAACGTCATTGGACTTTTTGAGAGAAAAGGCCCATTTGCGTTTTAGAACCAACACCTTTGGCGCCGTTTTCCGTTTGCGTCATCACTTGGCTTACGCTGTGCATCAATTCTTCAACGACCGCGGATTCTTTTATCTGCACTCCCCTATCATCACTGGAAGCGACGCTGAGGGAGCGGGAGAAATGTTTAAAGTAACCACGTTGGATTTGAACAACCTCCCTAAAGATGAGCAAGGACAAATCGACCACAGTCAAGACTTCTTTGGTAAATCTTCTAACCTCACCGTTTCGGGTCAATTGGAGGCCGAGTTGGCAGCCTTGGCCCTTGGAAAAGTGTACACCTTTGGTCCAACTTTTCGTGCTGAGAATTCCAACACCTCTCGTCACTTGGCTGAGTTCTGGATGATCGAACCCGAAGTTGCTTTTAATGACATCGTGGACAACATGGATTTGGCCGAAGAGTTTTTGCAATATTGTTTGAAATATGTTTTGGAAAATGCCATTGATGATTTGACCTTCTTACAAGAGCGCGAAGCGCAGGAAGATAAAACCAAGCCCATGGACGAAAGACAAACGATGCCATTGATTGATCGTTTGAAGTTTGTGGTGGACAATCCCTTCGAAAGAATTACCTACACCGAGGCCATTGATATTTTAATGAACTCGAATCATTACAAGAAAAAGAAATTCAAATACGACGTTTCATGGGGAATTGATTTGCAGAGTGAGCACGAGCGTTATTTGGTAGAGAAGCATTTTCAAAAACCCGTTATCATCACCGGTTATCCAGCCGCTATTAAGGCATTTTACATGCGATTGAACGAAGATGGAAAAACAGTAGCCGCCATGGACATCTTGGTTCCCGGCATTGGCGAGATCATCGGCGGTTCACAACGTGAAGAGCGATATGATGTATTGAAAGAAAAATGTGCACAATTCAATATTCCAGAAGATCACATATGGTGGTATTTGGAGACAAGAAAATTTGGTACTTGTCCACACGCCGGATTTGGATTGGGCTTTGAGCGCATGGTCATGTATGCCACGGGCATGACCAACATCCGCGATGTCATACCTTTCCCTCGCACGCCATTGAATGCAGAATTTTAATTTACCGTTATGTTGAATACAATAAAGAAAATCCTCCGCCCTTATTACATCAATTACATTGGTCGGAAGATTCCGCTTGAATGGATTCAACGCGATGAGCAATCTTGGTTGGCCCAAAACATGGGCCGTGACTTTGTGAAACCACCCATTGGACCATTGGCCACCTTCATAGAGAAGCGCGCCATCATCACCAATGAGCAAGGAGAACAACCGCTTTGGAATGGTTATCAAGGGGCTGCAAAAGCGACACGCAGTTCCAACCAAGTTCGCACTCAACCCACGATGGGCAACTTGTTTACCCATTTGGCACAAAAGACAAAAGCGGAAAACATCATAGAATTTGGAACTGCCTTCGGTATTTCAGGCATGTATTTTTTGGCCGGTTTAAAAGCCAATGGCAAGGGAAAGCTATTGACCTTTGATCCCAATGAAGTTTGGGCAAAGCTCGCCGATGACAATCTCCAGCAAATCGGTCATCCATATATACTCACCATTGGCACATTCGAAGCAAACATAGAGCACGTATTGCCACAAGGACAATTCATCGACTTGGCCTTTATAGACGCCATCCACACCCAGGAATTTGTTTTGCCACAATTAGAGATTGTATTAAAACACAGTCGCCCCGGAACCATTATCGTTTTGGACGACATCAATTTCTCCAAGGATATGGAAGCATGTTGGCAAAAAGTATCCCACGATTCCCGCTTCCGCTCCGCCGTCACCGTTGGTGATCGCGTAGGGATTGTGGAGGTGAATCGGTGAATCAGTGAATCGGCAGATGTATACGGATATACCGATCTACCTACTTTCCAATTTTGTATTATATTGCGTAGAAAATAAAACCCACCTAATTATTCATTTATGAAAAAATCAACTTTGACGTTAGCGTCATGGGTAATTGCTACCCTAGTATTTACATTCACTTCATGTTCCAAATATGAGGAAGGACCAGGTCTAAGCCTTCGTTCCAAAACATCCAGAGTTGCCGGAGATTGGAAGGTTACATCTTTCACTGAAGATGGAATCAATATTTTCCAAATGACAGAAAACAATGTCTTTGATTGTATGAGTGGATCAACCTTTGATTACACCATTACAACCACTATTAATGATTACAACGTCACTTTTGATAAGGACGGTGGGTGTAATTTCGCTTCCAACATTAACTTTACGTCACTCGATTTTAATACCTCTTATATCAATTGTTCACCCAGTTACACCAACAATACTCAATCGTATACCGACACCGGAAAATGGGAATTTGCATCAGACAAAGAAGATATCAAAATCACTTACTCTGATGGATCAGTCGAGAATTGGAAAATTATCGAGTTGCGTGAAAAAGAAATGAAGTTAGAAATGACCACCGGCAGTACCGTTGACAAGATGACTTTAGAGAAAAAATAATCGCTCATCCAGAATAATTAAAAAGCCGAAGGAAACTTCGGCTTTTTTGTTATCCAACTCATCATCGTGCAACTTACGAGACTATTCAAAGTTGCGTTACCGTGTTACAGTCACAGTCAAAATAGAAAGCAACTTTCCGTATTTCGAAGGGTATTATTGGATTTTTTAATTAAATCAAACTCCAAATTTGGCGAATTTCATTAGCCAGAGCATTACTTGGTGTATCGGCAGTGTTTTGAATTAAAACCGCTTCTACCCCAGAAGGAATTTCAATTTCCGTATTATACATCACCACTGTTGCAATTTCAAATCCCGCATGTAACAATGCCAAAATGTATCCATTTGCCAATGGAAGATTATGTAAAGCATTGACAGAACGCAAAGTCAAAATCACACAATCAATTTCCGATTCATTTTTTATCATATCAATTAATTGATTGGGATTTATACCGATTGGAAACTCAGTTGATTCAACTTCGTTTGGGGAGGTAGTCAAAATCAGAGCTCGCTCATTGCCTTCCGCAAACGCAAGTTCAAATCTTGACAATTGATATGCCCCTGTTAGTGCTCGAATTGTTGTGGACTTTCGACTGTGCGGAGCGCCTGCGATAACATATATTTTCTTTATCATGATATTAGGTTTAATCTTTAATGCATCGTATGCTTAATCCACTTTGTTCAGAATTAAACCATTCTCTACCAATTAAATTTGATTGAGAGGATAATTCTCTAGATAACGCCAAAG
>CANFLZ010000031.1 GCA_947448135.1 Flavobacteriales bacterium
ACATTTTGCAGTACTGACACGGTGGTGGTCAACTATAACTTTACTCCACACCAATTGGTGACTATTACAAAAATGCCCATGAATATTGGTCAAGTATTTGTCGATGGAGTGGAGGTGACCAATTTGCCTGTTACCTATGATTGGGCAGAAGGAGAGAATCATTCGGTTGGTGCGATCACGTTGGCTCCATGGACTTCATTTGTCAACTGGTCATCATCTGGAATTGTGTTGAATCCCAATACGACTGCTGCAACTGTTAATTTCACGGTGACAGAGCAGGATACAATCGTCGCTCATTTTTATGAAATTCCGCACAGCCTCATTACAGTGGTAGTCGATATTCCTTATACGGCAATGGCTACGACTAGTCAAGGAGCATCAGGAAATTACTCGTTTCAATTTGAAGTGGAGAATGGTTTGCCAATCCAATTCACGGCAACAGAAAATGAATATTATGAATTTGTAAATTGGACGAGCGCAAAAGGAAACGACTTTGCGCCGGATAGTTTATCCCGAGAGATATCAGTCGTTTTCTATGACGATGATACTTTGACACTGCATACAAAACCTGAAATTTACAGCTATTACATTCCCAATACATTCACCCCTAACGGAGATATGATCAATGACTGTATCGGACCATTGGGAAATGCCATCGATATTGAAAAGTTTGATTGGGTGGTGTTCAATCGAGCTGGAGAAATAGTGTTCAAGACGGATAATTTTGGCGATTGTTGGAACGGTTCCTATCAGCAAGGAAATTATTATGTGCCGGATGGTGTTTACCCCTACACACTCCGCGTGAAATCTGTTTTTGATAAAGAAATACAAAAAGTTAGCGGAACAATAGTAATCGTTCGTTAGGGTGTAAACCTTCTTTGTATTTTTACCACCATGAAGAAGATTTTAGGGGTTGTTTTTTTGGTGACTGGTGTTTTGTTTTCTGCGAACGCACAAATTAAAAATACCACACAAACGACAGACAAGTTTGCTTACTTGTTGCAAAGCATTGAAATGATGTATGTGGATTCTGTCAATTCTAAGGAATTGGTAGAAAAGGCCATCATTCATATGTTAGAAGAATTAGATCCTCATTCCACTTATATTTCCGCTGAAGAGGTTCAAGAAGCCAATGAACCCTTGCAAGGAAGTTTTGATGGAATCGGAATTCAGTTCAATATTTTACACGACACCATCATGGTAGTAGAACCCATTCAGGGTGGGCCGTCAGAAAAACTGGGTATCAAAGCGGGAGATAAAATAGTTGAAGTAGAGGGTCAGAAAATGGCTGGAATTGGCGTTAAGAACAGCGATGTGCTTTCAAAACTTCGAGGACCAAAAGGAACCATCGTCAAAGTAGGTATCGAGCGCAAAGGAATCAAAGAGATTTTGTATTTTAATATTACGAGAGATAAAATTCCGATTTATTCTGTAGATGCTTCTTACATGGTTGCTCCAGAGATTGGCTATATCAAAGTGAGTCGTTTTGCGGCTACTACAGTGGAAGAAATGAAAAAAGGTATTTCTGAATTGAAAGCCGAAGGAATGAAAGATTTGATCATCGATTTACAAGACAATGGCGGAGGACTTCTTCGTGCTGCTATTGAAATGGGGGATGAGTTTATTAGTGGCGATCGTCTATTGGTTTACACGGAGGGTCGCGCATTTAAGCGAGAAAATTATACAGCGAGACGCGGGGTGAAAGGAAGCTTTGAAGAAGGACGGTTGATCATATTAATCGATGAATCTTCAGCCAGCGCGTCTGAAATCGTGAGCGGAGCTATTCAAGATTGGGATCGTGGAGTGATTGTAGGAAGAAGATCGTTTGGAAAGGGTTTGGTGCAGCGTCCTGTCTCATTGCCCGATGGATCAGTCGTACGATTGACAGTGCAAAAGTATTTTACTCCTGCGGGACGTTGCATCCAAAAGCCATACGAAGGTGGCAAAGATGATTATTACCAAGATTATGCAAAGCGATTAGAACGAGGAGAATTCTTTTCGGCTGATAGCATTCATTTTCCAGACTCATTGAAGTTTGCCACGCAACTTTCTAAGCGCACGGTGTATGGCGGCGGTGGCATCATGCCCGATGTATTTGTCCCGTTGGATACATCTGAAAATAGTCGTTATTTCAGTGATTTGATTCGAGTGGGCGTGCAAAATGATTGGGCTTTGACCTACGCCAATGCGAATAGAGAAAAAATTCTTGCTCAATACCCAACGGTGAATGACTTTGTTTCAAAATACAATATTCCTGCAGATGAAGAGCAGAAGGTGATTGATATGGCAGTGGCCAAAGAAGTAAAGTGGGATCAAAAAGGATATGCCAACAGTCGACATGCGATAATGGTACGATCTAAGGCGCTTTTGGCGCGTGATTTATACGAGAATGAGGCTTTTTATGAGGTGATCAATGATTTGAATCCAGCATTGAAAAAGGCAGTACAAATCTTGCAAAATGGAGAATATGACGCCCAAGATTTGGATACAAAAGCCAATCCAAAAAGCAAGAAAAAGAAATAAACTAGCAATAAGAATCAAGTTATGTCAAAAGGAATCAAATTAGGATTGGGGTTATTTATCGTTGGAGCGTTTGCATATGTGGCTTCGAGAATGGTTGACCCACAGCAACCCATTACCCACATCAATGAAGAAGCCGGTGCAACGATTGGTCAAGAGTCGAAGAAGCGCGCCAAGACAATGATGGTTTTTAGTGAGTCGACGCATGATTTTGGATCGATTAAAGAAGGTGACATCAAGGAGTATGCATTTCAATTTAAAAACAATGGCAATGAGCCTTTGATCATTGAAACAGCAAAGGGTTCATGTGGCTGCACGGTTCCAGAATATCCGAAAGAAGCTATTGCTCCAGGAGCATCTGGTTATATCAAAGTGAAATTCAATAGCAAAGGCAAGGTGGGAGCCAATAGCAAAAAAGTAACCATCATCGCCAATACAGAGCCCATCAGCACAGTGCTGACCATTACTGCACAGGTTAGTGAATAAATTTTGATTTCAAATTCAAAATAGGCTTTTCAAATAGGAAATAACTCACTGTTGCGATGGTGTAGCAAGTGATTGTTACTCCAAGAAAAAAAAGTGCATTGTTTTGAATTTCAAATGCTCTCGTCATTTCAATGGCAATGGCTTGATATACGTAGATGCCGTAGCTGATACTCCCAGTGAATACCAAGAACCGACTGCTCAAAATTTTAGTAATCCAAAAGTGGCTTGGCGCTATCAATACCCAAACTACGGATAAAAAATAGGTGGCTGATATCAATTGGTATTTGATGACTTGAATGACGGGGTTGGCCAATGATGAGAATTGAAACCACAAGATTCCAGCAATACCAGCCATTGTAATCAGCAAGATTGTAATGGGTTTGATTTTCCATTTTAATAAAAATCCCTTTGATTCTAGAAGGGCTAAAAGACATCCCAAACTTATTTCGTCCAATCTTGCGAAAGTGAAAAAATAGGTTTCAAATCCATTTTGAACTAGAAGAATTCGGGTGATGGCTGAAATAATTATAAAGAGGGCAATGGTTGCTACAATCCCTTTTGTTTTATTGAACAAAATAATAAAAGGCCAGATTAGATAGAAATGTTCCTCAATAGCCAATGACCAGAAGTGCTTGGGTCCAATGGCGGGCCATCTAAAAGTAATGGCAAAGTCTTGCAAGTAAAACCAATAATACCATTGTTGAGAAAAATCTGGACTGGTCTTGTTAAACACAAAAGGAAATATGAAGTACATCAAACACAAGTACAAAAAATAGAGCGGGAAAATGCGCAATGCCCGGCGAATAAAGAAATGGACAATAAAATGAGGTTCGTTTTTTTGTTGAATTAAAATACGTGTAATCAGGAATCCAGAGAGCACGAAGAAAAGTGAAACACCGGTTTGTCCCAGGAATCCAATTTTTTGAAGTAGTATTCCTGTAGTAGAGTGGTAAGTAGTAATTTGAAAACAATGAAAAACAAGCACCATGAGTGCTGCAATAGCCCGCACGCCATCCAAAGGTTTGATATATGAAACTTTCATTGGACGGCTAAGTTAAGCAAAGTATGAAAAAGGACGAGGTGCCCGAAGGCACCTCGAAGTTGGAGAAAAAACGTAAGCCGGGTTCTGTTCCGTTTTGCAACGGCCTCATCATTTATCTATGCGACCTACCCTCCAAGACCGGACGAGCCGCCCTTCAATTTGATTGCTCAAACATCCTTGGTCTACATGGTCTTACTGCCCGCAAGGTTTACCTAGCCAGCCTTATTACTAAGAACTGCGGTGGTCTCTTACACCCCCATTTCACCCTTACCCGAAGGCGGTTTATTTTCTGTGGCACTTTCTATAGTGCTGCTTTGCAACAACACTCCCGGGCTTTTCACCCGGTGCGGCGCCCTTCGCAGCCCGGACTTTCCTCCCCATTTGCATGGAGCGATGAAGTCATTTTTCTCTGTTACAAAGTTATTCTTATTTCACCGCATTTCCGTTTTATTTTTGGAACATGAGAATCGACATTTTGACAATTTTACCGCGATTGTTGGACGGGCCGTTTGCTGACAGTATTATGCAACGTGCCCAAACGAAAGGGATATGCAAAATTGAGATTCACAATATTCGTGATTTTAGTGCAGACAAACACAAATCCGTAGATGATTATCAATTCGGTGGTGGTGCTGGTATGGTGATGTTGGCCCAACCCATTGTTGATGCCATTCAAGCATTGTCTGAACAAACCATCTATGACGAAATAATTTATCTAACGCCAGATGGAGAAACTTTGAATCAAAGTATTTGTAATCAATTCTCATTAAAACAAAATCTTCTTTTAATTTGTGGGCACTACAAAGGAATTGATCAGCGCGTAAGAGATCATTACATCACTAGAGAGATTTCTATTGGTGATTATGTTTTGAGTGGTGGCGAACTTGCCGCTGCAGTGTTGGTGGATGCGGTGGTTAGATTGATTCCAGGCGTTATGAACGATGAAACAAGTGCGCTCACGGATTCTTTTCAAGATGCTTTGTTGGCTCCGCCTGTGTACACTCGCCCAGCTGATTTTAATGGATACAAGGTTCCAGAAGTGTTGACCAGTGGTAATTTCAAGGCCATTGAAGATTGGAGAATGAATGAGGCTATTCAAAAAACGGCAACACGTAGACCTGATTTATTGGAACAATATAACAAATTGACCGAATGAGTGAAGGCATATTAAGAGCACTGATGCAGCTATTTGCAATCATTGCTGGAAAATCTGGAGAGGTAGGTCAAGAGACTGTGCAATTGTTTTTGCGATCACAATTGAATTCAAGTTTAAAGAGCAGATATCTCGGTATTTACGACGAATACACACAACGTTTTTACAAGGGCGCAGAGCTTTCGCAAAAAAGACGTTCAATGGCCTCGGTGAAGGTGCTTCGAATGTGCGAAGAAATCAATGAGGAGCTCAATCAAAAGGATAAAATATTGGTTTGCTTGAGATTGGTTGAGTTTGTTAGTCAATATGAATTTGCAGAAGTACAGGAATGGGAATTTGTACAAACGGTGGCTGATGTTTTTCATATCGATCCTGAATTGTACTCCGCCATTCTTAGACTTGTTCGATTAGAGTACCCCGGCGATTTGGGAGATTGGCGTCCCGATAATCTATGCAAAGTAGCAGCCCAAGAATCAGATATTGTCATTCATGATTTAAAAGGTGAACTTTATTTTTTCTGGGTAGAGTCAGAAAATTTATTTCTGTTGAAATACCTTGGAGACGAAGAGTTGTATGTGAATACGCAACGTTTGGTTCAACACCACGTTTTTGCGTTTCCTCAAGGAAGTGCGGTTAGGGGTTCAAAGATTCATCCGATTTATTACAGTGACATTCTACATCGTCTTCTCAAACGAGCGCCTAACGATTGGATTGAATTTATAGCGCACGACATTTCCTATCAATTCCCCAATGGTAAAGTTGCCTTGCATCCTTTGACAATAGACGAGCAGGGTGGAAGATTGGTGGGGATCATGGGCGGAAGTGGATCGGGAAAATCAACTTTGCTTAATGTACTCAATGGTAATTATCATCCAACCCACGGAAGTGTTTCCATCAATGGTGTGGATATTTATCAATACAAGAAACAAGCTCGCAAATGGATGGGTTATGTGGCCCAAGATGATATCTTGTTCGAAGAGTTATCTGTTTTTGAAAACTTGTACTATAGCGCAAAATTAGATTATCCCGAATTGGATGAGGATTCACTGGTTAAGAGAGTGGAATCTGTTTTAAGAGCTGTTGCCTTATCGGAGTGCCGCGATTTACGGGTAGGTAGCGTTTTGGATAAGACGATTTCGGGCGGTCAGCGAAAGAGGTTGAATATAGCCTTAGAACTCATTCGAGATTCAAAAGTGTTGTTTGTGGATGAGCCTACGAGTGGATTGAGCAGTAGAGATTCTGAGATGATCATGGATTTGCTGAAAGAATTGACATTGCGTGGTAAGCTCATCTTTGTAGTTATTCATCAGCCAAGTTCTGATATTTTTAAGATGTTTGATCGTCTGTTCTTGCTGGATCAAGGTGGTTATCCCATTTATTATGGTAATCCAGTTGAGAGCTTGTTGTACTTTAAGCAAAAAGCTCATTTTGCAGATTTGACAGAAAGTCAATGTCCGCATTGCGGAAATGTTAACCCTGAGCAACTTTTCAATATTATAGAAGGCAGGCTAGTTGACCAATATGGAGAGCAGACCGATATCCGAAGAGTTACACCTAGGGAGTGGAATGAATATTTTTTGAGAGAATCTCCTACTTCGGAAGTTCCTCAGCTTAAAGCGCCTGTGGATGCTAAGGGTAGAAGTTATAACGGATTGAAATCTTTGATTTATTTAATCCGGGATACCAAGAGTAAAATTGTCAATCGACAGTATATGTTGATCAATTTCTTGGAAGCTCCATTGCTAGCAGTGCTGTTATCTCTGTTTGTCAAGTATTTCCCCATCGGGGACAAAGGTTTAGGCAATTACATCTTCAGAGAAAATGAAAATTTGCCACAGTATTTATTTTTTGCAGTAGTGGTAGCCCTATTTTTAGGATTGACAGTCAGTGCGGAAGAGATATTAAAGGATAAAAAGATTCTGAAACGCGAGCGCTATTTGGGACACTCCTATGCTTCTTATCTGACCTCAAAGATTGCTTTGATGTTTTTCATCTCGTTGGTGCAAACGGCAAGTTTTGTTGCTGTGGGCAATTATATTCTTGAGGTCAAAGGAATGTTTTTACCATTTTGGTTGGTTTTATTTTCGGTTTCATGTTTTGCCAATACTTTAGGATTGAATATCAGTGCGGCCTTTAATTCGGCCAAGGTGATCTATATCTTAATTCCAATATTGATCATTCCTCAATTGTTGTTCAGTGGAGTTATCGTTCGCTTTGATCGCCTCTTCCCGAGCATTACGCAACAAGAGAAAGTGCCATGGATTGGTGAAGTAATGTCGTCTAGATGGGCATTTGAAGCCATGGCGGTTTATCAATTTTCTCAAAATGATTTTACCGCAAAAACATTTGATCATGAAATCAAATTGAAATCTGCTGGTTGGAGAAAAGACTATTGGAGCAAAGAAATGAAAGCGTTGATTGAGTCAATGCGTGACCAATTGCAAAATGGAAAAGTGGATGAGAATGATATCGAATTGCTTTCTTTTGAATTGGCAGAAGTTCTGCAGGAATTGAATGTGAACGAGCCCCGTCCTTGGGAAGCGGAAATCAATGAATCGACTTTGCTTGCGGCTGAAAAGCAACTCAAACATTTGGAGTCTTATTATATCAGGCATTACAATGAATTGCACAGTGAAGAACAAGCAATGTTGGTCCCTTACTTGCAAGATGATCAATCACGCAAGCAATATTTACAATTGAAAGACGAGCATTTTAATGAAAGTCTCGAGGATATCCTTACGCACAAAAATGATATGAAAAAAATTGTGCGGTACGAAAATAGGTTTGTACAAAAGAACAATTTGGTTTATCGATATCCGAGATATGCTGGATTATTGGGAGCACATTTTTATTCGCCCTACAAAAAATTGTATGGATATTGGGTTCCTACTTTGTGGATGAATGTCATGGTGATATGGTTCATGACGATTGTAACCGCATCAGCACTCTATTGGGACTGGCCGAGAAAATTGGAGAGATTGTTGGCGAAAATGAAAAGAGCAGCTTAAAGCTGCTCTACACCAATCATTTTGAAAGGGACATGTATGATGGCTTCATAATCTTCGCCAGCCTCTAACATGTCTTCGTCGTCTTGTTCATAGTACCATTCCACTTGAGTTTTACCACCTATTGTTTCAAGTTTTTTGAAAATATCCAACAAGCATTTGCTAGATGAGGTATTGAAGTACTCCAATTTAACTTGAAGCAAAGTTTGATCTGGATTGGTTTTTCCAAAATTCTCCATCCAAAGAAGAAGTGGTTTGTAAAATTCAATAGAGTTTTCTGGAATACTGCGTCCCGCGATTGTTAACGTTCCAGTCAAAGCATGAAATGTGATTTCTGGAGTTTTACTACTACCTGCAATGTGTAAGTTTTCCATAACTGAAATTTGTGGAAACAAAGATAGACAGAAACTGAATAGATTTTACCTTTGCATAGTGCAAGTAGAAAAAACAGTTTCCTGGTTTGAAGGATGGTTCAATACACCTTTCTATCATGATTTGTATCGTCATAGAGACGATAGAGAAGCCAATCAGTTTATCGCACTATTGTGTGATTATTTCGGTTGGAATGAAAACCAAGCCATTTTGGATGTGTGTTGCGGCAATGGCAGACATGCGTTGGAAATCGAGAAACGAAAACTCTCGGCTTGGGGCGTTGATTTGAGTCAAAGGAACATTCAATTGGCTCAATCCAATTCAGAATTCCCTGAAAGGTGGTGGGTGCAAGATATCCGGAAATTGGAGCACGGGCACACTTTCGATTTTGTACTCAACTTATTTACCTCATTTGGATATTTTGACACAGATCAAGAACATATGGATGTTTTGAGTCGTGTTGGTGATCTTTTGAAATTGGATGGAATTTTGGTTTTAGATTTTTTGAATCTAGATTATGTTGTTCGGAATTTGGTTCAGGTGGAGGTCATTCCAGGCGAGCTATCGAATTACAACATTCATCGCAGCATCAATCAACAATGGATTTCCAAAGATATTTCTTTTGAATACCATGGCCGAAAGTATCAATATTGCGAAAAGGTGCGTGCTTTTCATCACAACGATTTGAGACAGATGTTGGAGGCTTGCGGATTTAAAGTAATTCGACATTGGGGTGATTATTCATTAAATGACCATTCTGAGCAGTCTCCGAGGTGTATCTTTGTAGTTCAAAAGCAATCCAATGATTAGTTCTATTCTGGTATTATTTGGCATCGCCATTTTGGGTGGCGGTATCTTGCTCTTAGGGAAAAATATCTCTGCGAGTCAAATGAAATTGCTTTTGGCATTCAGTGCAGCTTATTTGTTGTCTTTGACCTTTTTGCATTTGCTTCCAGAGGTGATGGAAGATGGTGGGGATGGAATCGGAAAATTTATTTTGATTGGTTTTTTATTGCAAATTGTTTTGGATTATTTCTCTCACGGAATCGAGCATGGGCATGCGCATGTTCACTCCGATTCAGGGAGTCGGTTCTATTGGATGGTAACCATATCATTGTGGGTGCATGCGTTTATCGAAGGGATGCCCTTTGGCGCGAGCGAGGATATGCATGTCGGGCATCATCATGAGCATCACCATGAGCAATCGTTATTGATTGGAATTGCATTTCACAAGTTTACAGAGTCTTTTGTATTTGCCTCTTTGTTACTGCATCTCATGAAAGATAAGAAAAAAGTTTGGCCTGCATTGATTGCTTTTGCGGCTATTGCTCCTCTGGGCGCCTGGTTATTCAATGCCACCGATGGGTTGGCTTTCTTGGGAATGGAGCATGCACTGTCAGTAGTGATGGCATTGTTGATAGGAATTATCTTACACGTTGCTACAACAATTTTGTTTGAATCAGAAGAAGGGCATCGTTTCAATCGATTGAAATTTGGCGTGATCATATTGGGGATGATTTGTGCAGGAATTTTCTAATATCGAAATATGAAAATCAATAAAACACAATTCCCGAATTTTGAATGGATTGATGTCGTTGCCTCCGTTGGGGATAGATTGGATGATTTGGCATCGGAGCATGGATTGAATCCTATTCTGCTCGCCGATAGTATTCAATTGGGACATTTGCCCAAATTGGAATCGTCCGGTGATTTTCATTTTTTGATACTTCGGGCGTATACTGCTGAGGCGGGAAAACGAGTGACTTCTATTCCGGATCTTTCAAATAAAATTGCTTTTTTTTACAACGAAAACAAAATAATTACCATTCATCGAGCTGAGTTTGTTTTTTTAGAGGAGATTAGAAAGGGCCAATCCAATGTAGATAAATTGCTTTTGGATATTGTACGGGAACTCGTTGCGACATACGAATTGCCCAGTCTTTGGTTGAGCAGAAGGATGGATGCCTTAGAGCGAATTATATTTTTAAAGGATTCGAAAAATATATCCATTGAGGAGTTGTATTATTTGAAGAGTCAGGTAAGGGTGATCAAGAAGTTACTCATTTTAACGCAGTCGACCATCCTACAGATACACGTCGATGAAGAAAATTTAAACGAGTTGTTTGATATCAAGGATCGATTGGTTCAATCGGTTTTGACTTTTGATGAAATCCTCGAGGATGCGCATCATTTGATGAATACCTACCTTTCCATTGCCGCGCAGAAGAACAATGATGTGATGAAATTGCTCACCATATTTTCTGCTTTCTTCTTGCCGCTAACTTTTATCGTTGGTGTTTACGGGATGAATTTTGAGAATTTACCAGAGTTGAAATGGGAAAATGGATATTACTGGATTTGGGGATTGATGATCACCATCAGCGTTGGAATCTTCTATTGGTTCAAAAGAAAGCGAATTATTTGACAAATCTCTTTTTTTCATCGTTTTGATAGGAGTGAAAAGGTTTATTTTCGTAGCATAGAAACAAGATTTATGGAAAAGTCTAATTGGCCGGTATGGGAGGTTTTTATTCGCTCAAAAGCGGGTTTGTCCCATAAACATGTTGGAAGTCTTCACGCTGCGGATGCGCAAATGGCCATCGAAAATGCACGTGATGTTTATACAAGAAGAATGGAAGGTGTGAGTATTTGGGTTGTGCCCAGCGCACAAATCACGGCGTCATCTCCAGGTGATAAGGAAGCTTTGTTTGATCCAGCCAATGACAAGGTTTATCGTCATCCAACTTTTTATGAAATTCCACCGGAAGTGGGCCATATGTGATGATTATGAAACACAGAGATTATTATCTAACCATTGCCGACACATTGTTGATTTTAGGTCAGCGACTTTCTGAATGGTGTGGTCATGGACCTGCAATTGAAGAGGATATTGCGCTGAGCAATGTGGCATTGGATTACATTGGTCAAGCAACGGCTTTATACAAAGAGGTAAGCGAAAAGGCAGGAGAGGGAAAGTCAGAAGATGATTACGCTTTTCTGCGTGATGCTTGGGAATTTAAAAATCTTCTTTTGGTTGAACTTCCCAAAGGTGATTACGGATATACCATAGCAAGACAGTTTTTGTTTTCTACTTGGTACTATCATTTTTTAGAAGCGTTACACAACAGCAAAGATGAGTTTTTAAAAGGCTTTGCAGCCAAATCAATCAAGGAAGTGAAGTATCATTTTCAACACAGCCGTGATTGGATGTTGCGATTGGGAGCAGGAACCGAAGAAAGCAATTCAAGAATGCAAGCAGCTTTGAATGAAATTTGGGAATTCACCGGTGAGATGTTTATCAATTCAAAAGCAGAATTGGAGGCCATTGCTGACGGAACAGGAGTGGACAACGCGAAATTATTGGATGTTTGGCAACGCATTGTTGGAGCTGTAATCCAAGAAGCAGAATTGACTTTACCATCCGATGCTTGGATGCAGAAGGGAGGAAAGGAAGGGAAGCACAGCGAGCACATTGGTTTTGTATTGGCAGAAATGCAATTTTTACAGAGAGCCTATCCAGGAAGCAAATGGTAAACGCTGACGATATTTGGAAATTTTTAGAAGAAGTTGAGGATCCTGAAATTCCTATCTTGAATGTTGTTGAGATGGGGATTGTTCGGGATGTGCAGTGGAGAGAAGTCCATAACAATTGGGTGGTGACCATTACACCAACATACAGCGGCTGCCCTGCAATGAAGACCATTGAAGAGGATGTTATGCAATGTCTCGCGGATCATGGTTTGAATGAAGCAAAAGTTGAGACCATTCTATCTCCGCCTTGGACTACGGATTGGATGACCGCTGAAGCCTGCGAAAAACTCCGACAAACGGGCATTGCTCCTCCAGAAAAGAATTCCGCGGACAAAGGCTTGTTGATGGGGGTGAGAAAGGAAATCAAATGTCCTCGTTGTCATTCAAAACAAACGACTATGGTCTCACAATTTGGTTCTACCGCTTGCAAATCTTTGTACAAGTGCAATGATTGCTTGGAGCCATTCGATTATTTTAAGTGCATTTAAACAAGATGGATTTCCCACCCAGTAAATTACCGCATGTCGGAACGACCATATTCACGGTAATGTCACAGCTTGCTGCGGAACATGGAGCAATTAATTTAGGTCAAGGTTTTCCTGGATTTCCAATCGATGCGGAATTGATTGAGAATGTTCATCAAGCAATGAAATTGGGATTTAATCAATATGCTCCTATGACAGGGTTGACAAGTTTGCGGGAACAGATTGGTCTTAAAATGCAACGGCTGTGGAATCGCGAATTCAACATTCAAACCCAGATCAATATTACCGCAGGGGCATCTCAAGCTATTTTCACAGCCATTGGAGCTTTGATTCAGCCGGGAGATGAAGTAATCTTGTTTGCGCCAGCGTATGATTGTTATGCGCCTGCTATCGAACTCAATGGAGGAGTCGTGAAATGGGTAAACTTGCAATATCCATCTTTTGAAATTCCTTGGGATGCGTTAAATGGTTTGTTGTCGAAAAAGACAAGGTTGGTGATGATCAACACGCCCCATAATCCAACAGGTAAGGTTTGGTCATTGGATGAGATGAAGCGCATGGCCGATTGGGTGAGATTGCATCAGCTGTATTTGATCAGTGATGAGGTGTATGAGCATATCACTTTTGATGGCCGTCCCCATGTAAGCATGGCGCAATTTGAGGAAATCAGTGAACAGACAATGCTCGTTTATTCTTTTGGAAAAACGTTTCACGCAACGGGCTGGAAATTGGGATATGCCATTGGTCCTGAGCAATGGATGACCGAATTTAGAAAACAACATCAATTCAATGTTTTCACATGCAATACCCCATTTCAATGGGCTATAGCAGAATACATGAAAGACCATACCCGCTATCAAAAGATTTCGCCAATGTACCAAGCAAAGCGAGATTTGGTGGTGCGTGAGTTGTTCGCTTCCGCTTTTGAAAATTTGCCAGCAGCTGGGACTTATTTCCAGCTAATATTTTGGAAAGGGGAGTCTTCTTTATCGGATGTCGAATTGGCCAAGAAATGGACCATTGAGAATGGCGTAACACTCATTCCAACTTCAGTGTTTTATCCCGATCAAAAAGACAATCGAGTTTTTCGATTGTGTTTTGCAAAGGAGAATGAAGAATTGGAGAGAGGAATGCGTCAAATTGCTGGAATTGGCTTGAAGGCCTAATTCTATTTCAAATTTTTAATCTCTTTATTGAACCAGGTAACCTGTCTTTTCGCGTATTGCTTGGTGTGAATTTTAATCCATTCAATCGCTTCGGACAGTGTGTGCAGCCCTTCCATGCATTCAAACAATTCTTTGTAACCAACAGTATTGAGTGGTTGAATTTGTTTGTACGCCACCA
This sequence comes from Flavobacteriales bacterium, assembly GCA_947448135.1. Taxonomy (GTDB): domain Bacteria; phylum Bacteroidota; class Bacteroidia; order Flavobacteriales_D; family Sanyastnellaceae; genus CAMCTV01. The sequence goes on from CANFLZ010000031.1 coordinate 13,939, forward strand.
GTGATTCTGCTTCCTCCCAAAGACCTTGGTCCATCATCGCATCAACACGATCATCAATTCTCTGATGAAGAATCTCTTTTTCTGGAAGAACATATTGGTATTCAACTTGAAAAGGAAGCGTTTGTTTGTTTTGTGTTCTGAGATCGGAGAATTTTTTTCCGGAGATTCTTATCACTTCCAATGCCCGCAATACGCGATGCGGATTTTGCATATCTACTTGAGATGCATATTGCGGATCTTTGTCTTTTAGTTCAAATTGAAGTGGTTCAAGTCCCTCTAATTCAAAAGAATTCTGGAGTTGATTTCTTACAGCTTCATCTTGCGGAAGCGGATCAATTCCATCCAGAAGCACTTTTAAAAATAAGCCACTTCCTCCAACAGCGATGATCGTTTCATGCTTTTCTAAAAGTTGATGAATCAGTGGCCATGCCAGATTGGGGAATTGCCCGGCATTAATGGGGTTATGTATGCTGTGAGTGGCTATAAAATGATGCTGAGCTGCGCTTAATTCATCCAAAGACGGACGAGCAACGCCGATATCCAACTCTTGATAAAATTGACGGGAATCGAACGAAATAATCTCCGTTTGATGTTGCTGAGCCAATTGAATGGCGCGGGCGGTTTTGCCGCCCGCTGTTGGGCCAACAACTGCTATTAATTTTTTTTGAATCACTCGATAAGGCCGCGACCGATTTTTTTAATTTTCCCTTCTTTCACCCATTTCGGAATGATTTGGTCTAAAATACCATTCACAAATTGAGCGCTTTTGGGAGTACTATAATATTTGGCCAATTCGATGTATTCGTTCATGGTTACCTTAACAGGGATATTATCAAAAATCACAGATTCGGCCAATGCCATTTTTAAAATGACCATGTCCATCACTGCGATTCTTTCAAGTTCCCAATTTTTGGTGTATTGAGAAATCTCTTTTTCCATGTCTGAACCCATAGCCAGTGTTTTGCGGAACAAATCACGGCAGTATGCTTCTTCGTCATCACCATCTTTCCACAAAGGCAGGAAATGAACATCTTCATCAGTCGCTTTGATACTCTTAATCGTGCGTAGCACCATAGAAGCGGCCAAATCCAAATCGTCATTCCAAAAAATGCCTTGGTCTTCCATGTATTCTTGGATGTCCTCATGATTGATGACGAATTTTTTGAAAAGGCGCAGAATCAACTCCTTGTCAACATCAAATCCGCGATCTTGACTCTCCATGTAATCTTTGTAATCTTCCGTTTCTTGCATTTCCTTGAAAAGCTTTTTCAACATTTCAGGATTCTCGGTCCATTGCAAGTGGTTGTATTTCATGCCACCGGCCAAAGATTTGCTGTGGGCTAAAATTCGGAGAATTTCATTGGTAACAAAACGGGTATTGGGGTGCAAATCTTCGTGAGAAGGCAATCTCTTTTGCATGCCCATTTCGATTTTTTCAATGGCCAAGCGGTGCATTTCCACCAGTACCCCCATTAGTGAGATGTACAATTCTCGGAAACGATCGACACTGTCAAAGAGCATCTTCTCATATCGCGCGGCATCAGGCTTTTCCTCGTTGTAGTAAGCAAAGAGAATTTGCAAAACTTTGATTCTTATGTGTCTTCTATTGAGCATATGACTTAATACTTCTTGTTGATATTGGCGATTGCTGCGATTCTCTCTTCCGCCATTTTGTTAGCTGCCAAATAGGTAGGTATTTTTTCTTGGTCGGCTTTGATCAAACATTTTTCCATGGTGCCATAGATCAATTCTGCTTGACTCAAAGCAGCCTCTTGGCTGTAGCCAATGATTTCCCAGTAGCAATTGACGATACCACCAGCATTAACCAAATAATCAGGGGCATATAAAATGCCTTTGTTCATGACTTCGATGCCATGCACTGACTCATCGGCCAATTGGTTGTTGGCTGCACCGCAAATGATTCCGCACTTTAATTGATTCAATGTATCGCTATTGACAGTAGCTCCCAGAGCACAAGGGCTATAAATGTCCATGTCGTGGGTATAAACATCTGCTGTTGAGATGGCTTTGACACCGTATTTGTTGACGACTTCTTTCACACGATCTTCATAGATATCGGCAATGGTGACCAATGCGTTTTCTTTGACCAAGTGCTGCACCAAATATTCGCCGACGTGGCCAACTCCTTGCACAACTACTTTTTTACCTGCTAAAGATTCAGAACCTGTTTGGTGTTTGATAGCGGCTTTCATGGATACATAAACTCCATAGGCTGTCACGGGAGAAGGATCTCCACCACCGTCCATGTATTCTGGAAGTCCAACAACGTGGTCGGTGGACATTTTGATGAATTCCATATCACGGGTATTCATACCAACATCTTCCGCAGTGATGTATTGACCACCTAGGGTGTCTACAAATTTTCCGAAACGGCGAAGAAGCGCTTCATTTTTTTGTGTGCGTGCATCACCGATGATAACCGCTTTACCGCCACCGATATTTAAACCAGCCAACGCGCTTTTGTACGTCATTCCTCTTGAGAGGCGCAATGCATCGGTTAGCGCATCCGCTTCAGAAGCATAAGCCCACATTCGGGTACCGCCAACGGCAGGTCCTAAAGTTGTGTCGTGAATAGCAATGATAGCTTTTAGTCCAGTGGCTTTGTCTTGACAAAACACCACTTGTTCGTGATCGAAAGTTGACATTCGATCAGTGAGGCCAGCGCTGAAGCCGTTGGCCATCTCAGGATTAGTTGTACTCATTTGATTTCCTATTTCAATCTGCTTTCAGATTGTGGCGCAAATATAGAAAAAGAATCCCGGGTATTTCTACTCGGGATTGAAGAATAAAAAGTTCTATTGGTACGATTAATTCTGGCAGGGGACAGCTAGAGTAGAAATATTGCCATTATTGTCGACTTGAAGAATAAAGCAATTTCCGCTGGGAGATTGAAGTTTCAGTCCATCGGCATCTACTTGTTTGGCTCTAATTGCGTACGGGACAGCTGACAATTGTTGTGTTCCAATAGTTTGCCAACCATTGAGATTTATTTCTACTTGAAGAAATTTGGCACCAATACCCCAGGGGATTGTGTTGAAATTGCCAATAACTGCTTGTCCCAAACCAAAGGAAGTTGTAATTAATCCCAATGAATTACTGGTGAGATTTTGCGTCTCTTGGTATTCAATTGTCCCGGTGGGTGAAGTGGAGTGCAACGAAAATCGGGTAGGGATGGATTGGTTGGCTAAAATCGAGCCATTTGAATTACGAACAACTGCTTGATAGAATAGGGTGTTGTAAGAAATTTCATTATTGCTATTTAAGTCTATGAGATTTCCGGAACACAAACACTGCTCATTAATCATATCATTAATTGTAGATATCAAATTGTCATTGCAGCTATTTCCAATTTCGAGACAACTTCCGTCATCTTGATTTGCAGAAGAATTATAGTTGCAAGACAATGAATTGGTACATCCGGAAACGATAGTGGTGCCGGAGCATATACAATTATTTGTGACGATGTCATTAAAAGTATTTGAGCTATTGTCATCGCAACTATTTCCTATTTCCAGACAAGTTCCATCATCTTGATTTGCATTTGAATTATAATTGCAGGCAATCGAATTCATGCACCCATAAATAATACAATCGGTAGTGCATTGATTAAAGCAATATTCTTTTATCATTTCTGAGCCACTAACATCTAAAATTCTATTTCCGTATGTACTGCATTCTAGTAGATTATTTTCATTAGTATTGTTAGTGCCACTCCAATCGTTACCATTTACAAACTGAAATTCATAAGTTCCAGGAAGTAATTCTTTTGCTAATTCATAAATGTTGTTGCCAATAGGAGACATTGCCCAACCAGTTAATCCTGGATTCCAGCCTTGAAAGCTTCCTGCAATATGCACACCATTTGGAGATACTGTTTCGTTGCTCATGTTCACACGGAAAGTAACTGTAGTTGGCATCACGCATGAAGTACAAGTACCGAAGCAGAAAGCATCCGTTAAAATGTTGGGTTGATCAACAATTACTTGACGGTTACCACCTACGAAGCAAGCTCCGTTGGCACCTTCTTCAAATCCCCAGCTGTTTCCGTTTACAAATTTGTAATCGTAAGTAGCAGGAGTCAATTGCAACAACACGCCATAAACACCATTACCCATGGCATTCAAAGCGATGAAGCTTGGATCCCAGTTGGCATACATTGCATTTTCTACAACGTTGTCATAGTTAAGATCTGCAAAGTTTCCAGCAACATGCAAGTTGGACGGATCATAATCCTGACCCGCTTCACCTGTGATGCCATCCCCATCTGCGTCTACCATTGACATGTCAACACGCAACAAAACTGCGTTTGTTCCGCACAATGAACATGAAGCATAACAAACTGCGTATGTAGCTGCATCTGCACCTACTTCAATGAAACGGGTATCGTTACCGTTCAATTCTACTTGACAGATGTTGGGAACATCTTCAACAAATGGCCAATCATTACCGTTAATAAACTTGAACTCATAATGCTCAGGCAACAAGTTCAATGTTACAGAAAAAGTACCGTTTCCGTTGTCCGACATCGCCATGGCAGATGGACTCCAGTTGGTGTACCCAGGATTTAGAACAGACCCATCGTAGTTGGGATCTGCGAAGTTTCCAGCGATGTGAACGCCGTTTGCATCAGGTGTCAAACCTGCTCCAGCAATGTCTACGGTAAAGGTTACAGGGGTTTGCCCAAACATATTTTGAATCAGTAGGAGCGACAATAAAATAGCTGATAATTTAGTTTTCATTAAACAAAAATAATAAGTTAGTTCTTTACAAACCTCACACCACCAAAAGCATTCGGCGCAGACAATACAAATTGATACACACCGTTGGACCAATTCGAAACATCGATGTCCAATCTTTGTCCTATAAATTGGTACTGTTCGATTTGTCTTCCTTGAAGGTCAATGACTTGTACCTGCACGGTGCCAACATGGGTACCCAATAAAATACTTACTTGGTCATGTGCAGGATTGGGGAACAATTGCAATTGGGCCTCATTCAGGTTGTAGTTTACATCAACCGCTCCTTCGTCTACAAATCCATCACAATCGTTGTCAATGTTGTCTAAAATTTCAACAGCCGCAGGATTTAATAGGGGATCAGAATCATCACAATCTGCACTGTTACTCACCATCCCGACAGGCTGAATGCAGAAATAACTCGCTACGCCAGCTCCATATCCATCTTGGTCGATGTCATTGTACCAAGGTGTGGTTAATCCCTCATCGGCTAAACCGTTGCAGTTGTCATCCAACCCATTGCATGTTTCAATGATGGTTGGATTAATCTCTGCAAAATTATCGTTGCAATCTCCGTTGCATGATGTGAAGCCGTCTCCATCGGCATCAAATCCTTCGTCAATAATGGAATTGCAATTGTCGTCTATGTTATTGCAAAGTTCTGTTGCATTGGGATGTGCCAAGGCATTGTTATCGTTGCAATCACCATTGCAGCTGGTGAATCCATCTCCATCTACGTCAAAATTTTCATCGATGAGATTGTTGCAGTTGTCATCTATGCCGTTGCAGGATTCAAATGAAGAAGGGAAAATGGTCGAATTTCCATCATCGCAATCCGTCGAATTCATTACAAATCCATTGGGTGCAGTACATCCTATCCAAGTGTTCGTTCCTCCAAATCCATCACCATCCAAGTCTTGGAAATAGGTGAGGGCGTTTTGAACTTGTATCGCATTACTAAAATAACTGGAGTCTGCATAATTGTCATTGTTGATGACAAGAGCAAAACTATAATTTCCTGTTGAAGGATAAGTGACATTGACGATGGCATCGGTGGAGGTACTAGGAGTGCCGCCAGGGAAATACCAGGTTCTTGAGGTGTTTCCAATGGAGTTGTCCACAAAGGTGATGGCTTGATTGGCGCAAGTTTGATTTTGAAATTGTGGCGACATCACCATGTCTGTAACATTGATACAGGTTCCTATTTGCGTCAAAATATTGTGCATGTAAACATTGATGATGTCATCAATGTTCGCAATGCAAATCTCGTTGTTGGTGATATTGGCGTAATGGACTCGAATCAATGGCAGCGGCGAATAGTTGGTGGGGATCATGGTGCCCAAATGTCCCAATGCGGCTATGCGTGTTCCCTCATCTTGAAAGTATAAATGCGAACTCCAGGTAGTCGCTGGAAGTAGGCTTTCAATACTCATGATGGTAGCGCCTGAAATCTCGAATTGCAAAGCATTTACAGGACCATCTGGATTGGTGATGGTTACATCAAAGTATCCTTCTGTGGTGTTTAGATTGGAGACCAATAATATTGCTGTTTCCGTTACATCCACAATTTCAGGATCCCAAGCGCAGGGTTCCATTAAACCGGGAAGAATGCCCTGATCTTGCTGCGTATGAATGCACTGATCCAAATACGCGGCATCCGCTATACTGATTGTGCCGTCTTGGTTCAGATCGTTGCAATTGGTAGTATTCATGGTTTGATTCACAATTCCGGTTCCATATGAATTGATGTCGCTCAAGTCATACATCAAATCGGAATTGACGTCTCCTTTTTTCACGATGCCAGGGCAATTTCCCATACAGTCCGGTTGATTGCTGCCAAAAGGTTGTCCAAGGCAGTCTGTGAGCATGGAGCAAGAGGACATTGGTAATTTGGTGAAATTGATCAAGTGGTCTAAGCTGTCTCTTTCAAAACTAAAACACACTTGTGCCCAGTTGTTGTCATAGGCCAATTCATAGTGACCCAACATATCTGGATCGTGATCCCAGTTTGTCTTTAATACCAAATGATAGGTTCCGGCGGGTACATCTGTAACATCCACCCATTGGCATTGAAGTCCGGCGCTATAAATATCATAACACCCTGCGGTAATTCCCATATTGCCACAACCGAATTTGGCCAATCCAGTAACACATCCCAAATCCAATACACAGAAACCATTTTTAAAACCTATCTCTGGCATCAAGTTGCCATTGTTGTCATACAATTCATAAACAGCATATCCGGAGTAATGATAGTGATTGTGGCATAAATCCCAAACGAATTGATTGTTGGTGGTGTTGGGAGTTCCAATGTAATAGTCTTGATTTCCCAGGTTGTCAATTCTTGTACTGAATCGAATAATCTCTCTGTTCCCCAGTCCTTGCAAGCAACCTTCATTGACCAAGCATGCATCGGTTCCATTGATGGTTTCTTGGTACATGGAATTGTATAACAAATTGCCGTCAACACTTAAATCAGGTCCAACATTGGAACAATTAGGATCTCCGTTATAGTAACAAGTACTTGGCATTTCCGCCAATGGACTGAAGTTGCAGGCCAACTCATCCATACAACCCTGAATCGGTCCTAAGTATTCGAATAATACCTGGAAAGATGATGTTCCGCAATCGTTGTTATGATCGCCCACTCGAACATAATAGGTGACGCCTCCTTCGAGGTAAGGAGTCATTTCAGCTTGTACGCCGCACAAGTCATCGTTGTATGTATATGTGGCGGCATTACTATTGTCAAAATTGGCCATGTTGCAATAGTCATAAATCCAAAGTGTAGTGTTGCAGTTGGCTAAACCACAGGTGGAAATTTTGTATTGTCCATTTACACTGGGCGTAAAGCTATACCAAGTATTGGGCACAGGAACTTGCAGCGTATCCAAAGTCGCAATGATTGGATCAGCACAAGTGCTTCCTTGAGGACAGTTTACATCGATAAAGGTATAGTTGCTGAAGTTTCCTCCATTTGCTACGGCATTTCCATCCAAGTAGAGCGTGTAACTGCCGTTTCCATTACCACAGCAAATGCCGTTATTTCCGGTGTCATAAAATTCAACACGATGACATTCGTCCGCAATGCACAAAGAAGCATCATTGGTAGTTCCTTGAGCAATAACATAGTTACTCGCGTTAAATACTTTCCAGCTGGTTTGCTGTGGAAGATTGTCTGCTGTTATATCTATTGTCAAATTATGAGAAGAAGTAACAATTATGTTTTGAGTAGAGGAACTGACATTATTTGAAACATCTGTTACTGTAAGAGTGGCTGAGTAAATTCCGGGTCCATTGAAAATAACCTGAGGGTTCGGAATGCTGGAATCGGAAATGATACCTCCATCGACGGACCAACTCCATGAGGCCTGATTTCCTTCGCTTTGATTGTGTAATTGTATGGTATAGCAATTGGTCGCATATGCCTGAACATTGTAGCTAAATGATGCAGCAATGGGCGGAAATTCACATGTGCCGTTGTCAATAGTTGCGCAAGTAGAGTAGTTGGATGCGTTGGGATCGGTACATCCCGAGACTTCAGCAGTGGCTATATTGATGGCGAAAATTCCTTCTCCATTGTTGTATCCTCCCACTTGAATGTAGTAAGTATGCCCTATTATTAATTCATCATCTTCGAAGGTACCACCAGTGCCATTTCCGAGGGGACAGCCAAATTTGATCATGCTATAATTGCCAGCGGCATCGTCATCATCGCAAGCTATGATGCTACCATTGCATGCGTCATATACTGCCATTTGTGTATCGATTAATTGCGTTCCTGAGGTGTCCGAAGAAGCTGATGTGGTGAGTGTGAGATTTCCTCCAGTATATTCAAAGCTGAACCAAACGTCATGTATGGCTCCTCCGCACCCAGGTGTTGGGCCAACGGAAGAATTGACGTTGGTGACATTTTGAGGCCCCGCATTGGGCACCAAGGCAATGGCAAAATCACATGCGTCATTTGCATTGGCAATGATACAGGAGCCGTCATCTATGGTTGCACAAGCATTGAAGTTTGTGGCGTTGGGCTGAGTACAGCCATTTACAGTTGAAGATGTTATGGCAATTCCAAAGGTGCCCGATAAATCATTGTATCCTCCAGCTTGGATAAAATAAGTTTGACCTTGCAATATATCTAAACAAGTAAGGGTAATGGATGAGCTATAGACGCCATTGAAGTCGTCATTACAAGCGATTTGATTTCCACCGCAATTGTCATAAACAGCCAATCGAGTATCAGAAAGCGTACCGCTCAATTGTGTAGAAATGGTTACGTTACCACCATTGTAAATAAAGGAGAACCAAACATCTTTAATAGCGGTAGCGCCCCCACATGTTGGATTGGCGGCATCAACAGAAGTGGCCATGTTGGTATAGGTCTGATAGCCGCCATTCAATGTGAGCGGAATCGCATTAATACAAATATCATTGATGGGAGTTTGAGAAAATGAAATAAAGGATACAAAAAGCAAAATAGCTAATAGGATATTTTTTTTCATAGGTTGTAAGGTCTGTTATGGCTAAGGTAAAAAAAACAGGCCCTTTTGAGCCTGATATAATTGGATATTTATGGATGGAAGAATATCCTTGTTTGTAATTGTAATTCTTCATGGACATACCCATTACTGGCAATAATATCTTCCCCGAAAATGGGATCACCATCATGAAATCCAGAAACTCTTCCTCCTGCTTCTGTTATGATTATTGTGCCAGCAGCCACGTCCCAAGGATTGAGCCCGTATTCGTAAAAGGCCTCAAATCGTCCGCAAGCAACCCACGCCAAATCCAATGCAGCACTGCCGAGTCTTCTGATGCCACGTGTTTTTTTCATTAAGGAGCGAAACAAGTTGATGTACTGATCTTCTCTCCCAAAGTCATCATAGGGAAATCCGGTGACCAAAAGGCTTTCATCCAGTTGCGCATTTTCGCTGACTTCTATCTTCACATGATTCAAAAAACATCCGTTGTCCTTAACAGCAACGAACATTTCATGCCTGTTCGGATCATAAATGATTCCAATCATGGGCTCGTTGTTGTGGCAAAGCGCTACGCTGATACACCAAATCGGAACATCATGCAAGAAATTGGTCGTTCCATCCAATGGATCAATGACCCAATTCCAGTTTTCTTTTTTCTCTCCAGTTCCTTCTTCAGCAATAAAACCGGCTGCAGGAAAAATCTCTCCAAGTCCCTGAACCAATCTCAATTCGCTTTCTTTGTCAACAAAAGAAACGAGGTTGTTGGGCGTCTTGATTTCTATTTGATACGCTGCAACACGTTGCAATTTCATCCAGTCTCCCGTGTGGGCAATCAAGGTTTCGGCTTGCTTGGCAATGTGTAGGAGGTCTATTTCTTTGTTCATGATTTTCTTTTGATTAAAAAGGATTGTTTGGGGAATTGATATTTTTTTTCTTGAATGAAACTCGTGTCGTTCAATGTCAATAGAAAGCCAACCAGTTCTGTGATTTCGCGATCGTCCAGCACTGAAGAAATAACAGGTGATCGATACTCTTGCGGCAATTGATGCTTGTCCATGCATTGATAAAGATGATCGATGCTTCCATTGTGGCTGTAAGGATAAGTAAAACTCAAATTGCGCAATGACGCGGTCATGAAGGCATGACGGTCTTTTGGGTTTTGAGTAACGATATATCTACCCAAATCGGTATCTCCATTTAGTGTATCCCAAACACAATAAAACAACTCGTTCTGAAATGAGGGTGGCGTATGGCATTGGGCGCAATATCGAAAGAAATGTTTTTCACCGGCTTTCTGCATGGCATTGAATTGTTGTTTGCCCTTTTGAACTTTGTCCCAATATGAATTGAAGCTTTGCAATGAATTTTCAAATGTGGCAATGCTTTGGAGAAAGGTTTGGATTGACATTGTACTATCTCCCCAAGCTTGATATGATATTGTCCGATAGTCTTTGCTTCGATTAATTTTTTTTAAGGCAGAGTCGATATTACCGCCCATTTCAATTGGAGAGTGAAGGGGAGCCAAAGCTTGTAGATCCAACCGGTGTATCGCTCCATCACGCATGAAAATGTTTCGCGTATGTAAATTGAATAATCCAGGAGCGTTGCGTGTTCCAAGACTGTCGAATACGCCATGACTCACGGCGTGATCGGTATGTGCAAAAGCTTGATAGGGTGAATGGCAAGATGCGCAAGAAATCTGCCCATCTTGCGAAAATTGAGGGTCATAAAAAAGGATTCTTCCCAATTCAATTCGTAAGCTATCTGAATTAGCGCTGTAGTTAATGGCGGTTTTGTCTTTTGTTGTAAAGGACAACAGTATAAAGGTCGTTGCCATCAAAAGCAAAGCAATATTTTTAATCATACGCTTTGATATCAAATTGCTGAGAAAGTTGTCTCATGGCATTGACGGACAATACCGAGGGGGACATGATTTTGTAAGGATACTGATTGAATGCTGAACGCAAAGAGCCATTAAGATGGAATATGATCTTGAATTGATTTTGAAAGGCGAGATCAATTTTCAAACCGATGAGTTGATCGCTTTTAATGGGGTATTGAAATCCGCCTAAATGGTATTGAAACTTCTGATTGCTCTGAACATGTTTTCCCTCCATCTTCAAATGAATGTAACCGCTCTGCCAAGTCCAGTACATGTCTGTATTGGGCTCAATTCCCAAGCTTTCTATTTCTGCATAATGCCCAATTGAATCAATGCCAAGCTGAAAGGATATAGAGTCAATGTTTAAATCGGAAAAATCGCTGATTTGCGTCGCGATAGAATTTAATTCATTCCCATGAATCGGATTCCAAATTTGGTACGAAGGATCGGAATAAATGATTTGCCCTTGGCTATAAAGTTTGATTTTACCAATGATCATCTTGAGTTCTTTGCATTCAAGGTAATTGCTGAAAGATGTATCCATTTCAATTTCGAAAGCAAAAGTTTGACCTTGACTTCGGTCAGCGAAGAATAGCAGCGCCAGAAGGGAAAGAAATCGAAACATAGCCGGGATTAATTTTCAGCCTCTGGAAATTCCAATTGAAATCGATTGTACCATTCGCAGAAAGCGTTCCATTTGTCCATGTTTAATTTTCGCCATTGCAAAAATTCACTTTCATTGCCTTTTCTAAGAAGCCAATAAAAGTAGGCTTCAAAATTTCCGGATTGAATGATGATGTCATGATAATCCAAAAGATTGTCTTGCCATACATTGTAAATACGGTCCTCATGATAAAGATTGGTAAGTTGAAGTTGTAATTCCAATAGATGAGCGATGTCTATTGTCGAGTACGTCCATTTGACATTTTGGTACAATGCGGCAAATACTTCGCATTTTGGCGAGTTGTCTTTTAGTGCATTCAGGTTTAATGGCTTGTCGTTTTGTTGTTGCTGGCAAAAGTGTGTTGAGATTTCTCCGGCGGATGAGATTGTGAAGGCTTGTTGGAATTTTTCTAAGATTTTAATGCTCATCAATTCATTGAATGGAGAAGTTTTATCCAGGTTCATGAAAACCTCACCATTGGCAAGTCCATTGATCAAATCGCCTTGCTCGAAATAAATCATTGCTGCTTTGTAATAATTCATGGCGTAATTGGGATCCAATTCAATTCCCTTTTTGTAATTGAATAAGGCTTTTCCAATTTCATGTTCCTCTGCGCATAAATTTCCCTTTTCTAAAAATAATTCGCCGGCATGCGGGAAGTGACTCAAACCAATTTGAAATGCCTCATTGGCCGCAAGCTTATTGTTGACCATCAAAAAGGCATTACCCAAAATTTGGAAATACTGAGGAGTAACGTCCGGATGATCGATCAATGCTTCCAAGGAGGCTACCGCACCTACATAATCTTTGACCAGATACTGCATGTATCCAACCTCATAGGCATAGATGAAATTGTTGGGCTCCATGGCTTGCGCTTCTTTCATCAATCGAATACTCATTTGCGGCTTATCCTCATCGTATGCCTTTCTGGCCAACTCTGCTTTCTCTAGTGCCATGAGTGAAGGATTCCAATAGGTACTATCTACTTGTCCCCAAGCGAGTGAGCCCCACATGAACAAGATCAAAAACGAAAATCCTATTTTTACCTGAATTGACATGTTGTAAAGTTAAAACCTAAATTCCATTTTATCTGATTCTGATGGATATGTGATACGAATTATTTTCAGTCGTGTTACAATCGCATCATGATCGGAAAGAAATCTTTTTTGGGAAAAACTATGATCGCGAAAAAAGCGGGTTTTGAAGGTGTGATCAGATTCGAATTGATATTGATTGTAAAAAATGAAGTCGATGCATTTGCCTGAATCTACTTTGCCAAATCCGTGATAGCTGTTCGTTTCCCATATGGAAAGGTCTCCGCTTGGCGCGAGCTCATTGGAAGTGATTAAAAATTGAATCGGTGTAGAATGGATATCGGT
>CANFLZ010000032.1 GCA_947448135.1 Flavobacteriales bacterium
AATTGCAACGGCAGCCTTTTCAACGATTAGGATTCTTGTGCTTCCATCGTTTGTGAGACCACAACCAAGTCTCGGGCTGGGAATAAATATCCCGCTCTAACAAACGATTGATTTTCTCAATGACTTGACCATACTCCTCTGATTGGGGTTGGTCGGTTACCAACTCATAATGCGTGGTGTAATGACCACGCTTTATTTTTTGTATATGGCCAAAGATGACAGGGCGATTGTAATCCTTGCTCATCTTCTCTACACCGTAATAACAGGCGGTTTCACGACCCAAAAACGTCGTCCAATACGATTTTTGAGGATTGGCTGGGGATTGATCCACTGCAAAAACGGTGGCGTTTAATTCATTGGGATGATCCTTGAAATATTGCCCTACTTCCAATGTTGGAACCAAGCAAGTGCCCCATCTCCCGCGGTTCTCTTTCATTTTCTCATTCAAAAAAGGATCGCGCAATCGCTTGTAAATCCCCAATACTTTATGTGGGATCATCAAAGCGGCGCTAATGCCCCACAACTCCCAATTCCCTTGGTGACCACCCGCAATAATCACGGACTGATCTTTTTCTGCATAGGGTGTAAATATTTCTGTGCCCTTATGCTGCATGCGTTTAAGCGCTTCTTCTTTGGAGATGCTGAAGTTTTTGACCGTCTCTACAACCAAATCACAAAAGTGCCTGTAAAATTTTTTCTCGATGGCGATGATTTCTGATTCACTCTTTTCTGTAAAGACACTTTTCAAATTTTGACGCACTACTTTTTTCCGATAGCCAATGACATAATACATCAAGAAATAAAAAAAATCGCTTACACGATACAAAATAAAAAAAGGTAAATAACTGACAGGAAGAAGTAATCCGTAATATAAAATGCGGCTCATGAAAATTGTATTTGAAGTCCATCATAGGCGAGTTGCATGTTGCTCGGAAGGGTCTCCGATACAAAATCATGCAAGCCCAATTGGTGGCTGATGTGTGTGAAGTAAACTTTTGGCACCTCCAGTCTTTGCGCCAATTCTATGGCTTGAGACAAGGTGAAATGGGAAACGTGCTCCTGGTGGCGCAGTGCATTTAAAATCAAAATCTCAGATCCTTTGATTTTTTCTTGGGTTTCCTCACTGATAAAATTAGCATCTGTGATATAACTCAAATTTCCAATTCGAAATCCGAGAACGGCCATCTTAGCATGCATCACAGGCAAAGGAATCCATGTTTTGTTGCCCAATTGGAATGGTGTCGAGTCAATGTTGTGCAATTCAAGCTGTGGTACCCCAGGGTAACTTTTGTTGTAAAATGCATAGTTGAATTCTCGTCGCAATGCTTCTTCAACTGTGGATGTACAATAAATATCCATCGGTAGTTGTGTCATGAAATTGAAAGCGCGAACATCATCCAATCCTGCGATGTGATCTTTGTGCTCATGCGTAAAAACGATGCCATTCAAGGACTTGACATTTGCGCGCAACATCTGTTGTCTAAAATCGGGTCCAGTGTCAATGACAAATCGCTGATCATCCCATTCGAGCATAACAGAGGAGCGCAAGCGTGTGTCTTTTACCTGGGGAGATTGACAAATGGGACAATCACATCCAATGACGGGAACGCCTTGCGAAGTGCCGGTGCCTAAAAAGGTGAGTTGCATTGCTTCAAAATTATACTTTTTTTGGCCTCACGCCCTAACTTTGTCAAATGGCAGATTCAATTCACCCTTGGCGCGTTCCATTTATGGTCTACGCCGATAAGGACGGAAATATTTTTGAAGACACAAATTATGAGGCGGTGGGAAGATCGGGTTTCGATGTATTGCCCTTGCAGCCCGAAGATTTTATCGAACTTCCTTTCGGAAGTGATTTGTTGACCCTCCCCGGAAGACGCCCTTATGGTTTGGATGAAACTGGAGAGATGGTCTGTCGCGAGGATGTTCAGGCTGTTGCGGCTTTGAACGCACCGGCGTATACACAACTTTACTCGGCTGCGTTTGGAACCGATGAGGAGAATGCACCGACATTGCCGTTGTATGCCTATACAACTGTAGGTTGGTTGGACGATAAGTTTTATACCACAGCAGTGCGCATCGATGAAGACGAACGCCAGGATTTGGTGAATTTTGATCGAGAGAAAATTTGGGATGTGACGAGAGAGCGAATTGCCCAGCATCCGGATAATCGCTTGATTCAGCATCTCGGTCAAAATTGCTCTTTGCGATACTGTTGTCCTGCGGCGCGTAACTTTTTCATGGGTCGCTGGGAGTGTCCTATTCCCATCTCCCCAGCTTGCAACAGCAATTGCTTGGGTTGTATTTCATTTCAACCGGAAGAACATGAATTGACATCACCACAGGATCGATTGGATTTTATTCCAACCGTGGATGAGATTTTAGAATTTACTGTGCCTCATTTGGAAACGGCTGATAGAGCGATTGTGAGCTTTGGTCAGGGTTGTGAAGGTGAACCATTGTTGGTGTGGCAGTTGATGCGCGATGTGATCATTGAAATTCGCAAACGCACGAAGCGAGGAATCATCAACCTCAATACCAATGGTAGCAAGCCCAAGGCGGTGGAGGAGTTGATGAAAGTGGGATTGGATAGTATTCGGGTCAGCTTGAACTCGGTTCGAAAGGATATCTACGAAGCGTATTATTTACCCAACAACTATAAGTTCGAGGACATCCGTGAATCAGCGCGTATCGCCCGTCAATACGGTGGATGGGCCAGTATCAATTACTTTACTTTCCCGGGTATGACCGATCATCCAGATGAATTGAAAGCTTTGCAGGAATTCATTCGTTATACCGATATCAGTATGATTCAATGGCGAAATTTCAACATCGACCCCGATTGGTATTTGGGGAAATTGAACTTGGTTGATTTGCCTCATGGTATCGGAATCAAGCATGTCATGGACGAGATCAAAAAGGAATTCCCGCATTTGAAATACGGGTATTTCAATCCTCCTCATGGAGATGCACGAGGTCCATTTGTAACCAAAGAGTAGAAATTATTTGATCCCCATCGCTTTGGCGATATCCGGTTTGAAATAAAGTTCGCTCTTCAATACTTTTCCATCTTCTCTGAATATGGGTTGTCCATTGGCGTCCAACTTGCTCATGTTACTCCGTTGTATTTCTTCGAATACAGGTGCCATGACGTGTTGCAAACCATGAGCGTTGATCGTGCCGCAAAGGATATACAGCATATCACCCAGCGCATCGGCAATTTCTACAATGTCCCCATTTTTGGCGGCTTCCAAGTATTCTTCATTCTCCTCTTTCATCAGGTTGAAACGCAAGATCATTTCCTTTTCTGGAATTTCTGCTTGGGGCTCTTGCCTTACCGGCAGTAGGAAAGCGTGATGGAAAGCTTTGACGTGATCGATGGCTTGTGCTAGGGTTAATTCTTTTTTCATGATTCAAAGAAACAAAAAAATCGTGGCATCCTTATTTTTGCCAAGATGGGCTTGAAAGATTGGGTAAGAAAAATCCTGTGGACCTTGCATTGGGATGTCACGAGAAATTTGCGTTATGACCGGATGACGTACCAAGTGATGCGCCAAGTGCTCAACGCCAGTAGCACTGCTATTGATGTCGGATGTCACAAAGGCGAGGTGTTGGAATGGATGATCGAATTGTCTCCCCGCCAGCGGCATTTAGCAGTGGAGCCGCTGCCCCATCTAGCCAAAAAACTTCGTGAGAAATTTGGAAATCAAGTAGAGGTAGTAGAGAAGGCCCTTTCCAATCAAGCGGGCAAGACAACTTTTCACTTTGTTCAAAATGCACCGGCGTATAGCGGAATACGCAAACGTCAATACAACACCCAACATCCCGATATCCAAGAGTTGCAAGTGGATATGACTACCCTCGATCATTTGGCGAATGGAAGCAAAATTGATTTTATCAAAATAGATGTAGAGGGCGGCGAATATGCGGTTTTGGAAGGCGCTGCGCAAACCATCCAGACCTCACAACCCATTGTGGTGTTTGAATGTGGTAAAGGAGCGACAGAGTATTATCATACAACTCCGCAAATGATGTTTGATTGGTGGGATCAACGTCAATATGATGTGTCCTCATTGTCTCAATATTTGAACAAGGAAACTCCACTCACCCGTTTGGAATTTCAAGCGTGTTTCGATTCCGGTTCTGAGTATTATTTCATCGCTTTTCCAAGGATGAAAAATGCCTGATTTTACTGAAAAAAATTGTAAGTTTGTTTCTTTAAACCCATTCAATGACTAATAGGGAAAATAGAGCAGGTCAACCTGCACAAATGGTAGCGCAATTGACGGAGTCAGCTACTTTGGCTATGGCCAGAAAGAGCCGCGAATTGGCGCAACAGGGGGTGAAAGTAGTGAGCTTGAGTTTGGGTGAACCAGACTTTAATACACCTGATTTTATCAAAGCTGCGGCGATCGATGCAATGGAGAAAAACATCACACATTATCCTCCCGTCAATGGAATTTTAGAGGTGCGCCAAGCGATCGTCAAAAAGCTGGAACGAGACAATGGATTAAAATATACGCCCGACGAGATTTTGGTCTCTACGGGTGCCAAGCAATGCATCGCCAATGCAATTCTTTCATTGGTTGACGCTGGGGATGAAGTGATCATGCCAAGTCCATATTGGGTAAGTTATGCGGAGATTGTGAAAATGGTGGGTGGCGTTGTGGTAGAAGTTCCGGCAGGCGTGGAAAATGATTATAAGATTACCGCGGATCAATTGAATCAGGCTATCACAGACAAGACTCGATTGATCATTTATAGCTCCCCTTGCAACCCAACGGGTTCTGTTTATTCAGCGGAAGAATTAAAAGCATTTGCAGATGTTATTCGCCCGCACCAAGGGTTATATGTTATTTCGGATGAAATATATGAATTGATTCATTTCACCAATCGCCCCGTGAGCATGGCGGCGATGGACGGGATGTGGGATCGCACCATTACCGTCAATGGCGTATCCAAAGCCTTTGCTATGACGGGTTGGAGAATAGGTTACATGGCCGCTCCAAAATGGATCATTGATGCTTGTAATAAAATGCAAGGTCAAATCACGAGTGGTGCCAACAGCATCGCTCAAATGGCCTCAAAGGCAGCGGTGGAGGCAGATCCTTCAGTGGTGGCTGAAATGGTGAAGACTTTCAAGAGTCGTCGTGATTTGGTTTTTGGACTATTGCAGGAAATTCCGAACATCAAAATCAATCTTCCCGAAGGAGCTTTTTATTTCTTTCCGGATATTCGATTTTATTTGGGTAAGAAATCTGGAAGCCGCCTGATTGCAACTGCGCAAGATTTGTGCATGTATTTATTGGAAGAACATCAATTGGCTTTGGTAACAGGAGAGGCGTTTGGTGATCCCAATTGCATCCGAATTTCTTATGCCACCAATGATGAAACTTTAAAAGAAGCCATCCATCGTTTAAAAACGGGTTTGGCTGCTTTACACGATTAATGCATGAGCCAGAAATCTCTTTTTCAAATCGTTCAAAACTTCTCACAACAACGTGTGTTGGTGGTGGGAGATGTGATGATTGATGCCTATTGCTGGGGCAAAGTAGAACGTATCTCGCCAGAAGCTCCTGTGCCGGTTGTTGCAGTAGATAAGTGGGACCACCGGTTGGGTGGAGCCGCCAATGTAGCGTTGAACGGTGTTGCTCTTGCTGCAGAAGTGGCTGTTTGCTCGGTTGTAGGAAAAGACAAAGAGGGTGATCGATGTTTGCAGTTGTTTCAAGATAGCGGAATAGAAGTTTCAGGTGTGGTAAAATCGGATGAGCGACCCACCACCATCAAGACCCGTGTCATTGCTGGGGGGCATCATATCGTAAGAATTGATGAAGAAGTGACAAGGGCACTGAGTACCAATGAAGAGCAAATGCTTTTGGATGCCATTCATCACAACCTCGAGACATTTGCACCGACAGTGATCATTCTGGAAGATTACAACAAAGGTGTGATGACACCAGCGTTGATTGAGCAAATCATTGCATGGGCCAATGAAAGAGGCATTCCAACGACCGTGGATCCCAAGAAAGATCATTTCTTTGCCTATCAAAAATGTACGTTGTTCAAGCCCAATTTGAAAGAATTGCGTGAAGGTTTGAAGCGAGAAATTATCGCTTCGGAGCAAAAGTCCATTCAAGAAGCTATCCATGAATTGGAATCCAAGATGAGCAATGCCATGACGCTACTAACCTTGTCAGAATTTGGAATCTGCATGCACAGTCAAGAAGGTTTCTTTCACCAAGGGGCTCATCCGAGAAAGGTTGTAGACGTTTCCGGTGCTGGAGATAGTGTGATCACGGTAGCCTCATTGGCATTGGCTGCGGGTGCTGATCAGTCTGCTATTGCGACATTGTCGAATCTCGCAGGAGGATTGGTTTGTGAGAAAGTGGGAGTAGTTCCTATCACCGCAGAAATGTTGCTGTCTGAATTGAAATAATGATTTGTTCTTCCTTTTCAATTGTACCTTTGTCAAATGTCAGAGGTCGTTAAGCCGTACAATCAAGGCTCAAAAAAGCAAGAGGTGGAAGCTATGTTCGATAACATCGCCCACAAGTATGATTTTCTCAATCACTTTTTTTCTTTGGGAATTGATATTCTTTGGCGCAAGAGAGCCATTCGAATGATTAAAAAGTTCAATCCCAAAACGGTATTGGATGTTGCTACTGGAACCGGTGATTTTGCCTTGTTGACAGCCAAGCATTACCCTGAAGTCAAGTCAATCACAGGTATTGATATCAGTGAGGGAATGTTGGAGATGGGACGAAAAAAAATAACGGATCGTCAGCTCAATGATAAACTAACTTTTTTAAAAGCGGACTCGGAAAATTTGCCTTTTGAAGAGGGTCATTTTGATGCTGTAACCGTGGCGTTTGGTGTTCGTAATTTTGAAAATCTAGAGAAAGGTTTATCTGAGATGTTTCGCGTAACCAAGCAAGGCGGCGTTGTGGCGATTATTGAGTTTTCCAAGCCCAAGCGTTTTCCAATCAAACAATTATTTGGTTTTTATTTCAAATTTATCATGCCGACCATCGGCAATTGGTTATCCAAGGACAATCGCGCTTACACCTATTTGCCTGAGTCTGTGCAAGCCTTTCCCGAAGGACAAGTTTTTGGGGATATTTTATCCAAAGTAGGTTATTCAAAAGTTGAAATTATTTCCCTCTCTGGAGGAATTGCGAGCATTTACTTTGCTCGTAAATGAAGGTAACAGTTTATCCATCCAAACTTGCTGGTGATGTATATGTACCCACCAGTAAAAGCATTGCGCAACGCATTGTTGCTTGTGCGGTGATGGCTGTGGGTGAAACGACCATTGCTCACTTTCCAGATTCTGATGATTGCCAGCATGCGCTAGAGATTGCTCGCTCGTTGGGAGCTGTTGTAAGAAAGGACAATGAGAAATGGGTGATCAAGGGTGGATTTCCTTTCAATTTTCAATCGGATATTCGACAGCCTAAGGGAGTTTTGTTTTGTGGGGAGAGTGGACTGTCGGCCAGAATGTTTTCTTCTATAGCCGCGCTGTGGCATGAAGAGTTGGTGTTGGAGGGATCTGGAACTTTATTAAAACGTTCAATGAAAACCCTGGAAGAATGGCTTCCGCAATTGGATGTGAAAGTTCGATTGAAGGATCATTGCTTGCCTGCACGGATTCAGGGACCGCTCATGGGTGGAAAAGTTTTAGCCGATGAAGTGCATTCTTCGCAATTTGTTACTGGATTGCTCTTGGCTGGTGCAGTGACCAAAAAAGGCATCGAATTAGAAATAGAACATGTACCAAGTTTGGGCTATGTCGAGACAACGATAGCTGTGGCCAAAAAATTCAATGTCGAAATCAATCCAACGCAAGTTGGATTTGAAGTCAGCGGTGGGCAGAAGTATCAAGCGCAGGAAATTACAGTAGACGGCGATTGGAGTGGTGCGGCTTTTTTGTTTGTTGCAGCAGCCTTAACTGCGGATGATGGACTTTTAATTCAAGGTCTTTCTACCGACATTCCCCAAGCGGATCAGGCAATTTTGGAAGTTTTGAAATTGGCTAGAGTGAGGGTTGAAGAAGTGGAAAATGGGTATCGTGTTTTCGCCTCTAAAATCAAAGGGTTTCAATTCGATGCTTCTGATTGTCCAGACATAATTCCAATACTTTCTGTTTTGGCCGTGTACGGAGATGAGCCCAGCATTATCAAAGGCGCAAAGAGATTGGTTGACAAAGAATCCAATCGCGCCAAGGCCATTCAACACGAGTGGTCCAAAATGGGAATCAATACGGTTCTCAGAGGGGATGAGTTAAAGATTTATCCCAAAGCCATTCAGTCTGTGCATGTGCATGCCCATGATGACCACCGAATGGCGATGTCTTTGGCGGTGATGGCACTCGGCGGAGCGGCATTGACCATACATGCTGCACAGGCGGTTTCTAAATCTTATCCTGAATTCTTTGATGTTATTAAGACCTTGGGTGGTCGTATCGAATAAGTTGCTATTTTCGTAACGCATGAAATTTAACGCGTCTCAAATTGCCATGATGCTCCAAGGAACCTTGGAGGGTAGTGATGTTTCTGTGGGAACATTGTCCAAAATTGAAGAGGGAAAAGAAGGCTCTTTGTCTTTTTTGTCCAATCCGAAATACCAACCGTTTATCTATACGACAGCTGCTTCAGTTGTAATTGTTAACGAGGATTTTGTCGCAGAACAGACCCTTCCCGCAACATTGAGTTTGATTCGTGTAAAAGATGCGTATGGTGCGTTTGCCAAACTTTTGGAGGCATACAATCAATTTCTGTTACCCACCCCAGGGATAAGCTCGATGTCTAAGATTGATCCATCGGCGGTAATTGGAAATGATGTCCACATTGGTGATTGGGTTTCTATAGGCGCTGGCGTTGTAATCGGCGATGGTGCCATTGTTCAGAGTGGCTGCGTAATCGGTTCTCGCGCACAACTGGGAAGTGGTACCGTCTTGTTTCCAGGGGTAAAAGTGTATCACGAATGTGTCATTGGAGATCGTTGTACGATCCATGCCAACGCGGTGATTGGAAGTGATGGCTTTGGTTTTGCTCCCAATGCGGATAACCAATACAGCAAGATTCCTCAGATTGGAAATGTTGTTATAGAAGACCATGTTGAGATTGGTGCCAATACCACTATCGATCGCGCTACGATGGGATCCACAGTCATTCGAAAGGGTGTTAAATTGGACAATTTGATCCAAGTGGGTCACAATGTGGAAATTGGTGAGAATACAGTGATTGCGGCATTGACGGGCATTGCGGGATCAACAAAAATTGGAAAGAATTGTATGGTCGGCGGGCAAGTGGGATTTGCTGGTCATATTCAAATCGCTGATGGTACCAAAATCGCTGCGCAGTCTGGAATTGCATCGACGATTGATACGCCCAATACCACTTGGATGGGAACTCCGGCCATGCCAATGATGGACTTTAGCAAGTCTTATGTGCACTTCAGAAAATTGCCGAAAATTCAACAATCCATTGATCAATTGATGAAGTGGATGAAAGAAGCCAGCCACTCCGCCTAATCATGCGTTTCTTCTGGCATTCCATACAAACCCGTTGGAAGCATTATTGGTTGGCTAAGGGTCGACACGGAACACATTCTCCATTGGTATATCAGTTGGTTGATCACGATTTGTTGATTGATTTGCCCAACTCGCTAAATTGTATTGAAGAGCAACGAAGAGATTGGATGAGATCCAATGAAAAATGGTCACCATTGGATTACGGAGCGGGTTCGCGTGCTCAGGTGAGAACCTTGGGTGATGCGGTCCGCTATGCTTCCAGTAACCCGAAGAAGGGCGCATTCCTTTATCGTTGGGTCAAACGGTTCCAACCCAAGTATATTTTGGAATTGGGAACCAATGTCGGAGTCAGTGCGGCTTATATGCTAATGGCCAGCGAGGAGGTACGTTTAACAACATTAGAAGGTGATCCTTTTCTCTTGAAAAAGTCGGAAGAATTGTTGGGTCAGTTTCAAGATCGAGTACAATCGATCCAAGGGAATTTTGATGAAATTCTGGGTCAAGTTTTAGAAACGCAAAAATGGGATTTGGTTGTCATTGATGGCAATCACAAAGGGGAAGCATTGCTTCGATATTTTTATCAGATTCTACCACATCTCAGTTCAAATGCATGGATCATCATGGATGATATTCATTGGTCTCCTGACATGACAAAGGCATGGGAGCAGATTGTACAAAATGAAAATATTCGACTGACCATGGATTTTTACCAATGGGGAATTTACGGTCATACTCCTCGATATCAGAAGGAGCATTTTGTATTGAAATATTAAAATTTACGGACAGGAATTCCGCTGATGTTCGTGCTCTTGGATTGAATATCGCTAAAGTCAAAGTCGAAATCATAAATGGCTCCGTAGATGGCACTGCTTTGCGATGAAGTCCAGTGGAAAGGTCCCGGAATATTGCCAATGTTCAAGGCGACCAGATTGTCGTGAATGAGATTCATTTCGGCATTGTTAGGCAGAAACCAATCACTAAATCCATTCACGGCGTAGTTGTCAACCAAACGTGCCACAGCGTTGGTGGCGCTGCATCCTGCAACGATAGCGGCTGTGTTGATGCTGCCATCACCGATTGCATTTGAAATACCGGCAATGAGTGTCCCCTGACATCCCCAAATTCCAGGAAAGGAAATAGGATATACTTCCAAATAACGCCATCCATTGCTATAACTGCCTTTGTCATAAAAGATATATCCACCTGCGGGACCTTGTGATCCCAATGCGTAACTCGCAGTACCGGCACAGACGCATTGCGCATTGTATTGGTCATTGGATGTTGCAGCATTTCCATCATTACAAGATTGACCTGTGATGTGACAACTTCCATCGTCATCTGTGGCCGCTGCATTGAAATTGCAAGCAGCAGCATTGGTACAACCCAAAATGTGATTGGCAGCGCTAAGTCCGGGAATGATAATGGCTGTTCCATTGCCAATGAAAAGTGAATCGCCTGTGAGGCTGGATTGAACTTTAATTTTCTCCGAATACAAGGCATAGGGAACGCTCTGCAGTTGCTCGGTTCCAACGAAATTCCAACCTGTTCCCCAATTCAGATCTACTTGCAAAAATTTGGTTCCGTTGGCCCAATCGATATTGCTAAAGCTGCCAATGGTCGGTGTTCCTGTTCCCACTGTGGCCGTCGCCAAACCTTGCGCATTGGTCGTAATACTTTGAATTTCTTGATAGGCAATAGTGCCTGTCGCGGTATTTAATCGGATGCAAAATCGAGCGGACATGGCTTGGTTGGCCATGGCAGAACCATTGCTGTTTCTTACAATGGATTGATAGGAAAATCCTTGTGGTGCCTGAGCGAAAAAGGTTCGAGCAACGATGATCAGGAAAAGCAAGAGTAAATTTCTCATACCGCAATATAATTCATTTTGATGAGATACATTTGCGTGGATGAAAAACTGGGCCTTCTTCCTATTGCTGATTTTAAGTTCTTGTAAATTCTCAACTGAGCATCATCCTTCCCATATTGTGGTTTATACCAAAGAAGGATGTCCAAGATGTGCGGAGACCAAAGAGATTTTAAGTAGAAATAACACTTCATTTACTGAAAAGACCATTAGCAATGGTCAATTTCGAAATGAGATGTGGGAACTGTTGCACAAAGAGAACGGGGGAGAGCCGGTAAGATTGGTCATGCCTGTCATCGTCGCAGACAGCGCTCTGTTTTACAACATTCCTGACTTGGAAAATTTTTGCTCCAGTCTTTAGTCTCTCAATTGAACGTACCGCAAAAATTCATTTCTTTTCGCTTCATCCAAGAAAGCACCATGGAAAGCGCTGGTTACAGTGGATGAATTGATATCTTGAACTCCTCGGCTGCTCACACACAAATGAACGGCATCGATCAATACAGCCACATCATCTGTCTTTAATATCTTTTTCAATTCTTCGGCAATTTGAATGGTAAGTCGTTCTTGAACCTGAGGACGCTTGGCAAAGTACTGCACGATACGGTTCAATTTGGATAAACCAATCACTTGACCATTGCTGATATAACCAATATGTGCCTTCCCGATGATGGGCACAAAGTGATGCTCGCAATTGGAGTAGAAGGTGATATTCTTTTCCACGAGCATCTCGCGGTATTGATATTTGTTTTCAAAAAGCTTGATATCCGGACGTTGAGCTGGGTTGAGTCCCGAAAAAATTTCCTTGACGTACATTTTGGCAACGCGATGCGGTGTGCCACTCAAACTATCATCATTTCTGTCCAATCCCAAAATATCCATGATCGCAGCAAAGTGCGATTCTATTTTTTCTATTTTCTCATCGTCGGATAGATGGAATGCGTCGGGACGCATGGGAGTCTCTATCGAGGTCATCACATGTTGATCGCCCATCTCGTCAATTTGAATCTTCAATTCCTTTTCCATGTACCTAAAACCATTAGGGCTGAATTTTGTTCGAGAAAAATGATTATCATTGTGAAATCAAAACCTTTAATGAAAATTTTATGTCAATTTGGAGAAAGAAACCGGTAGAGGCCTACCATGCGGATGCCAGCAAAAGTGAACTAAACCGTGTGTTAAGTCGTTGGGGATTAACTTCATTGGGAATCGGTGCCATCATTGGTGGCGGTATTTTCACATTAACGGGTATAGCAGCACACGACCATGCAGGTCCCGCTTTGGCCCTTTCGTTTATTATTGCCGGGATAGGCTGTTTGTTTGCTTCTCTTTGTTATGCAGAATTTGCTTCTGTATTGCCGGTTGAGGGTTCTGCCTATGCTTATGCATATGGAACAGTCGGGGAGTTGTTTGCTTGGTTCATTGGATGGAATTTGATTTTGGAATACATGATGGGTGCTACTACAGTCGCGGTTGCGTGGAGCGGATATTTCAATAAGCTTTTGCACTTGTTTGGTGTGCACATTCCGGAATTTTTAACCAATGACCCTGTTACATATGGAGGTCCTTCTTTTAACCTATTGGCATTTTTGATTACTTGGGTGATTACTTCTATTCTTGTGAAGGGAATTAAAGAAGCCGCAAAGACCAATAACATTATTGTAATTTTAAAAGTAGCGGTTGTTTTGTTTGTGATTATCGCAGGTGCTTTCTATGTGGATACTGCTAACTGGCATCCTTTCATTCCTGCAGAAACACCGATTCTTGACGCATTGGGCAAACCAACAGGTGAAGTGAATTTTGGTTTCGGTGGTGTATTAACCGCAGCGACCATTGTATTTTTTGCTTACATCGGCTTTGATGCTGTATCAACTCAAGCCGGTGAGGCGATTAATCCCAAGAAAGATGTCCCATTTGCGATCATCTCTTCGTTGATTATTTGCACATTGTTGTACATCTTGGTCTCTTTGGTTTTGACAGGAATGGTGCCTTACACGGATTTGGATTTAAAGGCTCCTGTTGCCTCTGCGTTTGAAGGAGCTGGTATCAAATGGGCAGTTTATCTCATTACAATTGCAGCAACTGCTGGATTGATGTCCGTTATGTTGGTGATGATGTTGGGTCAAACGAGAATTTTCTTGGGAATGTCCAAAGATGGATTGTTGCCATACAATATGTTCGGAAAATTGCATCCCAAGTTCAAAACCCCTTATCGTTCAACGATTTTAGTGGGTCTTATTATTTCATTGGTTTCAGCCTTAACGCCCATCAACACCGTTTCTGAAATGTGTTCTATGGGAACCTTGTTGGCCTTCTCGATGGTTTGTGTTGCTGTGTTGATTTTACGCATCAAACAACCCAATTTGGATCGCCCGTACAGAACGCCATTTATCTACTTTGTTGCCCCTGCCGGTGCTTTATTCAACGTTTTCTTGATGTCATATGTACGCGTACATACTTGGTATGCGTTCTTGATCTGGGGAGCAATCGGAATTTTGGTGTATTTCCTTTACAGCAGAAGGCACTCTCATTTGCATCCGAAACCTTAATGGGTGACGACTTTGGTCGTTTCCTCTGGTGTTCTGATGATGCAAAGTTCTCCCAAAGGAAGTTTGAATTCCTGACCGCTGATGAGCGGTGAACATCTTTGAATCTCTTGTCCAAGGCTATTGTATACGATACAGTAGCCTTGTTTTTTTCCAGTGTATTGCAAATGATTATTCTGCTGTTGCCAGTGATTCACATCAATTGATTCATTGAGATTAGAGAGCAGTAAGGTCGTATCCCAACTGCAACCGAATTCGAGGGAGGTAATTTGGATGGTGAGGGAATTATCATTGATCCAGCTGTGTGTCCAACCTACACTCCCATCGGGCCATGAACAACTGTAATTGTCTGAAGAAAAAGAAATGGGGTTGATAATGATCAGGTTGTCGTCAAAGTCAATAGTGTAAATGGGGGTTGGTGCTGTTGTTATTTCCAGTATTGAATCCCAAGTGCATCCCAACTCACTCATAACCGAGATGGGGTATATGCCTGGCCAATTGATCCACTGATTCGGCTGCAGCGAACTGGTCCATATCCAATTGGAATTAGTGGAATATTCGGGGTCGAACAGAATGGAGTCCTGTGCGCAAATTTGAGCCGAAAGATCAACGGAAATTTGAATGGTCTCCAGGGGATCTAGGGTTATTGAATAAGGATATTGGCATATTTCTGTATAATTGAAAATACCCGAATAGATGCCGGTCGGCAACGAATCTAAAATTTGCGTTTGGCTCATCGCCCCATTCCAATTGGATTGGAAATCGATGGTAATCCATCCATTCGTGGCGTCGATGCAATCAGGCGATTGAGAAGTGATGGTAACGGCCCCTATCACTGAAACGAGAGTATCTATTGTGATTTCACAACCGAAGTCATCTGTTATCGCAACAGAAAAATCTCCTGCCAGTAGGGAGTCAAATACAAAACTGTTAGAGGGAATGGGTGGATCGAAATATCCATTGCTGGTATGAATCAATACTTGTCCGTTTTGCATGTCAGGGCAGTTGGGAATCGTCTGAATAGAATCGATTTTAAAATGACTCAATGGAGCTATTGAAATGTGCTCTGTGTGGTAACAACCTTCATCATATTCAAAGACAATACTCGTGTCTCCCACCATTAAGTTTTGCATGAATGATGTTTGGATTTCTTGTGTCGGTTGGTACAAATAAGAAAAATACAAGTTCCCGTCGTTGCTGGTTTCGCACGTGGGAGCATTGAGCCAGTAATCAAAATTGGCGGTGCCATAAGCAGGAATTTGAAAGGGTATTTCAACGGCATGGCCAAATGGGAATTGTGTTGTTAGAAATACATTATCGCTGAAGGCATATTGCGTGGAGATCTCATTGCTGCCATCGGACCATGCAAATTCTGGGAATGCATAAGTGGAGAGCTGAATGTGCTGATTTTGGCAGTTGACACTGTCAATGTTGAATATGGATAATGATGAACCTTCGATAATTGTGTTGTTTTGATCGATGATCAAATTCGTGTATTTTTCTTTTAATCCGCTGGGCCAGAAAACTACAAGGGAATCTATGTTTGTTCCATCGCCTAGGCCAATATGCATCGTTTGGCTTTTCTGCACCATGAAATTTTCGCCGCTTCTGACATAACCTTCAAAGGTTTGATTGGACGCGAATAAGTTGTATTTTGTGCCTATGGCATTTCTGTTGCTCCAACGTCCCGAAAAACGAAAATTCAGAAAATGGTGGTTCGAGGTATTTTCATTTTTGAAAATTTGAAGTTCACTTTCTCCCTTATTGGCGATTATTAAATCCAATTTTCCGTCATGATCAAAATCTGTTAAGGAATGGGTATAACTGCCTTCAGGAAACGCCGGCATTTCACTTGGATTGGTTAGTGCCAATTGACCATTTTGATTTTCATAAAATCGATTGTGGTGATTTTGATTGGTGCTATCTGACTCTCCCACTAGCACGGTACTTACAAATAAGTCCAACCATCCGTCATTGTTGACATCGCACCACGTAGCGCACCACCCATCCTGATCATTGGTGCCCATACCAACCGATTCAAAGTTAAATTCGCCTTGGTTGATGGCCAAATGATCTTCGAATGGCATTCCATTGCTGATATATACATCTTCATCCAGATCGTTATCAAAGTCACCCCAACTGGCGGACATAGAATTTCCAGGTATGGATAAGGTATTGCTGATGGAATAGGTAAGTTGGGTTGAATCAGAATGAAAGTGAATAAAGTCGTTGCCGTTGAAATGATCATTGGCGACAAATAAATCCGCGAATGAATCGTCATCGGCATCAGTAAAGGAACCTTGGAAACTGGATTTACCAATGTTGGTAAGAGGAGCGATATTGATGGATTCAAAGTAAGTTCCGCCATGATTCAACCAAATTAGATTTCCTGAATCGCTGCTCCAATTGTAAACGATTAGATCCAAATATCCATCTCGATTCAAATCTTGGAAATTGGCTCCTATGAAATTCTGATTCGTCGGGAAGTTTGTAAATTTGGAAGTCGTTTCATTGATAAAAGAGCCATTGGGTTGCTGCTCATAAAATGTGGAAGCGCATAAATATCCGACGATAAATAAGTCATTGTCCCCGTCTTCATCAATGTCGCCCCAAAGGCAAGCTTTACAATTGTTACCACATTCGAATTGATAGGCGAGATAATAGGTGCCTAGTATATTTTTATAGACCCTGGTCGGATTGCCAATGGAAGTAATCGTTAAATCATCCCATCCATCTTCGTCATAGTCAAAAGTACTGATGCCACAACCGTAAATGTTTTCTTGGGTTGTAATCACTCCGTTGGTAGCAGAGGGTGTCAATTGAAAATTAAAGGCCTGCCCAAAAAGTAAGCCCTTAAAATTCAGATATAACACAAAAAAGACTACCCATTGAAAGATATTCTTTTTCATCTAGTCTAATAGTTAAGGTAATTATAAGACGATGCTTTTTTCCAAGGTTGCCTGAAGGTCAATTTCTTACCGTCATTGGGGTGTCTTTTTGGATAGAATCAAATTTTTTCAAAACATCAACCATGTCTGATGAAGTCGAAGGGTGTGTACTTTTGTGCACGATGTTTCCATTTTCAATTCAACAGTTGGTAAAAACCAATACTTCTATCTTGATCGCAGGTCCTTGCGGGGTAGAAAGCCGCGAGCAGTTTTTGACTACTGCCCAAGAACTGAAGGGAATTCCTCAGGTCAATGCATTGCGTGGTGGACTTTGGAAGCCCAGAACCCGCCCCAATTCATTTGAGGGAATGGGTGAGTTGGGAATTCCGTGGATGGTAGAAGCCAAAGAGCAATTTCAATTGCCAATTATCACAGAGGTGGCAAAAGCAAGTCATGTCGAATTGTGCCTAAAAAACAACTTCGATGCTTTGTGGATTGGAGCGCGCACCGTGGCCAATCCTTTTAGTGTGCAGGAAATTGCGGATGCTTTGAAGGGCGTGAATATCCCTATTTTTATCAAAAATCCCATGCATGCTGATTTGGCTTTGTGGATGGGCGCTATCGAAAGAATTCAAAATGCAGGGATAGCAGATATTGCCGCGATACATCGCGGATTTGCAACCGGCGCCCCAACTTTGTATAGAAATCAACCTTTGTGGGAAATGGCCATTGCATTGAAAACGGAAATGCCTGAATTGCCCATTATCTGCGACCCAAGTCACATTGCAGGGCGACGGGATTTGTTGGCACAAGTTGCGCAGAAAGCAGCGGATCTCAATATGAACGGCTGGATGATTGAATCCCATTGCAACCCTGATGCGGCACTCAGTGATGCGGCACAGCAGATTACCCCTGGAGCGCTGCAAGATTTGATCAATCAAATCACCATCCGAGATACCATCGATGTGCATATCCAAGATTGTCCGGAATTGAAAAAATGGCGCAAGGAAATCGATTCAATCGACGATGAGATTATTCAATTATTGGGACAAAGAATGAAAATGGCCGAAACAATTGGCGCCTACAAAAAAGAAAAAAATCTTACTATTTTTTCCTTGCATCGATGGAAAGAAATTTTAGAATCGCGACAAGCCAAGGGTGAACAAGCGGGATTAACAATACGATTTTTAAAAACCTATCTCGAAGCCTTGCATGCAGAGAGTATTCGACATCAAGTGGACATCATGAAATGAAAAAAAGGCTGAAATTTTCAGCCCTTTTTTGTTGTGCCCAGGACAGGACTCGAACCTGCACAGATTGCTCCATACGCACCTCAAGCGTACGTGTATACCAATTTCACCACCTGGGCGAGCGTGGCAAAGGTAAGCATGCATTTCGTTTCTCACAACCGTTGCTGTATCTTTCCCCTATGAATTTTCTGGGTCTTCGGTTTTATAGTCTGTTATTGAGTTGTCTGGTTTCTGCTTGGAGCGCAAAGGGCCAAGTTTTGCCCTATCAAAATCCACAATTATCCATTGAGGTAAGGGTTGCTGATCTCCTTTCACGCATGACACCGGAAGAAAAGTTCTATCAACTTTTTATGATTACACATGACGAAGTTTTTGATAGTACGCAATACAAAAATGGAATTTTTGGTATCGAAATCAGTATCCAGGGCATGGATGATGCACCGGGTCAGCAAATGTTGAATTATAATGAAACTTGGACGGCTCGAAAACAAGTAGAAGAAATCAACCGAATTCAGCAATATTTAATCCGCCAAACCCGATTGGGAATTCCAGCCATTTTCTATGGCGAGGCGCTGCACGGGGTAGTGGGGAAAGGTGGTGTAGCTTATCCGCAGTCCATCGCATTGGCTGCATCATTTGATAAAAATTTGATGAAGAATGTTTGTGACGCCATTGCCATAGAAAGCAAACAAAGGGGCTGGAGACAAGTGCTATCTCCTGTAATCAATGTGGCTACTGATGTTCGTTGGGGAAGGGTGGAAGAAACGTATGGTGAAGATCCCTATCTCAATGCTGTGATGGGTTCCATTTTTGTTCGCTCATTTGAATCGAAAGGCATCGTGACTACGCCCAAGCATTTTGTTGCCAATGTTGGAGACGGTGGAAGGGATAGTTATCCGATACACCTGGATTCCATGGCATTGGCCAATATTCATTACCCTCCATTCAAAGCCTGTGTTGATGCGGGTTGCCGATCCATCATGACCAGTTACAATTCATTGAACGGCATTCCATGCAGCATGAACGCTTCATTGTTGCGCAATACATTAAAAGGTGATTGGGGATTTAAAGGCTTTGTTATTTCGGATGCCGGGGCTGTTGGTGGCGCCAATGTGTTGCACAATACTACTCGCAGTTATGGTGAATCTGGAAAACGTGCGGTTGAAAATGGATTGGATGTGATTTTTCAAACTGCTATCCGACATGCTGAATTGTTCAAAGATCCTTTTATCAACGGTAGCGCAAACCAGCAGGCCATTGATGATGCCGTTGCAAGGGTGTTGCGTGTGAAGTTTGAATTGGGTTTATTTGAGAATCCGTATGCAGAATATTTTGAAACAAACGTTGCATCATTTCAGAAATTGGCCTTGGAAGCCGCCGAGAAATCAATGGTTCTGCTTCGAAATGATAACGCCATTCTCCCATTTGATTTTAAAAACAAAAAAGTTTTGATCATCGGTTCAGATGCCAAGGAATGTCGTTTGGGCGGATATAGCGGTTCGGGATTTGAGAGGATATCGGTTTTGGATGCTTTTAAAAATCTGTCGAATGATGAATTGGCATCATTGGTATTCATCGGTGAACCAAGCAGAAATGAGAAGAGTGAATGGGCAGTAGTTTCCGCGGATCAATTGCATGATTTAAAAATTGATTTGTTTGATGGGGCAGATGAAAAGAGTAATAAGGTAAAAGAATTACAATGGTCAAAAATTGACTTTCATTACACCTTTTATTCGCCAGATGAATCGGTGAAAAAAGATGATTTTAGGTTGGCTATGGAAGGCGAATGGGAGGCCCCTGTCTCGGGTGAGGTAGAACTCGGAATAGAAGGAAACGACGGATATAGAATATTTTTGAATGGAGATAAATTGATTGATCGATTTGAGAAGATCAGTCATCATCAAGATGGTG
Organism: Flavobacteriales bacterium; assembly: GCA_947448135.1. Taxonomy (GTDB): domain Bacteria; phylum Bacteroidota; class Bacteroidia; order Flavobacteriales_D; family Sanyastnellaceae; genus CAMCTV01. The sequence continues at coordinate 19,992 of CANFLZ010000032.1, forward strand.
TTTTATTAAAAGTGAACAAGGGCGATCGAGTTTCATTTCACATTGATTTTTTTGAGAGCTTGGGCAATGCGGAGTTGAAATTGATTTGGAGAAAACCCAGTACCAACAACAATTTGGAAAAGGTATTGGCACAAGCCAAGAAGGCAGATTTGGTGTTGTTTGTAGCAGGAATTGAGGAGGGGGAATTTCAAGATCGTTCATCTTTGAATTTAGCAGGAGATCAAGAGAATTGGATAACAAAGTTGGCCGAATTGAATACCCCAATGGTGGTGGCGCTTGTCGGTGGAAGCGCAATCGAAATGCCTTGGCTTGAAAAAGTAGATGCGGTTATTGACATGTGGTATGGGGGAGAGCAGCAAGGCAATGCTCTGATTCATATACTTTCCGGCAAGGTCAATCCATCAGGAAAATTGCCCATTACATTTCCCAAAAATGAAGGCCAATTGCCCTTGAGTTATTGGCATGAGCCTACAGGTCGTGGCGATGATTATCTGGATGGTTCAGGTTGGCCGATGTTTCCTTTTGGCTTTGGTTTAAGTTACAACGAGTATCGATATGGAGCTTTGGAATATGACAATCGAGACAAAGATGTTTTGGTTATTCCTGTTTCCAATCAAGGACAATATGCGGGCGAGGAAATAGTACAATTGTATTTACAAACCCGCTACAGCGAAACCTTGCAGCCTATTATTCGGTTGGTGGATTTTCAGCGGGTGTCATTGGCTCCTGGAGAAACCAAAAATGTACGATTTGATGTTCGAGAAATTAAATCCAACTATCCATTATTCACGGAGCAAGCCGGAAATTACGTATGGGCTGTGGGTAAGTCATCGCGGGCGTTAGAGTCGAAATTGCCGATGAGATGAATTAACATTTCATTGAATCGAATTGCATTTACTTTCGTTTCATATAAATCAACGAAATGAAAAAAACAATTCTCTCTTTTTTCGCAATCGCTGCTATTGCATCGTCTTGCACCGTCGTCAGACCAGGAGAAGTTGCCATGAAGCAACGATTGGGAAAACTTATTGATAAGTCATATGTCGGTGGACCTGTGGCCTTTAATCCTTTTGTCACCAAAGTGATCAAATTGGATACACGTACGGTTGAGATTTTTAATGTCTTGCCTTTGCCAACCAAAGAGGGATTGAGTGTTGATGCAGAGATCAGTTTGTTGTACCACATTGATCCTGCGAAAGTGCAATACATCTATACGCATTTCGGTAGAAATTATGAAGAAGTAATAGTCCTCAGCAACTTCCGCGCAACGGCTCGAGAAATCTCAGCCCGATACACCGCCAAAGAATTGTATGCAACTGAGCGCTTGAAAATTGAAAAGGCTATTTTTGATGAATTGGTCAACCATATTCAAATGCATGGTTTTGTAATCGATGCGGTTTTATTGAAAGATATCGACCTACCCCCTCAAATGATGCAAGCAATAGAAAACAAAGTGACTGCAGAGCAAGCTGCTTTGCAAATGGAATTTGTTATTGAAAAGCAAAAGAAAGAGGCAGAACGAATGATTATCGAAGCCACTGCTGTCAAACAGGCGCAAGATATTATCAATTCATCTTTGACGGAAAAGCAGTTGCAATACAATCAAATTGAAGCCTTGAAGAGTTTGATCAATTCGCCTAACTCAAAAGTGATCATTACCAGTACCAACAATGGCTCTGTATTGATCAATACGGATTCAAATCCTTGATTATTTTTTTAGTTTGAAGAAAAAAAAACCTCACATTTGTGAGGTTTCTTTTTTTAGTGATCCCGCTGGGACTCGAACCCAGGGCCCATACATTAAAAGTGTATTGCTCTACCAGCTGAGCTACGAGATCGCCTGTGCAATTTTGCGGGTGCAAACATAGACAATTCCATCGGAAAAAAAAATATTTTTTTGAAAAAAGTTGTTGAGACAACCTTTTATTTTCGATTTAGTCTTAATATATTTGGAATTCATAGAATTAGCATGAAATATTTATTTTCGGTAGCGTTAACGTTGATGGTGTTTGTGGGCATTGCCCAATCCGTACCATCTCAATTTGTAAAGCAAGAAGCATTTACATTGTCCAGAGAATCTCAAAAACTATCTGGTTTTCAAGAGATTAATTTACCAAGTGAATTGGTAAATCAGCTCACCGAGATGCCGCAAGGCAAGATTGATGGTGCTGCACTTTTTGCGTTTGTTCAGCCTCAAGACCACTTTCAATCCTATCGTGTCGCGAACACGGATATGGTGATTACGGTTCAAAATATCAGCAGATTGCAACGCATGTATGCGCATTCTCAAAAAAAATCATCAGTAAAAAAATAATTTCATGAAAAAAGTATTTGGAATCCTTGCGATTGTTTTACTGATTCAGTCTCAATCTTTCGGTCAAGATATTTGGCCTTTCCCTGGAACGGGTAGTGCATCTTTTGATTGTAACACTCCGGGTGCTACGATCAATCACTGGAATGATATTCCCGGTTCTGGCGACACAACTTATGTTGGGCAAACCATTCAAACCATGGAATTATGTCCAACCGATTTGAGTGCTTATGTCAACTTGGGCATCTCTCAATGGTCATTGTGTCAAAACTATCCTTTTGGTGGACAGGTTCTTTTTGTTTACAACGGACCGGCAAGTGATTTGGCTCCATTGGCCACTGTCAATCCAGTCACTTCTTTGTTGGATTCTTTGACTTCGGGTTCATACGCGGCAAATATGTTGTTCAGTTCGATGCCTGTCAATCCTACAATGCCGGTGGCTCAAGGAAATTCAGGAACCAATTTTAACGCCGACGCTATCAATCCAGGCTGTTTGACTTTTGTATTGGTCCAGTATGGCACATGCCCTCCTGGAGCTGGCGGTTTTATTGCGCAAGTAGGCTGTGTTACAGAGCCGGCATTTTGTGATATTTCGGTCATTGATCCGATTGTTAGTCCTTGTGATGGGGTCAATTCTACTTACTCTATTGAAGTAGATGCTAATTTGGTTTTGTCCGCTTCAGGAACAACAGATGTGAACATTTACATTGATGGTTTTTTAAACCAAACAATGGCAATGGCTTCTGGCAATAACAACTTTACCATTGCCAATTTGAATGCAGATGGAAACCCACACTTTATTTCCTTTGAAGCTCCAGCTTATCCCGGTTGTTCGTACGAAGTGGGCTATACAGCTCCAGCTGCTTGTACCAATTGTACTGCTCAGGCAGGAACCGGAATCACAGGAAGTTTGAATGCTGTATTGTGTGGTCAGTCAAATGGAATGTGGAACGTGACAGGACCCATTGTTACACCTAATAATGCGAATGACCCAAATATCGCTTACAATCCAGGTTTGGGATGGGCGTTGTTTACCTCAGTTCCTTCCATTACCACTGGAGACGTTACTTCCGATCCTGCATATGTTGGAATTATTCCTGGTTCTTCAGGACCAATCGACGGAGGATATTTGCTTTTGTTGGTGAGCAATGCTGGAACGGTGAATGGAATCAATGCTTTATTGGGTCAGCCCAATGGATTTGCTCAACCTGTTTCTTTTTACATGGCCCCAATTACACTGTACAATTATCAAACAGGCGTAGTAACTGTGGATGGCGTAGATGGACCTTGCTCTGACATTGGAGATGTTGCGCATGTAACATTGGTTCCTACCATTACGTTGGGTACTCCTTCTGTAGATTGCTTGGGTGGTGCTGTTTCTTTCACCCCAATACAGGGAAATGCAGCGGTGAATTTTGCATCATTTGACTTGTCGAATTTAACTCCCGCAACGGCATCGGCTCCGGCGTCGGTTCCCAATGGCTTACCATTCACAATCTCTAATTTGGTGGATGGTGATTTATATAGTTTTACATTAACGGATGCCAACGGATGTACGGCAACTGTTGCTGCAACTGAATTCCAAGGTGCGGGTGCTCCAACGATCCCAGGAGTTCCTGATATCTGCCAAAATTCAAGCTCTGTTCAATTGGTAGCTACTCCTACGGGTGGAACTTGGTCTGGAACTGGCGTGAGTGCAAATGGAATTTTTAATCCGGACAATACTCCAGGTCCTGGAACCTATACGGTGAGTTATACAACGCCGGGTATTTGTGGTGGTACTGCTTCCGTGGATGTTGTGGTTATGACCAATGACAATTGTATCACCGGAACTGTTAATCCAATTGGTACACCCATGGTAATAGCTTGCGGCGGTTTCTTGACCGATGATGGTTTGCAAGCATCTGACTACAGCCCCAATAGCAATGATACGACTGTTGTATGTCCAGATCCAGCCATTCCTTTGGATCAAATCTCCACTTTGAGTTTCAATGTATTTGATTTAGGATTCGGTGATCAATTGTCCATTTTCAACGGAAATAGCGTGAATGCACCATTGATGGGCACTTTCCAAGGTACGGATATCGTAACGCAAAGCTTTTATTCTACCGATGTTTCAGGATGTTTGACTGTAGTATTTATTTCTGATGCGGATGCTAGCGTTGGTAATTTTAGTGCTGAAATTACCTGCGGTATTCCTTGTGCTAATCCACAAGTCAATATCACATTAAATCAACCTGACTTTCAACCCACCCGCATATGTCAAGGTGAAGCCGTTGTATTCGATGCTTCGGGAACACAGTTTTTCAATGGAGCAACTTATGTTTCTCATGAGTGGCAGTTTGGTGATGGTACCATCGATACATCGAGCTGGCCTGTAGTTTCTCACTCATTTGCTGATCAAGGTGGCTATGTTGTAGAGTTGTTGGTGACAGATGCGAATGGTTGTACCAACTCTGTTTTGCCGGATATTTTGGTGTTTGCTTCTACAACTCCCAATATTGATTTGGCTACTTCTGAGTCGGATAACACCATTTGTACAGGAGTACCTTTGGATGTGGAAGCCGCGTTTGAAACAGTTACTTGGACCAACGTCCCAGAACCCAATTTAGGTGGTGCTATCTTTATTCCAGATGATCAAACGCAATGTTTCTCCGATACCTTAAACTTTACCGGTTTTGATGGCGGTTTGACGATTCAAAGTCCTGCTGATTTCCAAGATATTTTCGTCAATATGGAGCATAGCTTCATGGGAGATTTTGTTATCACCTTATATTGCCCAGACGGTTCAGCCATGGTATTGCACCAACAGGGCGGAAGTGGAACACATTTGGGAGAACCAATAGATGTGGATACTGATCTTTCTCCAGGAATCGGTTATGATTATTTTTGGACCCCTACAGCAACGAACGGAACATGGGCTGCCAATTCTGGCGGTGTAACTTTACCAAGTGGCGCATACGAACCAGTTCAGCCTTTTTCGAATTTAGTAGGCTGTCCATTGAATGGCGATTGGATCATTGAAATATGCGATTTGTGGGCTTCTGACAATGGTTACATTTTCGATTGGAATGTACATTTTTCAGATTACATGTATCCTGATTGGACTACCTTCACGCCAAGCATTGGAATGGGTTGTGACTCTTCTTATTGGACGGCTCCATCAGGTTCTATTATCACCGATCCTCTTGGTTTGTGCGATACCTTGGGTGTAACGCAAGCGGTCCCAGGAAACTATGTGTATACATATCACGTATTGGACAACCATGGCTGTGAATACACCGAGGACATTACAGTCAATTTCTATGCGGCGCCTATTGCTGAAGCGGGACCAACAGTGAATTATTGCGGCACTCCTGTTCAAATCCCTAACGTTGCATCGAATAATCCATTGACCAATCCTATATCAGGAATTACTTATTCATACGCATGGACTGGAGACTCACTTTCTTATCTGAGTTCGACCAATACAATGGCGCCTTCTGTGAGCAATCTTCCGGTTTTGGTAGGCGAGTCATATCAAGTTCAATACAATGTTGTTGTTTCGTCCAACCAAGATGCGGCTTGTTTTACAACTGATTCTTTGTTGGTCAATGTTCCTCCATATTTGGTTCCAAGTGCTCATCTAGTGGATACGCTATTTTGTGAAAATGATCATTTTGATTTGATTTACCCATATTGGCAATATTCAAATAGTTATACCTACAATTGGTCCTTCTCTCCAGAATTGGGAGTGGTAACAGATAGTTTGAGTTTGACTTATTTGTATTCTGTGCCTAGTGCTTTCACAACTACCTATACATTGGATGTCGTGGATCAAGCTTGTGATTATTCGGCCTACTACACGTATACGGTCATTGCAGATCCTTGTCAAATCACGACTTACAACATCTTCACACCCAATGGTGATGCAGGTGATCAAAACAATACCTTCCAATTCGATGGTCTATTCTTGTGTGATCCAAATGGCGAATGCACATTGAAATTCCCAGGATCTGTTCTCAAGGTGTACAACCGATGGGGAAGTTTGATTTATGAGAACGAAAATTATGACAATTCTTGGAAAGCAGAAGGTCTTGCGGAAGGTACATATTACTACGTCTTTATGCAGAATTTTGAAAACCAAGCGGATAAATTTTTCCACGGTGATGTTTACATCACACGATAATCAAAGGGTCCCGAAAGGGACCTTTTTTGTGAAAGCAAATTGGAAAGGATGAAAGCAGCAGCGCATTTGGGAAAATGGGCCTTGGCCCTGAGAGAAGAGCAGGAACATGAGCGGGAGTGGATCGAAAAATTACTCAATCAGTCTACGCCTCAGCAACGAAGGGAGCAAGGAATTACCTGGTATCCCGTTAAGGTAAATGAAGAAGGTTATGGTCTGGGCGCTTATCCTTTTATGGTTCTAGAAAATCCAAAACCAATGAAAGGACACGCTTTTCAAAGCGGTAATCCAGTTTCTTTGTTCAGTGAGGCGGATGCATCACGGGG
>CANFLZ010000033.1 GCA_947448135.1 Flavobacteriales bacterium
ATCAGTGGATCGGTCATATGCTGATCCACTGATTTACCGATCTACTGATTTCCCCCTGCTCTATCTCATTTTTTCAGTTTTTTCAGTTTCCTTACCTTTGCGACACGATTCAATGAAAGTCGAACTAAATCAATAAAAAATGAACCACGTTGGTATCCGTCCCGAAGGCGCAACTCTCGATTATTTGGGACTAAAAAATTTAGGTACAGCATTTTGGAATTTATCCCCTGCTGAACTAGTTGAAGAAACAATTACTTTAGGTCAAGGAAGCTTGACAAGCTCTGGCGCTCTTAGCGTAGATACCGGAGAATTCACAGGAAGATCTCCAAAAGATAAATTCATAGTAAAAGACAGCAACACCGAAAATTCTGTTTGGTGGAGCCAATTCAACATTCCTTTCGAAGCAGAGAAATTTGATCGCATTTTCGAAAGAATGTCAGCGTATTTAACTGGACGCGAAGTATATGTTCGCGATGCCCATGTTTGTGCAGACCCTCGTTACCGCATGAATGTTCGTGTTGTAACCGAGTTTCCTTGGAGCAACATGTTTGCTTACAACATGTTCATGCGCCCAACTCAAGATGAATTAAAAACTATTCAACCCGATTGGCATGTAGTCTGTGTGCCCGGATTTATGGCAGATGCCGAAATCGACGGAACACGCCAGCACAATTTCGCGGTGATCAATTTCACCAAAAAAATGGCCATCATTGGTGGTACTGGTTACACCGGAGAAATTAAAAAAGGAATCTTCACCGTATTGAATTACGTTCTTCCTCACGAGCAAGGTGTTTTGCCTATGCACTGCTCTGCTAACGTAGGAAAAGATGGAGACACTGCTGTATTCTTTGGATTAAGTGGCACAGGCAAAACAACTTTGTCTTCAGATCCCAATCGTCGTTTGATTGGAGATGATGAGCACGGATGGTCTGACACCACCGTTTTCAATTTCGAAGGTGGTTGCTATGCCAAAACAATCGATTTGACGCGCGAAAAAGAGCCTCAAATTTATGATGCCATCAAATTTGGCGCTATCCTCGAAAACATCGGCGTTGAAGACGACGGTGTTACGCCAGATTATGCTGATAAAAGCAAAACGGAAAACACACGTGTCAGTTATCCCATCCATCACATCGACAATATCATGGAACCCAGCCTTGGCGGAATTCCAAAGAATATCTTCTTTTTGACATGTGATGCTTTCGGAGTTTTACCTCCTATCAGCAAATTGACAAAAGGCCAAGCCATGTACCAATTCATTAGCGGATACACTGCGAAAGTTGCCGGTACAGAAGCGGGAATTACCGAACCAACAACTACATTTAGTGCTTGCTTCGGAGCTCCTTTCCTCCCCCTACATCCAACGCAATATGCAGAAATGATGGGTAAGAAAATCGACGAGAGTGGCGCAAAAGTTTGGTTGATTAATACTGGCTGGAGCGGTGGTTCTTATGGAACAGGAGATCGCATGAAATTGAAGTACACCCGAGCTATGATTACAGCAGCTTTGGAAGGTCAATTGGACAATGTCGAATACCGCACGCACGAGGTGTTTGGATTGGCAATGCCTACTTCTTGCCCAGATGTTCCAACAGAATTATTAGATCCAAAATCTACTTGGAAAGATGGTTCCGCTTATGATGCAAAAGCCAATGAATTAGCAGAGAAATTTGTCGCTAACTTTGACAAGTTTAAAGAGTACGCTAATGACGAAATCATGGCGGCTGCACCAAAAGTGATTGCATGATTATTACAACAAACCACTTAAGTCTAGACGACTTAAAACAAATATTTAATTCCTCGGCACAACTACAGTTGTCCGAGGATTGTTTTTTTAGAATTGAACGTTCTCGAAATTATCTTGATCAATTTTCTGGAAAAAACAGAGCTCCCATCTACGGTGTCAATACTGGATTTGGCTCTTTGTGTAACACCATCATTGATGACGACGATCTGAGTACACTTCAAAAGAATCTATTGATTTCTCATGCCTGTGGGATGGGCAGCGAGGCTCCTTCCGAAATCGTTCGCTTAATGCTCCTTCTCAAAGTACTTGGTTTGAGCAAAGGATTTAGTGGCGTGCAAAAAATCACAGTGGAAACATTGCTTGATTTTTACAATCACAAAATGACACCAGTCGTATATGAGCAAGGCTCATTGGGAGCCAGCGGTGACTTGGCTCCTCTTTCCCATCTGTGTCTGCCTCTATTAGGACTTGGATTCGTTCGGTACAATAACCAAATCATCTCTGGACAAGAAGCATTGGATATTCTCGGCAAAAAACCCATTGTATTAAAAAGCAAAGAAGGTTTGGCCTTGATCAATGGAACACAGTTCATGAGTGCATATGCCGTCTACAACACTTGGCGCGCCGAATCACTTCTTGAGAAAAGCACCGTCATTGCCGCCATGAGTTTGGATGGTTACGATGGTAGACCTGAACCCTTCCTCCATAGCCTCCACGCGGTGCGTCCGCATCAAGGACAAATCGTGATTTCGGAAAAAATGCGCGATGCATTTTCTGGTTCACAAATCATCGAACAACCTAAAACTCACGTGCAAGATCCCTACAGTTTCAGATGCATCCCTCAGGTGCATGGAGCAACTTGGGACACATTGCAGTATGTGAAAAAAATAGTTGAAATAGAAGTCAACGCCGTAACAGACAATCCTGTGGTTCTTGTCGACGAAGACAAGGTAATCAGCGGAGGACATTTCCATGGACAACCTCTATCGATGGTGATGGGCTTCTTGACACAGGCAATGGCCGAGCTGGGCAGTATTTCTGAAAGAAGAACCTACAAACTCATCGGAGGACAAAGAAATTTACCCGCCTTTTTGACTCCCAATCCTGGACTAAATTCAGGATTCATGATTGTTCAATATACTGCTGCCTCCATCGTTTCTCAAAACAAACAATGGTCAATGCCTGCAGTTGTTGATACCATCGACAGTAGCAATGGCCAAGAGGATCATGTTAGCATGGGAGCCAATGCGGCAACACAGTTAAACCGTGTCATGGACAACGTACAAAAATTGATTGGTATTGAATGGCTCACGGCCGCACAAGCATTGGATTTCAGAAGACCTTTACAATCCAGTTCTGTTGTCGAAAAATACCACAAATTATTGCGTGAAAAAGTTCCTTTCATTCTAGTGGATCAATACATGAGTCCCTACATGAACGAAGCTTATCAGCTTCTCGAATCACTTTCCTGAGCCTCTCAACACGGTAACAATCGTGTAAAAAAGGATTTTAATGTCCATGGCCAAGGACATGTTTTCTAAATAGAGTATGTCGTATTTCAAACGTTGGATCATCTGTCCAACGTCTTCTGCGTAACCATATTTGACCTGACCCCAAGATGTAATTCCAGGACGAACGCGCAACAATTTTTTCACGTGCGGTGCCTGAATTTTTATTTGCTCGATGTAAAAAGCGCGCTCTGGCCTTGGGCCTACCAAAGACATCTCTCCAACGACCACATGAAAAAACTGTGGTATCTCATCCAAGCGTGTTTTCCGCAAAAACTTTCCAACGCGCGTTATTCGCATATCCTCATTCGATGACAATTGAGGACCATTGATTTCTGAATTCACAAACATGGTTCTAAACTTCAGTATGTGAAATGGCTTGCCATGGATACCGATTCTTTCTTGGGTATAAAAGATAGGTCCTTCTGATGAAAATCGCACAGCAACTGCAATGGCAATGTAAATCGGTGACAAAATAACGATGGCCAAAAGCGACAAAACAACATCCATTAATCTCTTCACACTCATTTGCCAAGCGGGCATCAATTCTCTGCGAATTCGGACCAATGGCACGCCATAAATGCCGGTCATTTTTACCCCTCCGCTGAGCAAATCAAATGTGTCAGGAATGATACTAATGTCGACATCAAAATCCAGCAATTGATTCAACACTTCTTGCAAATGCTTGTGGTCCGAGCTTTCTACAGCTATGATCACTTCTCTGACTTTGTGTTTTTGTATCAACCCGGGAATGGCATCGATTTGTCCCAAAAGCGGAATATGCTCTTCAAGCAAATTGTCTTTTCCATTGATTCTCACAAATCCTACAAAACGGTATCCACTCAAATTGTTACTGGCATGAATCTCTTCGAATAGCGAAAGGGCTTTTGCATTGCCTCCTACCATCAATGTTGGAAATCCCCATTCCCCATTCTTCATTCGTTTTACCGTTCTACTCGTCACCAATAAACGCAAGGTTAACGTACCAACATAATGACAAATGAACAATATAGAAAATGACGAATAATAAGCACGATAGTCTGGTAACACATCATCCAACAAGATGAAGAAAAAGAGCACCAATGTTCCTAAAAAAGTTGCAATAAAAACATCTGTGAATTCCTTTAATCGATGTCTTCGAAAAACATCTTTGTAATGACCCAAAAGAAAATAAACGATGACCCAAAAAATCGGTATGGCTATTAGTCCATATACAAAGTTGGGATCCTCCAATCCCACATTCCAAACATCTTGGGGCAATGAATGCTCCCAATACACTTTTCTAAAAGTGTATAGAACTATCCAAGAAATCCAGGCACCGACTACATCCAACAAGATGTACTTGAATATCTGTTTTCTTACATTCATCTTCATTGCCACTTCACCCATTTCAAATTATCCAAATAGACTTCTATAGGGTTACCCATTATCGCAGGAACTGCCTCTATATAAAACTCATAAAACAAAGCATTGGGATGCTTTAATGGGATTGCACCAAAATCTACATAAATCTTATTCCAAACAGGTACACCATCTGTTTCCTGAGTTGGATTGATGGCCAAGACAAATTCTTTTGTTTCACCGGTCGCTTCCGTGACCAACAAACCAACTGAAAAACGATTGTTGGCGCTGTAATTCATCTCCAAAAAATAATAATTTCCAGCAGTTAGATAACGATTGATGTCGTCTTTATAAAACAATTTTGAACCCGTAGCATCGATTACTCCCTTACCCGACCGGTTGCCTTCAAATACAAGATTTGAATTCGAAATGGCCGTAAAGTTTCCATTATTCCCAGGAAGCGGAACCAAAAAATTACCACTCTCAAAACCCAACTCCTCTACATCGACATTCGCATTGTAATGAAACGTCGGTGTCCAAGTAATCACTTGTTCGCTTGCAAATTGTATGGTGCTATCCAAAGGCTGAAAAAATGGATAGCGAATTCGGGTATCACTGATTCCATTATTTTTAATTCCTGCCATAATAAGGATTTTGGAAGATCCCAATTTTGTGATGGGGATTTTAGCAGGTGTGCTATAAATACCAAGCAATTGCTCGTCTTGATATACCCAAAGCTCAGTAATTTTTTGTGAAGAAGTGCCTTGACCCGGATCCGACTCAAATTGCCATTCCGGAATGACCAAATAAGCGGGGACAACTGCCTTTTTACATCCGTCAAATAATAGCGCAAATAAAACTATAAATGGAACGATTGTCCAACTTCTCTTCATCATGTCGTTTTGGTTGGGCTAAGTTATTCAACACAACGCAACAACAACGAAAAGTGGGGTGATTTATTGCATAAATGACACAAAATTTTCGTCCCGCTCGATGACTGCAGAACCCACGCACTTCTCTTCAGCTGCGATAACAATTTCAAGTGCTCTCGCAGCGTCTTCCAATGTCACTGCTGATTGCCCTCCTTTTTGGATGGTCTGCACAAATGCCATCAATTCCATTTCAATGGCGTCTTGTCGTCCAACTTCTATTTCTTCGACAATTGGATTTTGATTGACTCTAGAAATAACCTTCTTTACTCGGTGATGCAAAAAATCAATTTCCAAATAATAATCCTGCTCATACACCTTCATCACCCGACACGCCTCCTCACTCACGCGGCTGCTGCTCAAATGCGCCACACAACCGTTGTCCATCTCCATTCGCAATACAGCAACATCTGGAGAAAGAGACTTCATATTGTATCCTGCCGCACCCAATCTTCTCACACCTGCCTTTGCAATGCGGTAAACCAAGTCAATATCGTGAATCATGACGTCCATGATGACCGAAATGTCCAATCCGCGTTCATGATAAACAGCATTTCGAACGGACTCAATTATCTTGGGTTGATGAATCAATGGCAACGCTGCTTGAAATGCTGGGTTAAACCTTTCGATGTGTCCCACTTGTGCAATAACATCCGCTTCTCGACACATTTTGATGAGCGCTCTCACTTCTTGAACATTCATGCACACTGGCTTCTCGATAAACACATGCTTGAAAGCCCTTGCGGCTTTGATGGCCAGTTCAAAATGATTGGCTGTAGGCGCTGCTATAATGACAGCATCCACTTGATCCAACAAGTGATCGACGCTATGACTGGGCATAATACCGGTCATCTCCATAGCCTCCTTGGCACGATTCATCTGAGGATCAAAAAATGTCACCAACTCCATTTCTGAAGCCAATGATTGAATCTTTCGCAAATGAATTTTACCCAAATGGCCAACGCCCAAAACTCCCAATCTTAACATAATGCGATGTTACGGCAATCTTATTTCAATATTTGCCCTTGTTGAAAATTGTATTTACAAACCGAGGTTAATTTCGACTACCGAATAATATCGATCCAATTCGCAATAAATTAGACCCTTCTTCTACTGCAATAGGCCAATCAGAGCTCATGCCCATTGAAATGGTTTTCCATTGTTCTCCCATCTGAATGGAACTGTCATCAAAAATCTTTTTCAATAATCTAAACTCAGAGCGAATGAGATCCGGATTGGGATCAAAAGAACCCATGCCCATTACGCCACAAAACAAAACATTGGGATATCGATCCGGACTATATTGTGCTACCCAACTGCGCAATTCGTCTTCTGAGAAACCAAATTTGGTCTCCTCTTTGGCAATATGAATCTGCAGAAGAACCGGTATCTTTCGTTGATGCTTGGCAGCCTGTTTCTGAATTTCGTCTATCAAACTTGGCTTATCTACCCCATGAATCAAATGAACAAATGGCGCGATATATTTTACTTTGTTTGATTGCAAATGCCCGATGAAATGCCAATGAATATCCTTGGGCATTTGTTGCTGTTTATCTACTAACTCTTGGACATAATTTTCACCAAAGGTCCGGACTCCAATTTCATAAGCCTCCATCAAATCAGATACGGGTTTGGTCTTAGAAACAGGAAGCAGCAATACCTCTGGAGACAATTGATTGATGATCTTGTTATACTGAACAACATCAAATGCCATAACGAATTGGGTATATGATCAAGCCACTGCGCAGCTTGGGTTCTATATAAGTTGATTTGGGTGGCATCACTCCACCACCATCTGCAATATGACACAATTCATCCGTTGTTACAGATGACAACAAAAATGCAAAGCCTATTTTTCCCGAATCAATTGCCTTTTGTATCGACTCTTCTCCCTTTGGGCCTTCGCTGTATCGAATTCTTTTATCCTTTCTAAAATCAACAATACCGGTAAGCGGTGTAATCACTTGTTCTGCAATTCGATCTGGATCGATTTTATCATCGGATCGAAATGCCCACACACTACGCTGATTCTTGGTCAAACAAACAAACTGACCCGGCAATGGCTTTTCTCTATCTTCAACACGATTGAATTGCGAATTTAAAAATGACAGAATTTGTTCTTCTTCCATTTCAACGTCACTAATCATTCGGTGAAATGGATGAATGGTCAAATCCGCTTCATCAATGATGTACGAAAGAAAATAACGAGCTTCGTCCCATTCTGGATGATTCCGTTGGAGTCTTTCACTGCTTGCTGAACGGTGATGCCCATCTGCTATATACACCTCATTCAATTGCTGAAATTCTGCCTGAACTTTGGCAACCTCATCAGGAGACTGAATAACCCAAAGCGTGTGTCTCGCCTTATCCGTTGTTGTAAAATCAGACAACGCATCGCGCTCTTGAATTTCGGAAGTCCATTTCTTAAATCCCACTGAAAATCTGGAAAACATCAAAACTGGCTCAGCATTGATTCCTGTAACGGCCAAATAATCTGCAAACAAATTCTCCCGTCTCTCAATGGTATGCTCATGTACTTTGACCTTGCCTTTCCGGTAATCCTCAACCGAAATACCACCCATCCAACCTAGATAGCATTTGCCATCTTTCATTTGACGATACAAATAAAAAGAAGGCGTTTTTTCTTGAATGAATACGCCCTCTTCAACAAAACTATCGAATATGGCACGTACCTCTTCAAATTTTATTTTCTCCTCAACATCTCTTTTTTGAGTAGGATGAATGACGTGCAAAAAAGTAAACGGATTTCCCGTTAATTTCTCTTGCAATTCTTTTTCATTATAAGACAAAAAAGAACGAGACGCAACAAGATGCATTTTATCTTGAGTAGCCCGGATTCCTTTAAATGGATGAAATTCTACCATGCGAATGCTAGGAAACAATCTTGGCTACATTCTCTGCGATTTCCAATCCAATTCGCTCTTGAGCCTCTGCAGTAGATGCGCCGATGTGCGGCGTTGCAATCACTTTGGGATGACTCAATAAATCTGCACTTGGTGTAGGCTCATTGACAAATACGTCCAAACAAGCCATGCCTACATGGCCCGAATTCAATGCTTGTAGCAAGGCTTCTTCCTCTATCACACCACCTCTTGATGTATTGATCAATACCACTCCTTTTTTTACTTGAGTCAACTCTTCTGATCCTATTACAGCACTTCCATTGCTTTGTTTGGGAACATGCAACGAAATGTAATCAGCCGTAGCCAAGGCTTCTTGCATCGTTATTATTTCAACAGGCACAGTTACTTCCATTCCATTCAAGGAAACAACTACAGGAACTGGTCCTTTGTCAGAACGGTCTACTGCGCGAACGATCATTCCACATCCCATGGCATAACTGGCCAAGGCTTGTCCAATTCTACCAAATCCAATAATCACCAAATTTTTCCCACGCAGTTCAACACCCTTGCTATATGCTTTTTTAAGTGATGCAAACTCTGCACTTCCTTTGACGGGCATATCTGCACCAGCCTTGTATAGGAATCGTGAAGCGGCCATCATCATAGACATTACCAACTCTGCAACGCTGATTGAACTGGATGCAGGGGTGTTAAATACAACAACACCTTTCTCTTTTGCATAGGCAGCATCGATATTGTCAATACCCACTCCACCTCGTCCTACAAATTTCAATTGGGGACATGCATCAATGATATCCTGACGCACCGTTGTTGCACTTCGAACCAATAATCCAGTAACACCTTGGTCGTTCATATAGGCCACCAATTCCGATTGCGGAACTGTTTGTGTTAATACTTCATGACCCGCTGACTCAAGCGCCTGCTTGCCCGCAGCATCAATTCCATCGTTGGCTAATATCTTCATCTTATCCTTTTACTCGTTCAAATTCTTTCATAACATCCACCAAAACTTGTACGCTTTCGATGGGCAATGCATTGTACATGGATGCTCTATAACCGCCTACACTTCTGTGGCCAGCAATTCCACTGATTCCAGCTTCCTTCCACATCGCATCAAATTCAGCAGCCAATTGATCATCATTCAAGCGGAAGGTAGGATTCATCCAAGAGCGGGCAGACTCCACAGCATGTCCCTGAAACAAACCGTTGCGATCTAATTCAGTGTAGAACAAAGACTGTTTGGCTGAATTGCGTTTCTCCATTCCTTCCAAACCACCCAACTCTTTGATCCAACGCAATGTCAACATACAAGTGTAAATGGACAACACAGGAGGTGTATTGTACATACTATCCTTGTCAATGTGAGCTTGAAGATCCATATAAACCGGAAGTTTTCTTCCTGTTTGACCCAAAAGTTCTTTGTCAACAATATACAACGTCGCACCTGCCGGACCCAAGTTCTTCTGGGCTCCAGCATAAATCAACGCATGCGCTGACGCATCAAGTGGACGAGAAAAAATATCTGAACTCATATCACAAACCAATGGCATTTCTGACTTTGGCGTGTAATGATATTGTGTTCCGTAAATGGTATTGTTAGAAGTGTAATGGGCAAAATCGTAATTGCCTTTAAAGTCAACTTCAGGAATGTGATTGTGATTAGAAGCCGCTGAATCAAATGGCACATCTACTTGACCGATAAGCTTGGCTTCCTTGATCGCTCCTGATGCCCAAACGCCTGTATTGGCATAAACAGCCTTACCGCCTTCTTTCATGAAGTTCATGGCTGCAATGTGGAACCCTAAGGTTGCGCCTCCTTGCAAGAACAACACTTCATAACGATCAGGCAAATTCAAAATTTCCTTGACACTTTGACGCGCCTCAGCGACAACTTTTTCAAAGTTCTTAGAACGATGAGAAATTTCAAGAATACTCAAACCCATGCCATCAAATTCCTGAATGGCATTAGCGGTTTGTTGAATAACTTCAGTAGGCAGAATACTTGGACCTGCAGAAAAATTATGGACTTTCTTCATGCAGTAAAGGTAAGGCCAATCTTAAAGACCAAGCAACACTTCTTCGGCGGTTTTTCCACCAAATATCATGCGCTCTGGATTCTCTAACATCTCCTTAATCTTCACCAAAAATCCAACACTTTCACGACCATCAATAATTCGATGATCATAACTCAAAGCCAAGTACATCACTGGTCGAATCACTACTTGTCCATTTTCTGCAATGGGACGCTCAACGATATTGTGCATTCCTAAAATTGCACTTTGAGGAGGGTTGATAATGGGCGTAGACAACATCGAACCAAAGACACCACCATTGGTGATTGTAAATGTTCCACCAGCCATATCATCCACGGTAATTTTTCCATCACGGGCCTTCTTGGCCAAGCCTCCAATTGCCTGCTCAATTTGAGCCAAGCTCATACTCTCAGCATTGCGAACAATCGGAACCATCAAACCTTTTGGTGTACTTACAGCAATTCCAACATCACAAAAATCATTGAAAACAATTTCTCCATTTTCTATTCGCGCATTGACTGCCGGAAAATGAAATGCTGCTTCGCAAACCGCCTTTGTAAAAAAGGACATGAATCCCAAACCTACACCATGTTTTTCTTTGAAAACATCTTTGTATTTGGCTCTCAAATCCATCACAGGCTTCATGTTCACCTCATTGAAGGTGGTTAACATGGCCGTTGTATTTTTCACAGATACCAATCGCTCAGAAATCTTCTTGCGCAAATTGGTCATCTTCTCTCTTCGCTCATTTCTTGTTCCACCACGTTGAGGAACAACTTCTGGACTGATGCCACCTGCCAATGCAGCGACAACATCACTCTTTGTAATTCTACCAGCAGGACCTGAACCAACGATTTGATTGGCTGACAAATTATTCTCTGCCATCATTTTAGCTGCAACTGGTGATGGGTGTCCTGCCGCGGGATGTGAACTGGCCACTGGCATAGGATTGGGCGCTGGTGCAGCAGCTACAGGTGCAGCAGCCGCTTCCACCTTCTTTTCCACCACTGGAGCTCCTCCAGCTGGTGCAGCCGCAGCCGTATCAATCATACAGGCTACACCACCCACCGCTACAGTATCTCCTGCTTGCGCAACTATGGTGATTGTGCCTGCTGCTTCTGCTGCAAGTTCCAATGTTGCTTTGTCTGAATCAATCTCAGCGATTACCTGATCCTTGGAAACATAGTCTCCGTTCTTCACCAACCAATTGGCAATGATTACTTCACTGATACTCTCACCTGGAGAGGGAATTTTCATTTCAATATTTGACATATCTCTTCGGATAATGGTAATTAAAGATTTGCCTGCGAATTTGCATCTAAAATTCATTCATTGGTTCAAAAAATGCCAATAATTACGAACTTTCGAAAATGAATTATGCAATTGTCTTTTTAGGAGGAGGCCTTGGCGCCATTCTTCGCTATTTCATTGGAGGAATTGCACCCCTTCACAACAAATCTTTGTGGACACATACCCTCGTGGCCAATCTCATTGCAGCATTGATTTTAGGGATTTTATCGGGAGCTCAAATTCATCAAAAATGGAATGTCACCTCCACGCAATGGCTGCTTATCGCAACAGGATTTTGCGGTGGCTTGAGCACCTTTTCGACGTTTAGTCTTGAGGTGGTGCAATGGATACAACAAGGAAAATGGCTTTTTGCTTTTGGATACATCCTTTTGAATGTCGTTCTTTGCACCGCATTAATCGCAATGACACATTGGATAACATCAAATTGGGCATGAAAAAACTACTACATCATCAAATCTATAGAAATGCAAACCCTGAAGCGGATTGGGTGATGTTTATTCATGGTGCTGGCGGCGGAACGGCCACATGGAAAAAACAACTGCGTGATTACGGGAGACATTTTAATCTATTATTGGTTGATTTACCGGGACATGCCCAGAGTTCTCAGAGTTGTAGCGAAATTGCGACATACTCATTTGAATTTGTTGCCGAAAAAACTTGGGAAGTAGCCGATCATCTCAACATTCAAAAAATTCATTTGGTTTCGGTTTCCTTGGGAAGCATTGTCTCGATGGTGATGCACGAAATACAGCCTGAGCGAGTTATCTCCATGGTATTTGCGGGACCTATCACAAGTCTCGACACAAAGCTTCGCATCATCATGAAGGGAGGATTAATGATTTCAGGTATCATTGGTTTTAAAAACTTCTATAAGTTGATGGCTAAGATTATTTTACCCAAAAAGAATCACGCCAGTGCCCGAAAAGTCTTTGTCCGAGAAGCCAATGCGCTCACCACAGTGGAATATAAAAAGTGGACTGCGATGTATGGCCGTCATCTGGACAATACGCTCAAACGTATTTTTTCCAAGCCTCCTACAGTCCCCATTTTCTTGGTTGTCGGTACACAAGATCACTTCTTTTTGGCCACTACTAAAAAGTTTGCTGTTCAGTTTCCAGACAATATAGAACTTTCAGTCATTGAGGACTGTGGCCATCTCGTTTCTTTGGAACGCGAAGAGGTTTTCAATGAACAATCCATCGCTTATTTGAAAAATAGATCATAAAAAAAGGGGCTTTCGCCCCTTTTTCATTTTTTGAATGTAAAATTATTTCGTCAATTTCATTGTAGAAACAGCGCCATTCTCAGAACGTTTTACGACTTGGTAAATTCCATTGCTCAATTCAGATACATTGATTTCAAATCGGTTTTTACCAGCAACTCCTGAGTAAAAACATTGCTGTACTTTTTGTCCTGATACATTGTACAACTCGATATTTACGTTTTCACTTGATGCCGATTCCCATTGCAATACAGCCGCATCCACAGCGGGATTGGGGAATAAAGTCATTGATGATAAAGCATTCAATTCATCAACGGCATTTGGAATAGATGATACGACATTCAACGTGAAGCCATTCATCATGGTTCCACCTGGGAAAACACCACCATTTGGATCAACTGTAAAGTTTACACATGTAGTATCCGCACCACCGTTAGCACAATAGGTGTACAAACACAATGTGTAAGTTCCCGTTTGAGCATATTGCCAAGTTGGGAAAGCACCAGTCATCGTTCCACCATCTCCTGTAGTCCACATGTATTGTGCAGAGCCACTTGGATCTGTTACGTTCACGACCCAAACTACAAATGGTGAAGTTGTGCCATTCATCATCGAATCTGTAACCAAATAAATGTTTCCTTGACAGGGCAATCCACCGCCGCAATTCTCATCGATTAAGCCATCGCAATTATTATCGACACCATCGTTACATGTTTCGTTTGCTCCGGGGTAAGTCGAAGAGTTAAAATCATCACAATCTACGGTGTTCGGATAATTGTCACCGTCAGCATCGACAACATTGCCAAAACAATAATCCAAGTTGAATTGCATTACTGCACCGGGCACCGCCACGGCATAATCACAAACCTGCATTCCTTGGCAATTGTTTATACAAGCAAATACTACATAAGTTCCAGACATATTTGAGTTAACCGGAACTAGGCCTGTAAAACTACCGCTTGAGTCCGACTCCACAACCATTGCGCCTGAAAGTCCAGTTAATGAGTCAGTATAGGTGATGTTTACTGATAAAGAACCACTAGCGCCATTGATTACTCCGGTGAATGGCAAACCTTGACTCCATGCTTGAACCGCAAAAATCATGGCGACCAATAAAGTTGTAAATTTCATTTTCATAAATATTATTTTTAGCTTGACCAAATATAAGGTTTATCTGTTGCCTTGCTTCCTGATTTTTAACAATCTCCTTGCGAAGCTCTTTCCCACTCAGCAAATTTCTCGTCCAACGCTGCTTTTTTAATTTCCAATTGATCGTTGGCTTCTTTGACCAAAGCATGATTGGTAAAATCCAAATCGGCCATTGCATTTTGCATAGCCGCTATTTCTTCTTCTAATTTCTCAATTTGCTTTTCAATTTTTCCTACGGCTTGCTCGCGACGCTTCCTCTCCTTTGGATCTTCAGTTGAAAGTAGTTCAGCCGGCTTCTCCTTCGCCACTTGCGTTGCTTTTTTTGCATCTTGCTTTTCATACAAAGCAATGCTCTCGGCCTTTTTCTCTCTCAAGAAATCGTGAACGTCTCCTTTCCAAACTTTTAATCGATTCGGCAAAATCTCGTAAACCGTGTCGGTCAATTCCTTTAAAAAATCCCGATCATGGGAAACCAACAGTAGGGTTCCATCATATTGCATGAGGGCTTGTTTTAAAACTTCTTTTGACACCAAATCCAAGTGGTTGGTGGGTTCGTCCATCACCAAAAAGTTATTGGGCTTTAACAGCAACTTACACAAAGCCAATCGAGCCTTTTCTCCCCCACTCAATACTTTTACCTTCT
Organism: Flavobacteriales bacterium; assembly: GCA_947448135.1. Lineage (GTDB taxonomy): Bacteria > Bacteroidota > Bacteroidia > Flavobacteriales_D > Sanyastnellaceae > CAMCTV01. The sequence goes on from CANFLZ010000033.1 coordinate 14,769, forward strand.
TGTCAATTTCGTCCTTACCAAACAAAAAAGCTCCAAGCATCGCACGAATCTGTGTTCTAATCTCGCCTACTGCTTCATCATCAATCGTCTGAAATATGGTCTTTTCGCCATCCAATTCCTCGGCTTGATTTTGTGCGTAATAACCCATCTGAATGGCATGTCCCCATTCTATTTCACCATCGTGTTGCAGCTGGTTTAATATTGCCTTTAATAAAGTAGTCTTACCTACGCCATTCTTCCCCAATAGCGCAATCTTTTCTCCTCGATTGATCATGAACTCCAATTCAGAAAACAAGCGTTTGTCGCCAAATGCTTTTCCAACTTGATGTCCCTTCAAAATGACCTTACCAGAATGTGGCGCTGGTGGAAAGCGCATGTTCAAAGAAGTTGAATCGATATCATCCACCTCCACTTTCTCCAATTTGTCCAACTTGCGAATCAAAGTCTGCGCAAATGCTGCCTTATCTTTTTTAGCACGGAATTTATTGATCAAAACTTGTGTCTTCTCAATGTATTTCTGCTGATTGATAGCGGCACTCTCTGCTCGCTCAATCTCCTCTAAACGTTGCTCGATGTACTTCGAGTATGAGAATTTATAATCGTAGGTTTTGCCCTTTGAAATCTCAACGGTTCTCTTGGTAACCGCATCCAAGAATGCTCTATCATGCGAGATCAAAACAATGGCTCCTTCATAGTCGACCAGAAATTCTTCTAACCATTGAATACTCTCGATATCCAAGTGATTGGTAGGTTCATCAAGCAACAAAAGGTCAGGATTGCGCAATAGCAATTTACCCAATTGCACGCGCATTTTCCATCCTCCACTGAATTCAGAAATACTTCTCTCAAAATCTTCCGACTTGAACCCAAGTCCCAACAAAACGCGCTCAATTTTCTCGTCCATTTTACTGGCATCCACCAAACTCAATCGGTGGCTAATGTCCTCAATCTCTTCGATTTTATTGGCATAATCGTCACTGGTATAATCTTCATGTACTGCTATCGCATCAATCAATTCATCCATGCGATTTTGCAACTCCAAAGTTTCTGAAAAAGCCGATGCTGCTTCTTGGCGAACAGTCACATCATCGCGGTGCTCCATCTCTTGAGCCAAATATCCAACAGTGGTGCCTCTGGTTAATCCAATAGATCCAGAAGTAGGATTCTGCAATCCTGCCAATATTTTCAATAAGGTTGATTTACCTGCTCCGTTTTTGCCCACCAGACCCATGCGTTCGCGGGGACCGATGAATAGTGTGATATTCTGAAATAGATCTCTCGATCCAAAACTGACTGTAAGATTTCCAATTGTTACCATGCGGCCGCAAAAGTACGGCGACTAAAAATGAAAAAGCCACCTTTCGGTGGCTTTTCCTAGAATAATCTTAATAATGCCATAAATCGTGCTCAAACAAGAAGAGATCTTCTTTGATTCGCTCACTTTCCAATATAGCTTTCATTGGATCACGATAATATTCTTCAATACGACGATCATAAACGTTTTCCTCTTTCACTACAAAAGCGGCAAACATTCTCTTTTGAAACAAATCGTCAAAGGTGATTGGCTGAGATGTATTGTGCAAATTGAATACATCCGCATTTGCAAACAAATAACGACACTCAGGGAAATACAACCAGAACAATTTCTCTACAGAAACTCCAGCGGCTGTTTTCTTTTCTGCAACGGGAGCAATACCGATGATGCGCACATAACGCTCAGAACGTTGCTTGTCGAAAATCCAATCTTCTTTTAATTCGTAACGCAAGATTTTATCTGCCTCCAATTTTGTTTTAATCGTATCCGCTACAGTACTTCCCATCAAATCCAATGAATCCTGAGTGGGGTCAGCGACTGACTTCAAAGGAACAATCTCGATGAAGTTCAATGCATCGTCTACTTCTTCAGGAGACATTGGCATCGTAAACTCATCATCGGGCAACAACATTGCGTTTACAGGCTTATATGCTGTAATTTGACCTTGGTTGATTCCATCTGCAATCAAATCAAACAAACACTTTCTGTCTTTAATCGGCTTTACCGGATAGTACAAAGAGTAGTTCATCTTTTGACGCAAATCGATTTGTTCCCAAATACGGCGTTTCCACATTACATCCGCTTGACGCAAATGAGGATAAGGAACCACACGACGGGTTGGGTTATGTTCTGGAACATAAGCTCCATCCAACGCTGTTTGCGCTTGAGCAAACATGCTGGTGAGAACAGCGACCAATAAAACAACAATGTGCTTGTTCATAGTAACGGGTTTATTAGTTTACTTTTAATACAATCGGTGCCAAACGGCGTGAACCACCTCCAGGACCTACAGCTGTGATGTTGGTCAAAGCTACAGTTGCACCTGGTTTTACATTTTGCAACAATTGTTTCATTTCTGGTGTAAACTGGCTGTTGCCTGATTTCTTCTCAACGGTTACAGAACCGGTGTTAATTGTCAAACTAAATCCAGTAACGCTATAGTTAATTCCTTCAAAGATGAAAGACTGATCCAACACTGCTGCTACAGTTCCATTGCTGATCAACTCACCACGAGAAATTGTATTGTCCATTGGTTTTTTACCTGCAAAAACTGGGTCTGGACTTGGTACATTCTTCACACGGAATTCTTTACTTCCCATGTTCTTGTTCTGTCCATTCACAGTAGCTGATACAGAGATAACTGCCTTCTTCACGTTTGCATCAGGCTTAGCGATGTATGCATTTCCGCTTTTCGTCAACTGACAACCTTGACAAGAAGGAGTGATCGTTCCATTTACTCCTGGTACAGAAACCTCAATTGGGTTATCCAAACCTGAATAAATTACATTACATTTTGAAGCACTGATTACAGCCATTGGTTCCATCACATAAAATGCTGGAATAATGAAAGGAATATACTCGGGCTTACCATTTTTCAAGTACTCGATTTGACCCTTGAAAGCATGCTCACCAATGCTCATTCCACCTGTGTTGCGCTTGAAATGACATTTACCATTGTTGTCAGACTCAGCTTCTGGACTTCCGCCTGCTGGGAAAACAGCTGGTGTAGATTCTGGATCACACTCACCACCGATATAAATCTTAGATTTACTAGAACGGTTAAATGCTGCCAAGAAGACATCCGCTTCAAAATCTCCACCTTTGATAACCGCGCCATTCTTCGGAACAACAGCAACCGTAATGTCAGAGAACTTCATGTCCGTTGCATTGATACCTTGTGCCAATGCCATACAAACGTTGTTCTTGATATTCATTACATCTGTTTCTATTTTCGTCATATTGGCTAAAACAGCTACCAACGGCATGTGAAAATAGTTGTTGACTTCCCAAGACTCCTCTTTACCATCTTTGTCTAAGTATGGACCATCAAAACTGAAAGTGCTCTTGATTGCAGTCTGCAAATCTTCTGGTAAGGTAAATGCCGCAGCACCACTGTCAGCGCGTTGAATATTAATCTTCAGAAGTTTTTCTTTGAAAGCAGTCAAATGATTTTTCAAATCCGTAGCCGAGAACTCTTCGTTTTTGGGTGCTTCTGGAGCGTGACCAATCAACAAAGAAGTATTGTTCTGGTTTTCATCTGGTTTAGAGATAATCAACTTGCCATCTGCATTTTTTGCATCTGGGGCAATGGCTATCTTTCTTCCAGGACGATCTGGATCTTCAATCAAAAACTCTTCAAATCCGTCTCCTTTTTCATTTGCTTTACTTGATGCAGCCATTACGTGAGCTTTCATCAGCTCAATATAGTCCATCAATTCATCAGCCCATTTGTCTACATCAGCAACCGCTTTTTGGAAAGGAACTGCTTTTGCACCTTCAGGGCTTTTGTTAATACCATCAATAGTACGTTGTGACTTCTCTTCCAAGATGCTATTGGTTTTATTCAAACCTTTGTTGATTTGAATAAAAGCATTCAATACATCCTTGGAAATATTCATCGCCAACAGGGCAGTCAAGACCAGGTACATCATCCCGATCATCTTCTGCCGTGGGGTTTCTTTACCGCCTGCCATTCTAAAAAGTCTTTAAAAGATTTTTAATTCGTATTTATTTCTAGAATTACTGACGTGCAGTACCCATTGCATTCAACATGTTCGCATAAACTGTGTTCAACGACTTCAAGTTGTTTGCCAATTCAGAGATATTCTCTTTGTAACGCTTGGTATCTTCTACTGACTCAGACAAGTTAGAAACCAAATTGTGCATATCTGCATACAATGCACGAGTTTGTGCCATTTCAGACAATTGCAATTCGTACATGTTGTTCAAAGCCGCCAAATTCTCAGACATTTTAGCCAAATGAGCTCCAGTAGTTGCTCCGCTTTGTGCTTGCTCTGCCATACCTGTCAAGCTCTCTGAAACTTGAGCATAGGTATCAGCCAAAGATGATACACGACCTGAAGCAGTGCGCAAAGATGATGCGTAATCTGAAGCTGCCGCAGCTGCATCAGCTGTATCTCCCAATTGCTTAGCGTTTTGAGAGAAAGTTCTCATACCATCACCCAAGCTCGCAATCAACTCTGGATCTACTTTGGCCTCTTCTAACATTTTATCTAACTGCTGTGACATAGAACCACCTGCAGCGCCAGAACCACCAGAACCACCGGCAATTTTTCCTTTGTTACTTTCTTTCAAATTCTTCTTTCCCTCTTCTGGCAAAGCCAATTCTGGGTAAACCAAAGACCAATCTGGGTCTTCGTGCAATGGCTCAAAAGCTGAGAAAATGAAGATCAATGCTTCAGCGGACAAACCGATAATCAAAAACAAAGACGCTCCTGGCCAGTGTTCAATTTTGAACATCGCACCGATAATTACCACCGCAGCTCCCAATCCATACAATTTGGACATAAAGTTCTTCCACGCCTTACTTCCTGGTTTCATAATTTTCTTTTTAAAAGGTTTTTTTTGTTTGTTGTTGTTTTTTTTTATTATTCCATCTCCATTGGTGCATTAAACTCACCGTCTGCAGCTGATTTTCCACGTCCCAAATAACTCATCACACAACGGAAACCGATATATGATTTCGCTGTATCTTGATACTCGTAAGAACGAGTACCCGTTTGAATGAAGTAACCTATATCTTTCCAACTTCCACCACGAATTACTTTTCTTTTTAATGAGGGGGGATCATGCGTCGCTGCACGATATTGATATTCAGGACTCAAATCATGCGAGAATTCATAAACACTCTCATCATAAGCTGTGTTTGTCCACTCAGCTACGTTACCTGCCATATTAAACAACCCGTAGTCGTTAGGAGAATATGAGTAAATTGGAACAGTGTGACAACCGTTGTCTTCAACATAGTCACCTCGCATAGGTTTGAAGTTAGCCAAAGGACAACCTAAATAGTTACGGGTATATGGACCTCCCCATGGATATGGAGACAATTCCAATCCGCCTCTTGATGCATACTCCCATTCAGACTCAGAAGGCAAACGGAATCTTTGAATGTAAGACATTCCGTTTTGTTTGCGGAAATCATTCATGATTTGCGTTCTCCAAGCACAGAATGCTTGACATTGACCCCAAGTTACACCAACTACAGGATAATCATCATAGGCTGGATGCCAGAAGTAGTTCTCTGTAAGTGGCTCATTGAATCCATAAGTAAAGTCATGAACCCAAACCAATGTATCCGGATAAACCCAAACATCTTCTTCGATGATAAACTTGCTGCGATCATTATGACCTTTGAAAGAGTACAATTGATCCAATTGGTTGGCTTGGCTAAACTCATCTTTACCTGACTTACGAGATGCAGATTGCAAATCAATCCACCAGTAGCGATACTTCAATTTACGAGAGTCGATTTCCCAACGGTCATAGAACTTCTCTGCACCTTGCAAATAAAAACCATCATAGATTACATCAAAAACTTCCTCGTTGCTTAAATCAATCGGCTCTTCCCAGTTCAACGTGTAACCCTTGTTAACGAAACGCTCAAACTCACGTCCATCTTCACGCTCTTTGAAAGAATATCCCTCGATATCCGCTTGCGCCAAGGCGTCCAACATCAACGAGTCTTTTACCCAATAGACGAACTGACGATACTCATTGTTTGAGATCTCTGTTTGATCAATATAAAATGCTGGGATTGTTACTGTTTTTGCGCGATTATTCAAAGCGTAGGGAACGTCTTGATCGCTTGGCCCCATTGTGTACGAACCGAAATGAATGTAATTCATTCCATATGGATTCGCTTGATACCACTCATCACGAGGGTAAACACCAACCAATTCACCGCCTGCGGGTGCATAGCAACCATATAAGGCTGCGGCAATGAAGAAATACAAAAATGACTTTTTCATGATTTCCTTTTTTAAATTCTCCCCTCCACTATCCTTTTTGAGCAAATATTTCCAACGCAATAATAACACATTTTGTTTCAAATCCATTCTTTTTTAGTACAAGAAACGTGGATTGACATTGTAAGTCTTCAACGGCTCTTTTGAGATATTGAATAAATAAGTAACAAAAACTTCATGAGAACCCGTGCTGTACTTGCGCACATCTGAGGTTGTCAAATCATAGCTATATCCAATACGGAAAGTTTGATTGAATGTTGTACGACCCGAAACTTTCTCAGCAAAAATCTTCTGAAATCCCATCATTGGAGCAATGGCATCTCCGACACGGTAAGTCAAACCTCCCCACAACATTTTCTTCCAAAGAATATTTGCATTCAATTCCGTAGCTGGTGTGGCTTTCAAATCCGTCTTCATCATCAAATTGGTACGCAAATCCATATCAGCATTCAATGGATAATTGTAACCCCCAACGATGTACATGTGACGCGCCATTTGATAATTCAAATCGGCCAAATCAGAAGCTGTTAAGTGAGTCATAGACACACCTACATAATATTTGTCAGGACGATAAAAACTCAAACCCATCGCCATATCAAATGCCGTTGAACTTTGACCATTCAAAAGTCCATTGGTTCCGTTATCTCCGGTCAAGATTGGATCATTTTGATCAATGTATACCCAATTCGTACCCAATTTCTTGTTTAACATTCCGAATTGCAAACCAGCACTAATACGGTTCGCTCCGATGGTGTGGTGGTAGGCTAAATTTCCACGAAACATAGTGTTGGTCTCTAAACCCAATGATTCAGAAAATGTAGAAATTCCAAATCCAATCATGTGGTCACCAACGGGTGCATAACCATGGTAGTTAAACAAGGAAGTCACTGGACTATTTGAAAAACCTGACCACTGATTTCTGTAGAACAAAGAAACGTTGTGCATACGCTCAAATCCAGCGAAAGCAGGATTGAAAGAAACGCGATCAAACATCCAGTTGGTTAGCTGCGGATCCTGCTGGGCAAAAGCTTTCCAGCTGACCATGACTGCAAATAATACAACGAAAGAAATTCTCTTTTTCATAATTTATTTTGCCTACATCGACTTTTCTAGCCTACGTAGATTTGCTAAATTAGAAAAATTTATTCACAATCCAAAAAAAATCACAAAAAAGCTGTGGTTTTTCCATGAAACACTGCATTTCAAGACTTTGGATTACACCAACTTCTGAAAGGTTTTCCACCATCGGTCAGGCATTTCTTGCCTCAGTGCGGTTTCATAATCCTCATAACTGCAGGGCACCAAATGGTGACGTTCGTATTTTTCCTTAGATCCAGCAGGATACGGAACATCCATCCACCATCGATCGGTTAATGGACTCTTGTAAAAGACCAACTCATCTCCGCTATCATCCATAAGAACAGAGTATCGGGTGTAATCCATGTAATCGCCCTTTGGGAAATCACCTCGGCGATACAAAAACCCTTCTACAAAGCACCATATGCACTGCGCCAAAAGCCCAGCTGACTGATCGCGGATATCATAAATGGGATTGAATTCATAAAAACCAATCGACGTTAACTTATCACTCATCCCAGCATATCGACATATCTGCGCGAGCTCGTTTCCGTATAAACCATTTGCCGAAGGATTAGCAAATCCAGGCATTTCAGATTGTCGAACCGAAGACATGTCGATGGAAACAATGTCGGCATTTCTAACCACGGGTTCCACCACTCGAATATCAGATTGAATCTCGCCCAATCTCGTTGCCTCAAAATACATTTTCTCCATGAGAATCACCAAATCCGGATCTGTCAGATACCGCTGATGTCCCATGTTGGAATAGTTGAAAAGATAATTGGGCTTGTGCAACACAATTTTGTTCAAATAACCATCCGAAGAACTGTCATCATGGGTGGTGGCAAAATCAAGCTTGGAGTCCACTGTGACCAAATTAACGGTCTGCTCCAGGTTTTCGTATGCCAAATAATTCGCGTAAGTTATATCTTGTGTTCCGCCAATAATCAGGGGAATTATTTCCTTCTTAATCAAAAACTCACAAATGGATCGAACTGCATAAAAAGTATCTTGAATCTCGCTTCCCGCTTTGATGTTACCCAAATCCACAATACCTGCACTCTCATCCCATTTTGTCAAATGATACAATTTTTTTCGGACAGTATCAGCCGCTTGTGAAGCGCCGCTATTGTTTTCTGAATGACGATCTTCTTCGACGCCAACGATGGCTATTTTACATCCCGTCCAGTCCCAGTCTTCGTCGCTGTTGTAAAATCGAATATCATGAATTAACGAAGACGAATGAACATCATTCAACTCGGCAAAATGCCATTCGGTAGGGCTCAAAAATTCAGCAAAATCCATTTGCCGAAAATAAATAACGCCTCTTTCGAGGCGTTATCGTTCTATAAAGCTTTTCAACAAGTGAATGTGATGTCCTTACTTCTTTGCCGCTTTTTTGGCTGGCGATTTTTTTGCTGCAGCCTTTTTTGCCGGCGCTTTTTTCGCTGGCGCCTTCGAAGCTGCTTTCTTCACAAACTTTTTCTTTCCACCGCTGGGCTTGGTTTCAGACATGATCGTTAAAATTCTCTCCAAGGTCAAATCTGTAGCCTCCTCACCTTTCGGAATTTTGAAGTTGTCACTTCCCGCTTTGATGTAGGGTCCAAATCTCCCTTTGACCACTTGGATATCCGGGCGCTCATCAAAGCTCTTAATCAAGTTGGCTGCGACACCATTGATTTTGTCTTCTACCAATTGAATGGCTCTTTCGAGCTGAATGGTATGAGGGTCGTCTCCTTCTTTGGTTCGAAGCGATGCAAATAACTTATCGTATTTGATATACGGACCAAATCTTCCCAATCCGACGCTAACAGGATTTCCTTTCCATTCTCCCAAAACTTTAGGAAATGAGAATAATTTCAAAGCCTCTTCTAAAGAAATATTTGAAATGCTTTGATCGGGACGCAATGAAGCAAATTTCTTTTCTTCATCATCAGAAGCACCGATTTGAATGATTGGACCAAATCTACCAATACGGGCAATGACTGGCTTTCCAGAGGCAGGGTCTATACCCAACTCTCTTTCTCCTGAAGCACGTGAAGCTGATTCGATTGTGGACTCAACTGTCTTGTGGAAAGGTTGGTAAAACTTTCGCAACATCTCTCGCCAATCCAATTTTCCTTCAGCAATGATGTCAAACTCTTCTTCAACATTAGCGGTAAAACTGAAATCCAAAATTGTCGGGAAATAATTCACCAAGAAATCATTGACCACCACTCCAATATCAGTTGGGAATAATTTTCCTTTGTCCGCACCCGTGCGCTCTGTCTTGGTTTCTGTTTTGATTTCGTTACCGGAAAGCGTAATCACTTCGTAACTTCTTAAAACACCATCTAATTCCTTCTTCTCTACATATCCTCTTTGTTGAATCGTAGAGATAGTCGGGGCATAAGTTGAAGGACGACCAATTCCCAATTCCTCCAATCGCTTTACCAAACTTGCCTCTGAATAACGACTGGGCTTTTGGGTAAATCGTTGAATAGCGGTTATTTCTTTTCGGATCAACACTTGTCCCACTTTCAAAGGTGGCAACATTGCTTCGTCGTTCTCATCATTTCCATCATCCTCGGTTGACTCTATGTATAACTTTAAAAATCCATCAAAACGAATTACCTCTCCTTTGGCCACCAAAACCTCAGGGGTAGTGCTAATGGCAATGGTTGCAGTAGTTCTTTCTAATTCCGCATCGGCCATTTGAGAAGCCATTGTGCGCTTCCAAATCAAATCATATAATTTCTTCTCACGCTCATCTCCACCAGCGGTGCGAACACTCATCTCTGTTGGACGAATCGCTTCGTGGGCTTCTTGAGCACCTTTCGATTTGGAAGTAAACTGTCTGGTTTTTGAATATTGCGAACCAAAAGTTTTTGAGATTTCGTCCTTAGCTGCTTGTATTGCAAAATCAGACAAATTCACACTATCCGTTCTCATGTAAGTTATCTTACCAGCCTCGTATAAACGTTGCGCCAAGCTCATGGTAGCCGAAACACTGAATCCCAATTTGCGAGATGCATCTTGCTGCAAAGTAGAGGTTGTAAACGGAGCCGCAGGTGTTCTTTTGGATGGTTTTGTTTCTAAATTAGAAACTGTAAAAGTTGCGTTTTGACACAATTGAACAAAAGACATGGCATCCAAAGATGTATTCAATCTTTTGCTCAATTCAGCCTTCAAATTTGAACCATCAGCATCAAACAATCCACGAACATTGTAAAAAGGAGTAGTGACAAATGCGTCAATTTCCTTCTCGCGATCCGCAATAATTCTTACCGCAACACTTTGTACACGACCTGCGCTCAATGAAGGCTTTACCTTTTTCCACAAAACTGGAGACAACTCAAAACCCACCAATCGATCTAAAATACGACGTGCCTGTTGGGCATTCACCAAATCAATATCCACACGACGTGGATTATCGATGGCATTTAAAATTGCCTTTTTGGTAATCTCGTGAAATACAATCCGCTTGGTTTTAATTTCGGGAATTTCCAAGGCTTCCATCAAGTGCCATGAAATGGCCTCTCCCTCGCGGTCCTCATCCGTTGCCAACCAGACAACCTCTGCCTTTGCTGCCAATTTCTTGAGCTCCCGAACCATGTCTTTTTTATCATCCGTTACTTCGTAAACGGGCTGAAAATCTTTGGTCATATCGATGGCCTGATCCTTCTTGGGAAGGTCGCGCACATGTCCCATACTCGGCTTCACAATAAAGTCCTTTCCCAAATACCCTTCAATGGTTTTTGCCTTTGCAGGGGACTCCACGATCACCAAATTTTTACTCATTCTGATTTTTTTAGTCGGCGACAAATGTATAGGATTTTCATTCGGTTATCCAAAAAACGCATAAGGCTCTGACAAAACGGCATATATTTGCATTCAATACTAATCATTCAAAACAGCCATACACTGTGGAGGAAAAAACAATCGATGAAAACCGTCAAGGGGAATACTTGATGGTGGAAGCGGCGGCACCGCTGCCGGAAAACCGCAAAGCAAAAAAGTTATTATTGGAAAGTTACGGCTGTCAGATGAATTTTTCTGACAGTGAAATCGTTGCTTCTATATTAACGCAACAAGGCTACACCACTACCCGTGATGCAGAAGAAGCAGATTTGGTTTTGCTCAATACCTGCGCCATTCGGGACAACGCGGAACAGCGCGTTCGTGGTCGCCTTCAATTTTTTCAAACTTTAAAAAAGAAAAATCCAAGTCTTCAAGTGGGCGTTTTGGGCTGCATGGCCGAGCGCTTGCGCGAAAAACTTTTGGAAGAAGAGAAATTAGTGGATCTGGTTGTTGGTCCAGATGCCTATCGTGACTTGCCCAATTTATTGGATCAAATTGACGAGGGTCAAAAAGCAGTCAATGTTTTGCTGAGCCGCGAGGAAACGTATGCTGAAATCACACCTGTTCGTCTAAATTCAAACGGTGTTACTGCCTTCATTTCCATCATGCGCGGTTGCGATAACATGTGTTCCTTCTGTGTAGTGCCATTTACCCGCGGCAGGGAAAGAAGTCGTGATGCGAAAAG
>CANFLZ010000034.1 GCA_947448135.1 Flavobacteriales bacterium
GAGGGAGCAATGATGCCATTGATCATGGTTGAGTTGTAACGCGATGACAATCCGCGCACCATCACAAAACGGTTATCGACAATAGTGACACCAGGAATTCTTCGAGCGACTTGCGATGCATCACGGTCTTGCGATTTGGCAATTTGAGCAGAACTCATTCCACTCACCACCGATTTCGCTTCTTTCATTTCCATCAATACAGCCGATTCATTGTTGGTTTTTCTGACGTCCTGAATGACCAACGTTTTTCCTTCCTGTGCATCTTCTTCCAGAACGATATTGATTTCCAAATCTTGCTTACCCAAAGTGACGTTGGCAAATTGAACAGTGGCGTATGTGATTAGTCTGCACTCAATGGTGTAGGTGCCGGGAACGAGCTCAAGTCGGTATTTTCCAGTGATGTCTGATACGGTTCCGTATCCAGTGCCAACAGCAGTGACGATGGCACCAACAACGGCATCACCTTTCTTTTTGTCGACAATTTTTCCGGTGATAAAAACGGAATGATTGGGGTTGGTTTGCCCGAAGGAATTGCTAATTAGCAAACAAATGAATAGGGCTAAAACGGTTTGAAGAACATTTAATCTTAACATGCCGCAAAAATGTGGGCTGTTAAGATAAATTATTGTGATGCACAGATTAATTAAATGTTAATAGATGGTTGTCAGATTTGAATTCTGTCTATTGTTTTATTCCAAAGCAATTTGAACGAATTCAGCACATCTTGATCGATTCCGTAGCTGCATTGCGATCCGAATATTCTACCTTTGACTAGTCCGACTCTTTTTAATTCGCGCAGGTGTTGTATGACCGTGGTAGGAGCTACCAATTCAATTGAAACAATTTCACCATCCACCCATCCACCTTTTTGGGATATGGCTTGAAGTATCAATAGGCGGGCCGGATGACCAATCGACTTCGATAAGGTTGCCAAAACTTGAATTTCAGGATTGTTAGGTATGTTTTGTTTCATGCACTGCAAAGTCAGTGTTTCTGAATAAATTCTGTGTTAGGCAAAATTTAAATTTTTGATACATTAATGTGCTGTTTTGGCAGATCATAAATACCTTATGTTGCCAATATGTGAAGGAATGAGAAGGTTGATTTTTCTAGAATTGTTGAAATAAAACAACGATGTCTTAACATTGAGATAGCATTTGAGGTTTTTTTTTGTACAAATTATCGAAATGAAAATCAGTTCACTTTTCTCTTTCATTGTCCCCAAGAATGGATTATTCTTTGATCTTTTCGCTGAGGATACCGCCAATTTGGTAGAGCAGGCCAAAAAATTCAATCAGTTGTTTACTTCCACTGATAAAAATGAAATCACCAATCTTATTCGTGATATCCGTGATTTAGAGCACAAAGGAGATGAGATGACGCACAATATCTTTTTGGAATTGGCGGACAATTTCATAACACCATTTGATCGAGAAGATATCCATGCCTTGGCTGCCAGCATTGATGACATTGCTGATTACATCAATGGTTGTTCATCTCGAATACAATTATATGGTGTAACTGAATTCAGCAAGCCGATGCAAATGATGAGTGATGTGTTGTTGAAGCAAGTGATTGAGATTGATACAGCAATCCGTGATTTGAGAAATATGCGCAATGCGCAACGTGTGCGTGATGCCATCGTTCGTATCAACTCTCTAGAAAATCATGCAGATGATATTTTTGACGAGGCGATTGCCAGATTGTTCTCCGAGCAAGACAATGCCATGGTATTGATCAAACAAAAAGAGGTATTGAGCAGTTTAGAAACGGCCACTGATAAATGCGAGGATGTGGCAAATGTGTTGGAAAGTATCTTGGTCAAAAATTCGTAATCCTGTATGGAATATTCATCATTTTTAATAGTCATCATCGTTTTGGCTTTGATTTTTGATTTCATCAATGGTTTTCATGATGCAGCCAATTCCATTGCAACGGTGGTCTCAACGAAAGTTCTTACACCTTTTCAAGCGGTGATTTGGGCTGCTTTTTTCAATTTTGTCGCTTTCTTCATTTTCAAAGACCACAGTGTAGCCAATACAATAGCCAAGACGGTTCAAGATAAATTTACTTCTCCTGAGATGCATCCACTTCCGATGATTTTCGCGGGTTTATTATCTGCAATTGTTTGGAATTTGATTACATGGTGGTACGGAATTCCATCTTCTTCTTCTCATACTTTGATAGGAGGATTTGCGGGTGCATTCTTGGCGGCATTTGGTTGGGAGGCCGTGCGTGGAGGTGTCGTTGGGGCAACAGCTATTTTCATTGTTGTAGCGCCTATTGCTGGTATGCTCATGGCTTATTTGATTTCCGTTTGGTTTCTGAATTCATTTCGAAAAGGACCCTGGATGAAAATTATGTCATTGTCAATTATTGCGGGAACATGTTGGCTGGTTTGGAATTCGCTTGAATTTAAAAGGGACTTCAATGGTGGTGCTTCTTATACGTTGATTTTTAAAGAGAAGGTAGATAAGGACAAATTGAAGTCTGCATTGAAATTCACAGACGAAAGTCTAAAGGATTATTCACCAATTGTTAAGTCTGGTATGGACAGCACTGGTGCGGAAGACAAGTCAGGAACCGTTTTGGTTATCCGCACGGATTACATGAAAAATACAGGTTCGTCTGATATAAATCCAGAGCTGTCGGCCGCAATTGATAAAGGTTTGGATAAAATGGGAATGCAGTATATTATTCAGGATGTGCACAAAATCAGTACTGCTTCAGATGATAAAGAGCGTTTCGATGATTCTAACTTAAAGTCGGATTTTGAAAAGTATTGGTTGAAAGTGATTTTTCATGGATCCAATTTTAAATGGATTTTGTTGGGATTCATTGTCGTGGTTATTGGATTTTTTACGTTGTTCTTGAGTTCATTGAATAACTCACGAGCCAATCATTGGTTCAAGCGCTTGCAATTGTTCTCATCTGCGGCATTTAGTGTCGGACATGGCGGAAACGATGCTCAAAAAGTAATGGGTATCATCACCGTTGCACTAATAGCCAATGGCAATATCACCAGCATGAAAGAAATGCCGACATGGGTTCCATTGGCTTGTTACGCAGCCATCGCTATCGGCACGATGAGTGGTGGATGGAAAATTGTAAAGACCATGGGGAATAAGATTACCAAAGTTACTCCTTTCGAGGGTGTTGCTGCGGAGACCGCTGGTGCAATCACATTGTTCTTTACAGAAGGATTGAAATTCCCATGGAAAATGGGTGGCGAGGTAATCAAAGGGATCCCGGTGAGTACAACGCATACCATTACGGGATCTATCATTGGTGTGGGAATCACCAAGCGCATCAGTGCAGTGAAGTGGGGTGTAACCGGTAAATTGTTGGTGGCTTGGATCATTACAATTCCAATTTCAGCAGCCATGGGCGCTTTGTTCTACTACGCTTGTTTGATGTTTGGAATTCAATAAAATGGAAGTAAAAAAAAAAAGCCTCGGAATTTTCGAGGCTTTTTTATTGCATTTTTTTTATTAGGCTTCTTCAGAAGATTCTTCTGCTTCCTGCTCTGCAAAATCAAGCATGTTTTTGCTTTGCAACAAGTTGTACCATTGGAAGAATTTTTTCAAATCGCTTTCGTAAACGCGCTCTTGGTCGTATTCAGGAAGCACTCTGATCATGGCTTCGCGAATGTCCTTCCCTGAGGATTTGTGGCTAGGACCAGCCTCTCCATTGAAAACTTGCTTGGCGTTTTGAAAAACCTCTCTCAAAGGAATATCTTCTCCAGTGGTGAACATACTGATGTCCGAAAGGGTGCTTACTTTTTGAGATGAATGAATGGGGTGACGCTGACCATCCAACAATGACTCCGCAATCACCACATTTTTCCCTCCACTGATGACTTTAAAAAGTCCAGGTTTTCCTGAAACGGTGATGATTTTTTCCAATTCTACTTTCATAATTTTTTGATGATGGTCCCAAATCTAATCATGAAATCAATTGTGACAACTGATTCATTGTTTTTTCAATTAAAAATTATCTTTGCCACATGAACACGGAATGGAAAAAAGGCGATTTGGTTCGATTTCTCAATGATGCGGGTGAGGGAAGAATTACAGATATAGATTGGGATAAAATGGAAGCATTGGTGGAGGATGACAGTGGATTCTCCTTTCCGCACCCCATTGCGGAGCTGGTGCAGGTTCGATCTATGGAGTACGAAGCCAAGCGTTACGCCCACTCTCAGCAGGATGTTCAAGAGCATCTTCTGCGCAATACGCAGGAAAAGGCTTTGAATAGAATCAATCGCGACTTCAAGTTGTTGTATAAGAACGAACTTGCATCTTCTGAAAGAAGAAAAGGGGAGTTGATGGAGGTGGATTTACATATTCATCAAATTCTCAACTCACATGATGGCATGTCCAATGGTGAGATTGTATCCATTCAACTGGAGCATTTTGAGCGCATGATGCGGATTGCAATGAAAGACAAAATAAGGAAGATAGTTTTTGTTCACGGTGTAGGGCAAGGTGTGTTGAGAGGAGAAATCCGAAGGATGCTCAAAGATTATTATCCGCAATGTCAATACCGCGATGCCTCTTGGCAGCAATATGGCCAAGGTGCCACGATGGTGGAATGGTGATTATTTGACTTTGTCTTTTTCAGGTACAAAGTGGATGGAGGCGGAATTGATGCAATAACGCAATCCAGTAGGAGCGGGACCATCAGTGAATACATGCCCCAAATGTCCGCCACATTTTGTACAAGTTACTTCGGTGCGTATCATGCCATGTGATTTGTCGAGATGCTCAGAAATCGCGGCTCCTTCGGCAGGTTTAAAATAACTGGGCCATCCGCAACCAGAATCAAATTTACTTTCTGAGTCAAAGAGCTCAGCACCACACGCAGCACATTGGTATTGTCCTTTGTCTTTGTGA
The DNA here is from genome assembly GCA_947448135.1 of Flavobacteriales bacterium. Classification (GTDB taxonomy): domain Bacteria; phylum Bacteroidota; class Bacteroidia; order Flavobacteriales_D; family Sanyastnellaceae; genus CAMCTV01. The sequence goes on from CANFLZ010000034.1 coordinate 4,896, forward strand.
TTCCAGTATTCGCCAGTGAAGGCCCGCTCGGTACCCTTTTCACGTAAAATTCTATATTGCTCTGGGGTGAGTGTTTTTTTCCACTCATCTTCTGATTTGTTCACTTCAGGATTTTTTTGATTGCTCATGGCGTTTACTGTTTTTTGATTGGATGAATTTTGTGTTTGGGCTTCGCAACTTGCTAGGGTTGTGCAAACCAGAAGTAAAAAGAATATGTTTTTCATGAAATAGAAACTCATAGATTGTTCAAATATTTTGCGGTCACCGATTTCGAATCCTTCTTTTTACATTCTTTCACAGGTCCTTGAAAAATCAATTGCCCGCCTTTGTTTCCTCCTTCTGGTCCCAACTCAATGAGCCAATCGGCGCATTGGATGATGTCCGTGTGGTGCTCAATGGTAACAATGGTATGCCCTTCATTCAAGAGTGCTTCAAAACTGGCCATCAATTTGGCAACGTCATGCGAATGCAACCCTGTTGATGGCTCGTCAAAAAAGAATACTGTATGGGATTGATTCTTCTTGGACAGGAAGCTCGCTAATTTGATGCGCTGTGCTTCGCCACCGCTCAGGGTTGAGCTACTTTGTCCAAGTCCTACGTACCCCATTCCCACCTGCTGAAGTGGCTTTAATTTGGCGATTAAGTTTTTGTGAATGCGAGAAGTTGGGTGGTCAAAAAATACAACCGCCTCGTCAACAGTCATCGCCAAAACATCTGCAATATTTTTCTCTTTGTATTCTACTTCAATTACCTCATCCTTGAAACGTTTGCCTTTGCACGTTTCACAGACCAACTGCACGTCTGCCATGAATTGCATGGAGATTGTTTGAACACCTTCGCCCTGGCAAGATTCACACCTTCCTCCATCAACATTGAAGGAGAAATGGGAAGGAGTTAGTCCTCTTTGAGTTGATCCTGGCTGTGAAGCAAAAATGTCGCGAATTTCGTCGTAGGCTTTGAGATAAGTAATGGGGTTGCTTCGCGAACTCCTTCCAATTGGATTTTGATCCACGAATACCACTTGTTTGATGCTCTTTAAACTTCCTCCGAGTTGCAAATATTTGTTGGAACCTGAAGTTGGCTCACCAACATGCTGGGATAACGCGGGGTACAGAATATCGCGAATCAAAGTTGATTTACCGCTTCCACTCACTCCGGCAATCGCTGTCAATGCATGCAATGGAATTTTGATGTCTACATGTTGGAGATTGTGTTCGTGTGCTCCCTCCAATTCGATGAAGTCTTTTCCAATTTTTAATGGCTGCTTTCTTTCAATTTTTAGTTTTCCATTCAAATATTGTGCAGTCAACGATTGTTTATTTTTTAGCAACCCCTTGCTGTCACCGGCATACACTACTTGACCACCCAAGAATCCTGCTTCTGGCCCCATGTCGATGATGTGGTCTGCCTCTAACATGATTTTTTCGTCATGCTCAACAACGATGACCGTGTTGCCTTGTTGTTTCAATTGCTGAAGTACACCGATCAGTCTTTCGGTATCACGGGGATGCAGTCCAATGGAGGGTTCATCCAAAATATAAATGGAACCCACCAATGAAGATCCCAAATTGGTGGCCAAATGAATGCGTTGACTTTCACCTCCGCTCAAGGTGCTGGACAGCCGATTGAGTGTCAAATATTCCAATCCAACGTCTATTAAAAATTGCAGTCGATTGGTAATTTCTTGCACTATTCTCTTACCAATTGCCCATTCGAATTTCGACCATTTTACATCATCAAAAAATGCTTTCACCTCCCGGATGGGCATTTGCACGATGGTGCTCAAATCCATCCCATGAATTTTTACATAACTGGCATCTTTTCTCAATCGGGTTCCTTGACAATCTGGACAATCTGTTTTTCCGCGGTATCGCGATAGCATCACGCGATATTGAATTTTATATGCCTCTTTTTCTAGGAATTGAAAGAACGAATAAATGCCGTGAAAGTGAGACGTTCCATTCCACAACATGTTCCACTCTTCGCGGCTCAAATCTTTGTAAGCTTTGTGAATCGGGAAATTGGATTTTTTGGCATTTAATACCAATTGATCTTTCCATTCACTCATGATGTTGCCTTTCCAACATTGCACTGCATCTTGGTAAACGGACAATCGTTTGTCAGGCACAACTAGGTTTTCATCTACACCAATGATGCTTCCAAATCCACCGCATTTTTTACAAGCCCCGATAGGATTGTTGAAAGAAAAGAAGTGCGTGGTTGGAATTTCAAAGGTCATTCCATCCAGCTCAAAACGATTGGAAAAATGGGAGTAAGTTTGGTCATTTGCGTGATACAAAGTCATTTCTCCATTCCCTTCGCGAAATGCACTTTCCAGCGAATCAGAAAGTCGGTTGATTTCATCTTCGTTGTCATTGTCCATGACAATTCTATCGATGACCAAGTAGGGGTTCTTGAATTTTTTCTCGTCGGTAATTTCATCGAGTTGAACGATTTCATCATTCACCCAAAGCCTCGAAAATCCGCGTTGAATCAATTGTTTTGCTGTCCAATCCGAATTGTGAATGGGGACTAAGATTAAAAATCTTTCTCCATTTTTAGCCGACATAGTGGCAATAACGTCCTTGGTTGTATGTCTCTTTACTTCATTTCCGGAGATGGGGGAGTAGGTTCGGCCCACTCTTGAAAAAAGTAATTTGAAGTAATCGTAAATTTCTGTTGAGGTACCTACTGTTGATCGAGAGCTTTTGGAGGTAACTTTTTGCTCAATGGCAATGGCGGGGCTAATTCCAGTAATGCGATCGACATCGGGTTTGTCTAACTTCCCCAAGAATTGTCTGGCGTATGCGCTCAAACTTTCGACATAGCGACGCTGTCCTTCTGCGAACAAGGTATCAAACGCAAGACTGCTTTTTCCGGATCCACTGAGCCCTGTAATGACAGTGAAAGACCTCCTCGGAATTTCAACGGTAATGTTTTTAAGGTTGTGCACGCGGGCACCTTCAACACGGATATTTTTCTGAACTGCCATACGGCAAAATTCAACAATTGAAAGCAGGTTTGGTTCGCAAAAGCGAAATAGTTTTTGAGTTTTTGAAAAAAAGTTTTATATTCGTCTTATATAATTCTAAAAAGTAACGCGCCTATCGGATTGATCTCTACTCTTTAATTGGTTTATTAACCCTTAAAACAGGAGGTCAATATGTGTTACAATGTTTCAACCCATGATCAAGTTTTGATAAGTGCTTATCTCCAAGGAGACGAGTCTGCATTTGAATTTTTATTGCGTCGCTATCAGTCCAAAATTTTTGGAAAAATATTGATGGTGGTTCGTGATAGAGCCGTGGCAGAAGATATTTTTCAAGATGCATTGATGAAAGCTGTTTTTGCCATGAAATCGGGCAGCTATAATGAAGAAGGGAAGTTTTTGCCATGGGTGATGCGCATTGCACACAATCTTTGTATCGATCACTTTCGTTTGAAGAAGAAGATTCCCGTGCAAAGAGGAACTGATGTTTATGATCCACTCTCCTTTATTGGTGATCGTGAATTGAATATTGAGCAATCATTACATAAACGAGATGTTTTGGAAAAAACCCGTGCATTGCTCAACATATTACCCGAGGAGCAAAAGGAGATTGTTTTGATGCGCATATACTTTGATATGAGTTTCAAGGAAATCGCTGATCAACTGGGAATCAGTATCAACACGGCGTTGGGTCGCATGCGATACGCGCTGATCAATCTACGAAAACACATCGATTTGAATGAAATGGAATTGGTTTTCGATCAAAAATAAAAACGCCCTTCGGGGCGTTTTTTATGGCGATAAAAACGGCTTGATTGTCGTAATTTTACCCCGATGAAAAAATGGATCGGAGGTGCTATTCTGGTGGTTGTTGTAATGTCAATGTTCTCTTGTGGAGGCGATACATTGCCTTTTTTGAAGAATAAGAAAGAAGGGTACATTCGTTATGAAGTGACTTTCCCATACGAGTCGGGATTGATGACACAATTTTATCCCAAGGAGATGATTTTTTATTTCAATGAGGAGCAGGCGCACGCAGTTTTGTCTTCTGCTTACAATGTTGTGAGTACTGATTTTTTCATTGGTGAAAAGGATGAATTTTTCTCTCATTATCTCAAGTCTTTTGGCGATAAGAAGGTGATTCATATGCACCATACCAATGTCAAAGAATGGCTCAAGCGCTATCCAGATGTGAGTTTGGAGGCGACCAACGAAACCATTGAAATAGCGGGTTACAAGTGTCAGAAAACCATCGCGCATTTTTTGGTTGATAGCTTACCCACGATTGATTTGTACTCTTCCAAGGATATTGGTATCAATGACAAGAATTGGTGGAATAAATTTGATGGACTAGAAGGAGTATTGATGGGGTATGAGGTGAATTTATACGGCAAGAGAATGAAGCTTCGTGCAAAAGAGGTGGTATTTGAAAAGCAAGATCCTTCAGTATTTGAGCGACCTGAGGGCTATGAAGAGGTTAATTTTGAACAAATGGACAATGCGCTCAAAGAATTGTCGAGCTCTTTTTCAAAGTAAGTTGAACGTTTTAATAGCGACCATGTACTGCTTCAAAAATAGGAAGCATGCATTTTCAATTCTCGCAAACCGACAGTAGATATTTTCAGATTTTCGGACAGAGTTTGTTCCTTGTGACGGGAATTTTTTTCTTGGGATGGAGCAATCAAATCCCTTCTTTTTTCACGGCCATTGTGGCTTGTTTTGTTTTTCAAAGTATCGCCATTCATTTTGGATTGGCTCCACAGCACAGCCTGCGTTCCAGCTTGATCACCAGTCTGGGTTTGTGTTTACTTCTTCGTGTGAATGCACCTTGGTTAATGATCGTTGCAGCAGGGCTGGCCATTGGTCAGAAATTTGTCATTCGATACAAAGGATATCATTTTTGGAATCCGGCCAATTTTGCAATTGCGGTTTTGGTTTTGTTCACCAATGAGGCTTGGATTTCTCCTGCGCAATGGGGTCATTTTTCTTTGGTCTTTGTTGCCATCTTGTTGGTGGGAACCTATATTTTACAAGATATCAAGCGTTGGGATACAGCATTTTTTTATGGTATATCCTTGCTGCTATTGTGTTGGTTTCGCTATGTCTTTTATTTGGGTTGGAATTGGGAGGTGTGGTGGCATCAGTTCAATACAGGTTCTTTCTGGCTCTATGCCATGTTCATGATTACCGATCCGATGACAAGTCCTCAGCACAAGTGGTTGCGTCGGATATGGGCGGTCTCATTGGCTGCGATTACTTTTTATGTTCAGCATTTTAAGTTTATTCCTACTGCGGCGGTTTGGACACTTTTCGTGTGGACGCCAATGGTGCCTTTTTTAAATGCATGGACGCGTTCAATAAAATGGAATTGGATTCAAAAAAAATAAACAATATGAAAAAGATCATTTACTTCATTATTCTTTCAGGAATGATGCTTTCAGCTCAGCGCATGGGTGCGTTTTGCGGATTTTATGTAGCCAAAGCGGATGCGACGCTTTTCAACAACAAAAGCGAAGTTATTCTGGTGCGCAATGGCGATTACACAGTGGTGACAATGGGCAGTGATTTTAAGGGGAATGTGCGTGATTTTGCGATGGTGGTTCCTGTGCCAGTCGTATTGGGACGCGGAGACATTTCCATTGTGGACCGTGGAATTTTTGATCGATTGGATGCGTATTCATCACCGAGGTTGGCGGAGTATTATGATGCTGATCCCTGCAGGCGTAATCGCGCTTATGATGAAATGGACAAGGCATATCCAGAAATGGCTTCTGCTCTTCTCAAAAAGGATGAGGTAAATAGTGTAAATGAAAAGGAGTACAGCGTGAAAATAGAAGCGCAATACACGGTGGGCGAATATGATATTTTGCTTTTATCCGCCAATGAAAGTGTAGGCTTAAAAAATTGGTTAACCGATAACGGTTACAAAATACCTGCGAAAGCGGAACGCGTATTGGCGCCTTACATCAAAAGCAATATGAAATTTTTTGTTGTGAAAGTCAATTTGGATGAAATGAAAAAAGGAGGGTTTGATGCACTTCGCCCCATTCAAATTCGATTCAATCATCCCAAGTTCATGTTGCCTTTGCGTCTTGGAATGGCCAATAGTCAAGGCACTCAGGATATGATTGTTTATGTTTTTTCTGCCAATGGAAGAGTAGAGTGCAGCAATTATCGCAATGTTAAAATGCCAACGGATCGTAGGATTCCCGTTTATGTCAAAAGTGATTTTGGTGCGTTTTATAAAAATGTATTTGAAACGGCTTGTGAGCGTGAGGGAAAGAATGCCGTGTTTTTGGAATATGCATGGAATGTAACACCAACGTGGGGAGGAATGAAATGTGATCCATGTGTTGGGCCACCACCCTTGAATCAAGATTTTTCTTTGGCTGGAGTCAATTGGTTTTCTCCCAATCAACCGGGCAATGTTTTCTTCACACGAATGCATGTTCGGTATGATGAAGCACATTTTCCGGCTGACTTGAATTTTATGGTCACATCGAATCAAGAAAATTTTCAGGCACGATATGTATTACAAAATCCTGCGCAAGGATATGATGGTTGGGATTGTGAAGCAGGACAGCAGTATTTGGTGCAATTGCATGATCGTAGGAAAATGGAGATGGATGAGTTGTATGCATTGACGGGAGGGCGTTTTGCGTACAGAGAAAGTTATATCTGCGAATTGGATGGGTATGTCAAAAATCAACCGTATGAATGGTTGAAGGGAACTGATGAAGGACCAGAGGATTATGCGCTTCCGATCAAAAAAGGAGGATTGATTCCTGAGAGTGTTTTACCCGATTGGGAAGGGGTGGAGCAGAATTGGAAAGGGTTAGATGGAATTTTGTTTTTGGGAATTGTGGCTATTTTTGTTTTGGTATTTAGAACAAATTCGAAATAAAAAAAAGGGCCTCCATAGGAGGCCCTTCTATTGTCTACAATATTTTATTTTTTGAGATCTTTTGTCAATCCCATGGCCATTACTTCTTTCATGGTTCTTTGCATTCCGTCTGGAGAGCCATCCAAGAAAATGACATTGCCTTTTCCGTATTCAGCAAAGTTTTTAATGGCTTCGGTCCACATGCTGAACATGATCATGCTGGTGTCCAAATTGGCTTCTTGTAATTCACGTGCGGCATTCTGCATCCCTTTGGCCACCTCTTCGCGGAATAAGGCTACACCTTGACCTCTCAATTGAGCAGCCTCTCTTTCTGCTTGCGCAGCGATTTTTATTGCATTTCCTTCCGCTTCTGCCGCTTTGGTTTTGGTGATCAAAAGGGCTTGCCCTTCATTCTCAGCCGCCGCTTTTAAATTGTTCGATGCGACAACTTGACTCATCGATTTTAAAATAACTTCATCAAAAGTGATGTCGTTGATTTGGAGGTCATGCAAGTGGTAACCCCATTCTTCGATGATGTTGTCTATTTGCTCTTTCACATGGTCGACGATTTCTCTTCTCAATCCCAATACTTCCGCTTGTTTTTTTGTCGCAACAAAGGAACGGATATTACCTTCAATCGTGCGAATCAAAGCTTGCATCAAGCTTCTGTCATCGATGAATTTAAAAGCAACTTTTTTAATCGTTTCTTCTTCGGAATCTTTTACAGAAAATAGCAACATCGATTTGAAATAGACGTTCGCTTGGTCCATTGTCACGGCTTGAAATTCCAATTCCACAGAGCGATTTTGCGTAGAAACACGTTTAAAAATCGACTCGATGATGGGGATGACAAAGTTAAGTCCAGGACGCAAGACGCGACGGTATTTTCCAAATACGGTGACGACGGCAACATTTCCCTGTTGAACCGATTTTAATCCCAATACCACAATGATGATAATGGGAATGATGTAGATGAAATTCATGTTTTTTTGAGCAATTTAGATAACTAATTCTAAAGTGTCCAATAAAAAAGTGTTATCAAAACCAAACGCCAATACCGAATAAAAACTCACTGCGGTAATTGGACGAATGATGTTGGTATTGAAAGATGTTTCCATCTTGATTTTTGAGGCTTCGATGTTCCAATCGGACATAGCTATTGGGAATGGGTTTGTATTCGATTCCAATCGTAGCGCCCAATATTTCAGGACCAATGATGTTGTGATTATCATTGTACACGGGTCCAGTTAGAATTTCGTTTGGATCATCAAAAAATTCACCTCGGGAATAAATACTCCAAAGGTGTGTCATTCTGTATCGAACGGCCAATAACCCACTGAGCATTTGAGCTGTTTTGTTTTCACTGGTTAAGACAGAATTTTTTTGAATGCCATAATTGATTTCAGCACCAATCATCCATCGGGAAGACTTGTGAATCATGCAGAGATTGTTGTACAATCGCGCGTGCTGAAATGAGGTTGAATTGGATTCATCACAATACAATGATGAATAGGTAAAAGAAGTATTTGCATTCAAATTATGAGACACGGAAAGTCCAAAAGCTTTTGTTTTATTGGTTTCAATAAATTGATTGAATGAGTTAAATGCATTGACTTGGAAATTCCATTTTTCGTTGTGCTGGTAGGTCAATTTTGCGCCACTCAAATAGTAGGGTTCAAAGTAGGTGGTAGTAGCCAGGCTCAGGGTCATGTTTTCTCTTGGCTGAATGGATTCCAAACCGATGTGTGTTCTAAAAAATCCGACGTCCAACCAAAGTTTTTTATGCATTTGAAAACCCATATTGGCCTCTTGGATATTGTTGTGAATCGGTGACCAAGCCGCATTCGCTATATCACCCGTGAAGAGTGTCACAGTGCTGCGAAATCGAGGAGAGATATACTTTGCACTGATTTGCGCCATGTTCAAGGCAAATTGGTTGTTGCGAGGAGAGATCGTTGGGAATTTTCCATAACCTGAGGCGTTCACGGAGTCGGAATAATGCGCGTAATAGGCATCCACATACCCCGAAAAAATCAACTTGCCTTTCTCATCATATTCCACATCGTATGGGTTGATTTTGGTACCTGAAAAAGTTAAATCGGTTGTGTCTTTTCCATTGGCAGAAAAGAAACGTTGCGCTGAGGATCTGTAACTGTTTAGAGTTGTTACAAAGGTCAAAAAGAAAAATAGAATTTTCTGCATGGTTAAAAGTAAAAAAAAAGAGGGGAAAAATCCCCTCTTTACAATTTAAAATGATGAAATCAATAGTACATGCTGCGGCGAACTTTGGCCACATATTTGGCCAAACGAATCACTTGCTTGGTGTAACCAAATTCATTGTCATACCATACGTACAATACAATTCCTTTTCCGTCTGGGCTAACAATGGTCGCTTGACTATCGAATACACTGCAACAATCATTTCCAACGATGTCGCTAGATACCAACTCTTCACTGATGCTATAGAAAATTTGATTGACCAAATCTCCTTCCAATGCAGCCTTTCGGACCATAGCATTCACCTCGTCACGCGTAGTTGCTTTATCGACGTATGCATGAATAATCGCCAATGAACCATTTGGTGTTGGGACACGAACAGCGTTAGAAGTTAGTTTGTCGGCCAGTGTTGGAATCACTTTCGTTACTGCCTTACCTGCGCCTGTTTCAGTGATCACCATGTTGATGGCGGCACTGCGTCCTCGACGACTTTTCTTGTGCATGTTGTCCAACAAATTTTGGTCGTTGGTATAAGCATGCACGGTCTCAATGTGACCTTTGTCGATTTGGAAAGCATCATGAATGGTCTTTAAAATCGGGCAAATCGCATTGGTGGTGCAAGATGCTGCAGAGAAAATGGTTTCGTTTTCAATATCCAAATCGCGGTGGTTGATACCATACACGATGTTGGGTACTTCTTTACCTGGTGCTGTTAAAATGACTTTTGAAATTCCTTTCGCTTTCAAATGAATGCTCAAAGCTGCGCGATCTTTGAAAACGCCCGTGTTGTCAATCAATAAAGCATCATTGATACCATAGGCAGTGTAGTCTACAGCGCCTGGATCTTTGGCCGCAATCATGTGAACACGTTGACCATTGACGATCAAACATTTGTTTTCATAATCGGTTTCTACAGTTCCTTTGAAACGCCCGTGCACAGAATCATTTTCGAAAAGTGCTGCACGTTTTTTAATGCTCAACTCGTCATCTTCACGGGTGACAATCGCGCGCAAACGCAATTGCTGACCACTTCCTGCTTGACGAACTAACTCGCGAGCAGCCAAACGGCCGATACGACCAAAACCAAACAATACCACATCGCGCGGCTCGATTTCAGAACCATTGTCATCGATGAAGTTTTGCAATTTATCTTCTAAAAAGTCACGTTGACTTTTGTAGTGTTCACGAGATTGGGCCCATTCATTGGCCAATTTTCCGATGTCAATTTTGGCAGGAGCCAAATCCATCTTGTACAATTCTTGCGCTAATTCAGAAGAATCAAAAATGCTGATAGGCTTGCCTACCACTTCTGCAGCGTACTTGTGCAATCTTAAAATTTCAGTGATGCGCGTATCCGAAAGGTGATTTCGGAAGAGAACCAATTCGATTGATTTATCGAATAACAATTTTCCCACCATGTGCGCTAATTCAACGGCGGCTCTTTCTTGGTTGACATACACATTCAGTTCATTGCTGTATGTGTCTTTAGACAAGCTGTTTGACATAGAATTTAAATAAAATATTGAACGTTTTTGGTCAAAAGGATCATTTTCTTTTGACAGGACAAAGATAAGCAATAACGCAACCTATTTTTTCTTCTTCCAGAAGCGTTTTTTAGGATTTGAATCATGTTGTGGATTGTAGACGGGCGCCTCCCCAAATCGTTCCTCTATTGCGAGTTTGTTGACGGTATTGCCAATGAGTTTCTCAATTTTCTTGAACTTCATTTGGTCTTCAGGAACGATAAAAGTGACGGCCTCTCCTTTAGCGTCTGCGCGCCCTGTTCTTCCAATTCGGTGTACATAATCTTCTGCATCACCCGGAACATCAAAATTGATAACGACGTCCACTCCCTTGATGTCAATCCCCCTGGACATGACATCTGTTGCGACCAAGATTTTGCATTTTTGATTGCGGAATTCGTTGAGGGCAAATTCACGATCGGCTTGTTCCAAATCACTGCTCATGGCCAAAGAATCGAATCCTTTTCTTTTTAACGAAGCCTGTATACCATTTACTTCGGATTTTCGACTGCTGAAGATGATGGTGCTTTTTTCCTTTCGAGAACTGAGGTAGTTGATCAGAACGGGAATTTTTTGGTTGCTATATACAACAAATGCCCCTTGATCAACATTCTCGGAAGGTTTGCTGAGAGCGATGCTTATTTTGGTGGGGTTGTTGAGCAAAGATTTTGAGAATTGATAAATCTTTTCGGGCATCGTTGCCGAAAACATCAAGCTCTGTTTTTCTTTGGGAGTGTGTTTGATGATGCGTTGAATATCTGGAAGAAACCCCATGTCCAACATGCGATCCGCTTCATCTAATATCAAGGTTTGAATATGAGAAAAATCGACGTAGCCCAAGTTCACGTGCGTATTCAATCGACCTGGTGTTGCCACGACAATATCAATTCCCGATTCTAAAGCATGTCTTTCTTGGTTGAAAATTTTTCCATCGCCACCGCCATAAATGGGGATGGAGGAGATGTCAGTGAAGTATCCATACGCCTGAATCGCTTGGTCGATTTGAATCGCCAATTCACGGGTAGGGACGATGATTAAAACTGATATTTTTTTTCGATCACTGATGGCAGTGACACGTTGAATGACGGGTAGCAAAAAAGCAGCAGTTTTTCCTGTTCCAGTTTGTGCGATGCCCAGAACATCTTTTCCTTCAAGAATGAGGGGAATGGCTTCTGCTTGAATGGGGGTAGGCTTCTCAATCCCCATGGATTGGATGCCGTCGATGATTTCGGGTTGAAGGTTGAGTTGATTAAAATTTTCAATCATGTTTGATTTGTTTCATTTGTCGCAATATGTCGGTCAACATATCCATTTGAATTTTCTGAATTTCGATTAATTCTTGCTGTTGGTGCATCATGAGATGATCCATTTTGTTGTGTAATAAACGTATTTCGAGCTCGGATTTTAAATTCACTCTAAAATCTTTTTTAGCACGTTCACGGTCTTTTTCTTCTTGTCTATTTTGGCTCATCATGATCACAGGTGCTTGCAACGCCGCGACACAAGAAAGAATTAGATTGAGGAAAATGAATGGAAAGGGATCAAAGTTGATATGGAAAAACCAAAAAGAATTGAGTGCCATCCAAATCAACAGCAAAGCCATGAATGATATGATAAAAGTCCAGCTTCCGCCAAAGGCAGCTACTTTATCGGACAAGCGCTGTCCCCAAGTTAAGTTCTCCTTTTTAGATAAACTTTCATCATCCGATATAATGGAATCGTTTTGAATACTTTCGATCACATCTTTTTTGAGTTGATTGACTGCGCCATATTCTTCTATGATTTTGGCAGTCACATACTCGCGTCGGAACTCGTTTAATTCATCCATCGACAAAGAATCGCCTTCAGAGAAATTGGGAAATCGTTGGTGAATAAGATTGACAATGAGGTGGTCCACACTATGAAATTTCACTTGAACGGAATTGGGAAAAGACCGTTGTGAAATTGCGCTAGTAAATGACTTGTGTTCCATTTTCATTTTTTTCGAAAGTACGTCAGGAAGCGCAGTGATATGGAAAATTAAATTCGACCGGCACTTGTTGATTAGAATTGCGCTGCCGCAATTATTCTGCTTTCAACCCACTTATATTTGTTTTATGATGACTACTAAAAGAAAAGTAACCATTGTTCCTCCATCGGAATACACCGGTTTGAAAGAGACACCGATCAAAGACGCCGCGGTTGGAATTCCTGCAGTGACTTCCGCCTTGTATCACATCTCCGAAGAGTTGGGATTGTGGAAGGGGATGAAGACGTTATTAAAATTGAATCAAAAAGATGGAGTGGATTGTCCGGGTTGCGCTTGGCCTGATCCCGACCATCGCTCTAAATTGGGTGAATATTGTGAGAATGGAGCCAAGGCAATAGCCGAAGAAGCAACGGATAAAAAATGTGATCCTGCTTTTTTTGCACGTCATAGTGTGGCCGAGATTTCTTCGTGGAGTGATTTTAAAATTGGAAAAAGTGGTAGGGTAACACACCCCATGTATTTGGCCAAAGGGGAGTTGCATTACAAGCCCATTTCATGGGCCGAAGCGTATCAGATCATTGGAGAAGAATTGCGCGCTTGTCAACCCGAAGAAGCGGTGTTTTATACCAGTGGTAGAACCAGCAATGAAGCAGCGTATATGTATCAGTTGATGGTTCGTCAATATGGCACCAACAACTTGCCTGATTGTTCCAACATGTGTCATGAAAGCTCAGGAGTAGCGCTCACTGAAACCATAGGAATCGGGAAAGGAACCGTGAAATTAGACGATATTCATCATGCCAAATTGGTGATGGTGATCGGTCAAAATCCAGGTACCAATCATCCCAGAATGATGAGTGCGCTTTCCAAGTGCAAAGGAAATGGCGGGAGAGTCATTCACATCAATCCACTTCCAGAAGTGGGGACCTCTAAATTCATCAATCCGCAAAGTCCTTTAGAAGTATTGAAAGGCGGAACAAAGTTGGCGGATATTTATTTGCCGGTCAAGATTGGTGGTGACATGGCGTTGTTTCAATACATTCAACATCGGTTGTATTTAAAGTCCAAGGAGGATAATCAAGTTGTTGCAAAAGAATTTGTGGAGAACAAGACTTCTGGATTTGCTGATTGGCAGAATTATTACCAGAACTTTTCCATTTCCGAAGATGATTTTTTTGAAGCGACGGGCCTATCCAAAGCAGAGGTAGAGCATGTCGTTGAAGATATTTTGGCAACGGATGAGATCATATCTTGTTGGGCCATGGGATTGACACAGCACAAACGCGGTGTTGCAACCATCCAAGAAGTGGTGAATATCCATTTGTTGCGCGGCGCTATTGGAAAACCCAATGCAGGAGTTTGTCCCGTTCGAGGGCACAGCAATGTGCAAGGGGATCGTACAATGGGTATTTATGAGAAGCCCAAAGCACCATTCATGGAACGATTGGAGAAGTATTGGAATCGCACGTTTGTTAGAGAAGAAGGTTATGATGTAGTAGAGTCCATTCAAGCCATGGAGCAAGGCAAAGTGAAAGTCTTTATGGCCATGGGCGGGAATTTTATTTCGGCCACACCAGATAGTGAGCGCACCGGGAAGGCCATGCAGAATGTAACCTTGACCATTCAAGTCAGCACCAAATTGAATCGAGCACATTGTGTGACGGGTGATCATGCTTTGATTTTACCGTGTGTTGCTCGAACTGAAAGAGACGTGCAAAAAAGCGGTGAGCAATTTATCACCGTCGAAAACTCGATGGGAATCGTGCACATGTCACGAGGAGTGAATCCGCCCTGCTCCGATCAGTTGGCTTCAGAGCCCGCTATTGTTGCTGGAATTGCTCAAGCCGTGTTTCAAGGAAACGATAACATCGATTGGCAAAGTATGGCAGATGATTACAGTGTTGTCAGAACACACATTGAAGGATCGATAGCCGGATTTGAGAATTTTAATCAGCGCGTTAAAAATCCTGATGGCTTTTACTTGCCCAATGGTCCGCGGGAAGGCAATTTCACTACATCAACTGGAAAGGCCAACTTCACCATAACACCATTGGAAGTAGATAAAGTGGCACCAGGACATTTTATCATGATGACCATCCGCAGTCATGATCAGTACAACACGACCATTTATGGTTTGGACGACCGTTACCGTGGTATCAAGCACGAGCGCCGTGTTGTTTTGATGCATCCATTGGACATGAAACACGCAGGCTTGGAGAAAATGCAAGAGGTAGATATTATCAGCCATTACGCTGACAAGGAGCGAGTGGCGGAGCATTTCTTGGTATTGCCATTTGAAATTGCGCGTGGATGCGTCGCTACCTATTTTCCAGAAACCAATTGCTTGGTTCCTTTGGAGCATACCGCCCGCAAAAGCAACACCCCGGTCAGTAAATGGATTGAGGTAAGTTTGAAGAGAAGATCTGCTTGAGGTCACTTCATCCACAATCGCATGGCGATATTTTAGTATTGTGAGAAGTAGTTTGCTTTCTTACATTTGCGCACGTTAACCGATAACCTATATAAAATAACAATTATGAACAATGTTTTTTATCTGATTCCAGCTGTAGGGCTTGTTGCCTTGGTGGTGATGATGATTAAATCGGCTTGGGTAACCAAGCAAGACGCGGGAAATGACCGCATGAAAGAGATTGCAGGATATGTCGCTGAAGGCGCAATGGCGTTCTTGAAAGCAGAGTATCGCATCTTGGCCATCTTCATGGTCATCGCAGGAATTGGTTTGGGCGTTTTGTCTCAAATGGTTCCATCTTCACACTGGTTAATCGTAGTTGCCTTCGTGGTAGGTTGCGTATTCAGTGCATTAGCAGGATTCTTCGGAATGAAAATCGCTACCAAAGCCAATGTTAGAACAACTGAAGCGGCACGTACCTCTTTGGCTAAGGCTTTGAAAGTGTCTTTCACCGGAGGAACAGTGATGGGTCTTGGTGTAGCTGGTTTGGCTGTATTGGGATTGGGCATGTTGTTCGTGATTTTCTTCCAATTCTTCATGCAAGGTTCTTTGGAGAATGGTGGAGTAGAAACCATGACACGTGTACTAGAGGTGTTGGCAGGTTTCTCTGTTGGTGCTGAAAGTATTGCGTTGTTTGCTCGTGTTGGTGGCGGTATCTATACCAAAGCTGCTGACGTTGGTGCTGACTTGGTGGGTAAAGTAGAAGCAGGAATTCCTGAGGATGATCCTCGTAATCCAGCGACTATCGCGGATAACGTAGGTGATAACGTTGGAGACGTGGCTGGTATGGGTGCTGATTTGTTCGGTTCTTATGTTGCTACGGTATTGGCTTCAATGGTTTTGGGAAATTATGTGATTCGTGATGTAATCGAATCAACTGGAAGCTTTGCAAACATTCCTTTCGCTGGTATGGGTCCCATCCTTTTGCCATTAAGTATCGCAGCAGTTGGTTTGTTGGCTTCTATTGTAGCTTCTTATTTTGTTCGTGTAAAAGAAAATGTATTGGCCACTACGGATACTGTTCAAAAAGCATTGAACATGGGTAACTGGATTTCAATCATTATTTCTCTGATTGCAGCCTATTTCTTGATCATGGCCATGTTGCCAGCAACGATGACCATTTCTGTTTTCAACGCAGGTGAGTTCAGCAAGGCAACAACGACCAACATGAATGTCTTCTGGGCTGTATTGGTGGGGATGTTTGTAGGTATTGCTATCTCTTACATCACAGAGTTTTACACTGGTTTGGGCAAGAGACCTGTTATGGGAATCGTTCAAAAATCTGCTACAGGTGCTGCTACCAACATCATCGCTGGTTTGGGTACAGGTATGTTGAGCACCGCTACGCCTGTTATTTTGTTTGCAGGTGCAATTTGGGCTGCTTACGCTTTGGCTGGTTTTTACGGTGTGGGTATCGCTGCTTCTGCTATGATGGCCAACACGGCAATGCAATTGGCGATTGATGCATTTGGTCCTATCGCAGATAACGCCGGTGGTGTCGCAGAGATGAGTGAATTGCCAGCGGATGTTCGTGAGAAAACAGATATCCTAGATTCAGTAGGTAATACAACAGCGGCTATCGGAAAAGGATTCGCTATTGCTTCTGCCGCTTTGACTGCTTTGGCTTTGTTTGCTGCTTATGTTACTTTCACAGGAATCAATGGTATCAATATTTTTGATGCAAAGGTTTTGGCTGCATTGTTCATCGGTGGAATGATTCCAGTTGTTTTCTCTGCTTTGGCAATGAATTCAGTGGGTAAGGCCGCGATGCAAATGGTGAACGAAGTAAGAAGACAGTTCCGTGAAATTCCAGGAATCTTGGAAGGTACAGGAAAACCAGAGTACGGCAAGTGTGTTGAAATTTCTACACAAGCTGCATTGCGTGAGATGTTGATGCCAGGTGTTATCACCATCGTTACACCGATTATCATCGGGTTTGTAATGGGAGCTGAAGCGTTGGGAGCCTATATGGCTGGTGTTACTGTAAGCGGTGTTTTGTGGGCGATTTTCCAAAACAATGCAGGTGGTGCTTGGGACAATGCCAAGAAATCATTTGAGAAAGGTGTTGAGATCAATGGTGAGACTTTCTACAAGAAGTCAGAGCCGCACAAAGCTGCAGTTGTTGGTGATACAGTAGGTGATCCATTCAAAGATACTTCTGGTCCATCCATGAATATCTTGATCAAATTGTCTTGTTTGGTTGGTTTGACTTTGGCTCCAATCTTAAATGACGGACATGGTGCGGAAGGAAAAATGGAAAAGTGTCACGGTCATGAAATGATGATGGATTGTCATGGTGGTGGCCATGGTCATGGTGGATGTTGCGAAGGTGAAAAGTCATCTTGCACATACGAAGGACATACTTGCACGTCAGCAGATTCTTTGGCTGGACATTGCAAAATGGAAGGTTCTTGTCACAAGGAGGAATCTTGTGGAAAAGGAGAATCTTGTCACAAAGGTGAAGCATGCTGCAAAGGTGATGCTGCTAAGTGTGAAGGAAAAGAGAAGGAAGGTTGCGAGAAGCAAGATTGCTGCAAGAAGCCTCACTAAATCGAGAGAAATATTCAGTAAAAGGACTGCTTCGGCAGTCCTTTTTTTTTGTCCAAGTAATGACAAATGTTGTGTTGATAATATTTGTTGAGGTGAAAATACTTGGTTGTGTTTCAAGATATTTTTGATTGACCCGAAAACGATCTTAATCAAAACAGAATGAAAAACAATTCATTGCAGTCAGTTGTATGGAAAAGAAGTGCCTTAATTGCTGTGCTTTTTCTCTTGAATCAATTCATGGGATGGACCCAGACAGCCACTACAATCAATTTGACAGGAACCAACACCTCACTTGCGGCATCTTATAATACTGCGACAATAGTTGATCCCAACTTGACCATCACATCTGATGGAACCATCTCTGGATTCAAGGTTCAGATCACACAGTCCTATGTTTCGGGCGCAACGGGTGATATTTTGGATTATACTGGAACATTGCCGAGTGGAGTAACGGCAACTGCCTTTAATACCACGACGGGCGTTTTGACATTTAGTGGAATTACTAGCGCAGCCAATTGGCAGGCTTTGTTGAGAACTGTTCGATTCAAATCGACTACGTCAACTTGTTATCCCACTATGCGGACGGTTACTTTTACTGCTGGTAATGTGTACTACAATCCGTTGACGGGTCACTATTACGAGTATGTACTTTCCACCGGAAACTGGCCTGCTGCCAAAACCAGTGCTGAATTGAGATCTTATTTCGGTCGTTTGGGGTATTTGGCCACCATGCAATCTGCGGCGGAGAATAATTTCGTTTGGAAAATCATGTCCAATGATGCTTGGTTTGGATGTTCCGATGAATATGCCACCATCAATGCGGCTACCGGTGTGGCAACTTATGCAAATCAGGCTGCTGCTGAGGGAAAATGGTATTGGGTCACTGGACCTGAAAAGGGAACTATGTTTTCGAGTGGAAACGGAGGTCCAGTTACTCAGGCGGGTCAATATGCCAACTGGAATAGTGGAGAGCCCAACAATTCAGGTGGTGAGCACAGCGGACAGTTTTATTCTGGAAACGCAGGGAAGTGGAATGACTTGAATCAAACGAGCACATTGGCTGGATATCTGACAGAGTATGGCGGCATGCCCGGTGATTTGAATTCTTCTACAACTATTTTTACAAGAGGCATTACCGTTGCAGGTGCAGCCAGTGGGTCGATTACAGGCGGTGGAGGCAATGTTTGTAGCGGATCCAATAGTACTACTTTAACCTTGACAGGTTTGACAGGATCAGTAGTACGATGGGAGTCTTCATTGGATAACTTCTTTACTGCAGGTACAACAATTTCTAATACCACTACCAGTTTGGTTGTTTCCAACATTACGCAAACTACATATTACAGAGCAGTAGTGAATTCAACCAGCCCTGCTTCTTGTTCAGCTTTGGCAACTTCGAGTGTGACATTGACCGTGGCGCCTACATTGTCTGGATCGATTTCGGCCATCAACAATCAAATTTGCGCCAATGGTGAAGCCGAGCTTACCTTGAGTGGAAATCAAGGAAATATCAACAAATGGCAAAGATCAACCAATCAATCAACCTGGACGGATATTGCCAATACAACCAACTATTTAACGGAGGTCGTCCCTTCTGCAGGAACATATTATTATCGTGTTGAAGTGCAAACGCCTGGTTGCGGAGCAGCTGTCTATACAGCGAACAAAACGATTACAGTGATCACTGGAACTCCACCAGATGGAGGAGTAGTCAGCAGCGCAGGTTTTTGTGGTGGATCAAATTCAGGAACACTCAATCTTACAGGGTATACCGGAACAATTATAAAGTGGCAGAAGTCTGTAGACAATGGTGTCGTATGGACGGATTTAGTCAATACCGCTTCCTCGTATGCTTTCTCAGGAATATCGGCTACAACTTTGTATCATGCTGTATTGACCAATGGTTCTTGCGGAACTGCATATAGCGACTTTGGTTCGGTCACTGTCAGCACCAACTCAGTTGCAGGAACTGCTTCTGGAACGCAAACGGTGTGCGGTGGAAGTGGAATCACCAATATTACATTGAGTGGGAATACAGGAACTATTCAATGGGCGTCGTCTTTGAATAATTCCACTTTTTCCAACATAACAGGAGCGACATCGAGTACGTTGGCGCAATCCAATTTATCTTCTAATATTACTCAGACTACTTATTATCGCGCAACAGTTACCAACGGAGCATGCGCATCTGTGAATACGAATACAATTACAGCTACGTATAATGCACCTGTTACCTACTATCAAGACAGTGATGCTGATGGCTACGGAAAGGACAATGTTACGCAATCTGTTTGCACAGGGCAGCCAACGGGCTACACGACACAAGGAGGAGATTGCAATGACTTGAATGCTGCAGTTAAACCTTCGGCTTCGGAAACTTGTAATTTGATCGATGACAATTGCAATGGCAGCATAGATGAAGGAGTTCAAACCACTTTCTATGTGGATTATGATGGAGATGGCTATGGCAATCCCGCTGTTCCAGTTCTAGCTTGTACCCAACCCACAGGTTATGTGAACAATAGCAATGACTTTAATGACAACAATCCCAATGTGTACAATGGCGCTCCTGAAGTTTGCGATGGAATAGACAACGATGGAGATGCTTTGATCGATGAAGGTGTTCAGAATACTTACTACGCAGATTCGGACGGTGACGGATATGGTGATATCAATGTCCCTGGACTGGCATGTTCGCAGCCTTTGAACTATGTGACCAATAGTTCAGATTGTAACGATTTGAATGCTGCTGTGAATCCTGCCGCCACTGAGATATGCAACAGTATCGATGATGATTGCGATACTGCAGTGGATGAAGGTGTTCAGACTACCTATTACGCGGATAATGATGGTGATGGATACGGAAATGTTAGTGTTACGCAAGGCGCATGCGCTCAACCATCGGGTTACGTTTCCAATAGCACCGATTGCAATGATAACAATGCAAATGTAAATCTTGCAGCAATGGAAATTTGCAACTCAATCGATGATGATTGTGATGGAGTGATTGACGAAAATGTGCAGACGATATATTTCTTGGATGCTGATGGTGATGGATTCGGAACGAGTACTACAACAACTTTCGCTTGCTCAACTCCTGTAAATTATGTCAGCAATAGCCAAGATTGTAATGATACAAATGGCAATATTTATCCCAATGCCACCGAAGTTTGCAATGGCATCGATGATGATTGCGATGGAATTGCAGAGAATGGATTGACTTTCGTGAACTACTATGTCGATGCGGATGGTGACGGCTTTGGCGCGGGTGCTGCGAGCAACTTGTGCGCGAATCCCGGTGCTGGTTATGTAACCAACAATACGGATTGCAATGATTCAGATGCCACATTGAATTCGATCACCGTTGAGGTATGTAACAACTTCGACGATGACTGTGATGGTTCTGTCGACAATGGATTAGCCTTCGTCAATTATTACATCGATGCGGATGGTGACGGCTTTGGCGCGGGTGCTGCGAGCAACTTGTGCGCGAATCCCGGTGCTGGTTATGTAAC
>CANFLZ010000035.1 GCA_947448135.1 Flavobacteriales bacterium
CTTTCGAACGAGCCCATCGCAACTGAAAAAGAGAATTCCGCTGTTGCCCATAGAATCATTTCAGATTTGATTCCGCAAAACTTGATCGTTCCGAATTCTGCTAACATCAGTGAGCCTGAAGTGGCCAGTAACGCTACCTCGTTCATGTCTGATTTTCCTTACAATGGAAAAGTGAAAAATCAAATTGAGGTCGATTCCAACAACAGCCCTGCGCCTCAATATTTCCCCAACCTCAATATCGAAGTTCCCGATGCTCAGAATTTTCATGAGAAAAAAGAAGTGAGTTCTATCAAGCCTGAAGAAGCACTTTTTGAACTTCCTGAAATCTCTAATTTGTGCACGCCCAATGGTGATGACAACAATGATCAATTTTGTCCATTGGAAAAATTTCCGGACGAATTGGCTGTAGGATGGGCCTTGATTAAGAATGGTCAAGTCATCAGAACCTTTGGCGCCTTTGAGTGTTGGGATGGCAACAATGTGGGAGGATTTCCGATGGAATCTGGCAACTACGGTGTTGAAATTTATTACAAAGGAAGTACTAGCAATCCTCACATTTTGAGAAAATCAATGGAGTGTTTATTGATGCGCTAAAGAGTCGCACAAGTCCTTGATCAAACCAGAATAAACCAAGGCTCCCTTATGATTGAGATGGGACGCGTCGTAGAAGAAACCCTTTTCTGAGCTCGGAAAATGGATAACGTGATATTGCGTTACAGCCAATTTTTTAGATTGACAAAATGCAAAAACTTTCTTTTCCGTTTCAACCGGGGCATCCTTACCATATTGAGGACAAACCACGGCGTGAACCTCGATTTGGTGATTGATCGCCCATTCACAAAATGATTTTAATGCTTCCCAATTTTCATCATCCGGTTGAAGGCTATCCAATGCATGATCACCACTATCGAAAGGATTTTTATTTCCTACCAAATTTTTGTATTCGCCCCACTTCAAATCCTCTCGATTTTGCTCCCAATTGGAATTGACCATGACGCCCAAAATTCTTTGCATTTGCACCAACTTGGTAGACATTGTAGCGCGCTGAAATTGAACGAAAGCTTGAAAATTCCAAGCCAAAGACATGATGTGCGCATAGGATAAAAATGCCCGTTGCGTATGTTCTTCATCGTGAATCCAATCATGCATGTGCGGCATCAATTGATTGGGTGAAATATCGATCCAAACTTCATGGATTTGCGGATTGTTTTCAATCAACCATTTTGCCTTGGGACAGCTATAAAAAAAACATTCTCCCGATTTTCCCAAATTGATCCATGGCCATTCTTCACCCTCTAAAAATGCACATTCCGGATGAGAGTTACCAATGATCAAGCGTTGTTTTTGTTGAGGCAAAACCGGATGATAAACCACACTTGAAAAGGGGCCAGTCAAACAGAGCAAAATCACGATGATTCCCAACAAGGGAACAACAAACCAAATGATAAATTGCATCAATCTTTTCATCTCACTTTTTTTGCACCGCAATTATTTTTTCATTTGGATTCAATCCCCATTTGAATGCATCGTGCTGGCTATTCCAAAGTTTCAGAACGAATCCCATTTTTTCCAGCTTCTTCCAAAAATCGATTCCATACAAACGCAAATGATCAAACTGCCCAGTTTTGGTAATTCTTTCTTCGGTTGACAATGTGGCATCCACTTCTATTGTCACCGCTAAATCCAATGCCATCGGAACTTGCAGTACAGCCCATCCGTTGGGTTTGAGCACACGCATAATTTCTGATAATGCTTTTTCATCATCGCACACATGCTCCAAAACATGATTGGCAATCACACCATCAAAACTTTCATTTTGAAAAGGGAGCGATTGAATATCCAAATGTTGGGTTTGTTCGTCATATTGGTAACCTGGTTCAAAAGCGTCACCTTTTACATAGCGACCCACTTTTTTCTGAAGACTTGGAGTCAAATACTTTTCCGGAGCAATATGCAGCACTTCTTGATTGCGCAATTCGCCATTCGCTATCCAATTGGATTGAAAAAAATCCAACATCAAACGATCACGATCTGAGCTATGACATACCGGACAACCCAACTTTCGTCTCCCCGCACCGGTCATTTTATGTTTGTTGAAAACTTCACTATCCAGCCCAACATTTATCCATTCACGAATATGAGCGCAACACACATTGCAGTAGTGATTGCGGCCATAATACAAGATTCGTTTGATGGTGTGTTTCATAAATTTTCCCGAATATAAGCAAGGCTCGATTTGTATCCCCATCTATCTTTACCCCATGGCCAAAACCAAAACTGCATTTTTTTGTAAAAACTGTGGGCACCAGTCACCACAATGGGCTGGAAAATGTCCTTCATGCAACGAGTGGAATACGTTTGAAGAAGAGGTGATTCAGCGTGATAAAAGCGTAGGATCAGCTGCACCAAAATTAAGTCCAAGCGCACATCCAGCAAGAAAAGTAGAAGAATTAGAATCGCAGTCTTTTCCACGCATGTCCATTGTCGATCAGGAATTGCATCGCGTTTTAGGCAACGGACTTGTGCCTGGCAGCCTCATCTTGTTTGGCGGTGAACCTGGAATCGGAAAATCAACCTTGTTGTTGCAATTGGCCTTGCAACAAAATCAAACGGAAGTACTGTACGTTTCGGGAGAAGAAAGTGAAGAGCAAATCAAGATGCGCGTTGATCGTATTGGCATGAGCAATCCCAATTGTTGGTTGCTCATGGAAACCAACGTTGAAAATATCGAGGCACACATTGCTCAAATTAAACCACAGCTGGTCATCATCGACTCCATTCAAACTTTATTCAGTCCTACCATTGATAGTGCACAGGGAAGTATCTCACAAATTAGAGAGTGTGCAACTCGACTTTTAAAAATTGCAAAAGAGGACAATATTGCCATTTTCATGATCGGACATATCACCAAAGAAGGTTCGATTGCAGGTCCCAAATTATTGGAGCACATGGTGGACACCGTTTTGTTGTTTGAAGGCGATCGACAACACATCTATCGGTTGTTGCGAACGACAAAAAACAGATTTGGTTCGACCAATGAAATGGGGATTTACGAAATGCAAGGCGCTGGACTTCGCGAGGTTTCCAACCCCAGTGAGTTGCTCATCCAACAACACCAAACAGGACTCAGCGGATCTGCCATTTCAGCTGCCCTCGAAGGGATGCGTCCGATGCTCATTGAAATTCAAGCGTTGGCCAGCACTGCGGTTTATGGCACTCCACAAAGAAGTACCACCGGCTTTGATTTACGCCGTTTGAATATGTTGTTGGCAGTATTAGAAAAACGTTGTGGTTTTCGTCTTGGCATGAAAGACGTATTCTTGAATATCGCTGGTGGAATGCGCATGGAGGATCCAGGAATGGACTTGGCTGTCATCGCTGCAATCATGAGTAGCAATGAAGACATTCCCTTGCCGCCCAACACCTGCTATGCTGGCGAAGTAGGATTAAATGGAGAAATTCGTCCCGTTGCTCGAATCGAACAGCGCATTGCCGAAGCTGCCAAATTGGGCATGGAAAAAATCATCATTTCAAAATTCAATAAAGAAGGAGACATCAAAGGCATTGAGGTAATTCGCGTTGGCCGTGTGGATGAAATGGTGAGCGTGTTATTTGGATAAACCTTTCTACTTCTGAAGCGAATCCAATAACATACGCGTCCATTTTTGAGCACCCGACTTATTGAGATGATTGTCATTGTAGAACAAATCCTGCTGACTTTCCATCGTTGATGTAAAATCCCAGAACGGTAATTTTTCAGAAGCAGCCAATTCTTTGAAAATTGACCGTGATCGCAAAACCCATGATTGAGGCATCCCTGAGATAAACGTCTTGTAAAAAGGTGGATGAATCAATACCACCTGAATTCCCTTTGATTGAAGCAAATGAATCGTTCCCAATAATTGCTGGAAATTGTATTCAATTACTTTCTCATCGATATTAAAATCGTACACCATTTCGAAAGAGGAGTCTATTTCTTTCGCATCAAAATTCAACGCTTCAAAACGACCTTCGTGATTCTCAACAGCGTAACCTTGCTCATCTATTTTTACTGAATTATTTTCACCACGCAGCGCTTTAAAAACCATGGGTTTAAAAAAATCGTACGCTTGGGTAATGTGAAAATAGGATTGCGGATTCCAAACATTGACATTATACGGCATTCCATAATGAATCCAATACACATTTGAATTCCATTGATCCACAGCGTCATCCATCAACAATCGCGTTTCACTCACTTCAATCAATGCCACTTTTAAATCTTGGGTTTGATTGACATATCTTTCAAATAAAGCGTGCTCATAACCGAAGGATTGACCCGCAGCACCCCAGTTATAAATCCTGGGTTCGCTATTGCTGTAAATACCAAACTCAATGTGTGAAGTTCCAGTAGCGAGAAAGTTCACTTGATCCAAGTGACTGAGCATGAAATCTTTTTTCTTTGCAAAGGCCGTTATATGGCGGCATTCCCACTCAAAGACAATCGCATATCCCAGAACAGGAATTGAGAAATAGAACGCATATAAAAGGAATCTTTTCAAATCAGCGGATCAAATTAGACGATCTATTCAAATATAGCTCATTTCGTATTTTGCTCTAAAACAGTGTTCAACTCCGCTAAAAAAATGGGGGTAAAAAATTTTGCGCCCGACTCATTTAAATGTTCGCGATCGAGAAATTTCTCATCCTCCAACTGCACTTGTTCAAAATCCAAATAGGGCAAGCTCGGAAAATTCTGTTGTTTCCATGCTCGCAAATTTGCTCGCAATGCTGGATGAACAGAATGGTGAACAGGACAACTGATGAAAATTACCTGAACATGGCGGTCCTCGCAAAATGCTACAAATGATTGCAAAGCTTCTACATTCTCTGAAACTGGATCAAGCAGCACATTTTTTTGATTCCAGATTTTGAAACGCAAACTATCGGTGCAATTTTTTTCATTCACCTCATGTCCGCCCCACTCCATCTTTTTAAAATACGCTTCACTTGATAATCCTGCTTGACCAAACATCATTTGCTTTTGCGCCAAAAAAAACTTCTGACAAAATACAATTGGACTTTTGCTCAACATCTGCCACTGTTCAGAAATGGAAAGCCAAGGGTAGTATGATTTCATCGCTCTCTCCACATGCTGGGAATCGTGGATCCAATCTTTCATCACCGGCGAGAGCTGACCTTGATTCAACTCAATAACAACACAATTGATTTGTGGATTGTTGTCCAGTACAACTCGACCTTTGATGGTGGCGTAATACCAAGCCTCCCCAGATTTTGCCAAATGAACCATCGATTCATCCTCTATAATTGAACACGCGGGATGGGAATCCCCTAAAAGCAATATGTGCTGACCAGCGCTGGCCTTATAAACAAATTCATTTTTTGTCTGCTCTACCAAAAAACAACGCATGAGAATGAGAAGGGACAACAATCCAAGAATAAAAAAGGTCAATATCCAACTCAATTTTTTCTTCATCTCAATAATAAAAAACGCCACCTCCAGTTGACGATTTTGCTGCACCCGTTACAGATGAAAGTGCATTGACTTGCATTTCCCATCTCAAGACACCGAGCAAAGCAAAAATCAAAGCCTCTTTAAAATTTACCAATTTAGGATCGGGCACCACCCAATCCATGTGGGGCGCATGATGACGAATTCTTTCCAAAAGAAATTGGTGATATGCACCACCGCCCGTTACCAAAACAGCGCCTGTCCAGCCCAAGACACAATTTGCCACTTGCATGGCAGCATGCTCTGTCACAGTGGCCATCAAGTCTACAACCGGAATAGCATACTTCTTTAGAATCGGGATATAGGTTTCCTCCATCCACTCCTTACCAAGTGATTTGGGAGGAGGTTCTTGATAATATGCGATGGCGTTCAATTCTTTCAATAACTCTGAATGGCAATGTCCCATTCGCGCATGGTCGCCATTTTCATCCCACTCCATACCCAAGCGATTGGCCAAGAGATTCAAAGGAAGATTCAAAGGACAAATATCAAAGGCCAATCGTTCCCCTGCTATTTCGTAAGAGATGTTGGCAAATCCACCCAAGTTCAGACAAAAGGCATAATCGCCGAAAAGCAATTGGTCGCCTATTGGAACTAATGGTGCGCCTTGCCCCCCGTAAGCGACATCAGTCGATCTAAAATCACCGATCACTGGCAACTGAGCGGCAACAGCCAAATGTGCGGGCGAGCCCATTTGAAAAGTAAAGCCATTGTCGGGCTGGTGAAATACGGTATGACCATGAGAAGCAATAAAATCGACCTGACATTGGGGATGATTCTTGATCCAGAAAGCCACCTGCTCGCCCATCCAAGTGCCCCACCTTCTGTCCTCTGCAATTAGTGAAACTGCGGACATTTGGGTGAGTTCGTGCAGCACCTTTTTTTGCCCTTCTGAATAGGCCAAAGTTTCGGCTTCAACAATTTCGTATGACCAATGTGCTCCTTCCCATTTGATGCGACAATAGGCCAAATCAAGGCCATCGCAACTTGTGCCACTCATCAATCCAATCACATGGTAGTCTCTTCCCATCATAGCGCAATGATATTTCACATTTACCGAAGCGCAAAGATTTTTTTTTGTAGACCATTTATGGCTTTTCTTTGCAGCCAATAAATTTCTCGAACAATGCACTTCGAATTAACAGAAGAACACAAAGCTGTTCAACAAGCCGCAAGAGAGTTTGCGCAAAACGTATTGAAACCTGGTGTTATCGAAAGAGATGAGCACCAAAAATTTCCAGCAGAGGAAATTAAACAATTGGCAGAGTTAGGATTCATGGGTATGATGGTTAGTCCGGAATACGGTGGATCTGGAATGGATACATTGAGTTATGTCTTAGCAATGGAAGAGATTTCTAAAATCGACGCTTCTACTTCAGTGTGTATGTCCGTTAACAACAGCCTTGTTACTTGGGGGTTGGAAGCTTTCGGAAACGAAGAGCAAAAGAAAAAGTTCTTGACACCTTTGGCCAACGGAGAAAAAATTGGTGCTTTCTGTTTGTCAGAACCAGAGGCTGGATCAGATGCTACTTCTCAACGCACGACTGCTGTTGATATGGGAGATTACTATTTGTTGAACGGTACAAAAAACTGGATTACAAATGGTAACAGTGCTTCAACCTATTTGGTGATTGCGCAAACGGATACAGAGAAAGGTCACAAGGGGATCAATTGTTTGATTGTTGAGAAAGGCATGGAAGGATTTATCATCGGTGCCAAAGAAAATAAAATGGGAATCCGCGCCAGCGATACCCACACGTTGTTATTCAACGATGTCAAGGTTCCAAAAGCCAATCGCATTGGCGAAGACGGATTTGGATTCAAATTCGCAATGAAGACATTGAGTGGTGGTCGTATTGGAATTGCTGCACAAGCATTGGGAATTGCCGCTGGAGCTTATGAATTGGCGTTGGCCTATTCTAAAGAAAGAAAGGCTTTCGGTAAAGAGATTTCAAAACACCAAGCAATAGCCTTTAAATTGGCAGATATGGCTACAGAAATTGAAGCCGCACGTATGTTGGTTTACAAAGCCGCTTGGTTAAAAGATCAACACCTGAATTACGACGAAGCAAGTGCTATGGCCAAGTTGTATGCATCGAGCGTTGCGATGAAGCATACAGTTGAAGCAGTTCAAATTCATGGTGGTTACGGTTTTGTAAAAGAATACCATGTTGAGCGTTTGATGCGTGATGCCAAAATCACTCAGATTTACGAAGGAACCAGTGAGGTTCAAAAAATCGTTATCTCAAGAAGTGTATTGGGATAATCATTTGGAAATAATGAGTCGCTGAACGAAGTTATTTCCAAATCGAACAACATAGAGTCCATTGCTGAGCGCATCCAATTGGATGCGCTCATTTTTTTGCAGCCATTGCAGCAACACCTCCTCTCCTTGCACATTGTAAATTTTGATCCATCCAGGAGATGACATGCCTAAGATTTCCAACTCGCCTGAACTGGGATTGGGATAAAGTGTCAAAGAATTTAATTCAAAATTCAGAACAGCATTGGGAATATCACCATCACAATTTTCATCGACGCTATTGTCCGGAATTTCAATTGCCTCAGGACTAATCAAGCTATCCAAATCATTGCAATCTCCAGACAAAAAAGAATACCCTACCGGCATATCAGCACAGTTGTTGGTATAAAAGACATCTCCAAATCCATCACCATCTTGATCAACGAACCAATCAGAAAACACCAACCCATCATCCACAACTCCATTGCAATCATCATCCCAATCATTGCAGATTTCTGCAACTGGAAAAACGCACAAAACACTTCCTGCATCCGTTGCCATTGGATTAAAATTACAAGCCAAACTGTCCAAGCATCCAGGAACTTCCAATTCATCACATACACCGTCACCGTCCATGTCATTCATGCACGTCCCATCGCAATTGTAAAAGATCTGTAAGTAAATGCATGCCGCACTATCCGTAGCGTTTGAAACGAAATTACACGCTGATGGGTCTTGACATCCAATCACCTCAAGTTCATCGCAAACACCATCTGCATCTTGATCAGAAATGCAACTTCCATTGCATAGGTAATAGGCAGGGGGGAAAGAACATGGTCCGGGTTCTGTACTTAAAAAATTATAATTACAAGCCAAGGAATCAGAACATCCCATCACTTCCAACTCATTGCAAACCCCGTCGAAATCATAATCATTGATACACACTGAAGAGCAATTATAGTAAGGTTGTGCAAAAAAACAAACTCCATAATCGGTTGCCAAAGGATCAAAGTTGCAGGCAAGCGCATCGGTACAACCTTGCAATTCAAACTCATCACAAATATTGTCACCATCTGCATCATTTAAACATTGTCCAGCACAATTATAAGCAGGCAGAGCATATTGACAAGCGCCAAAATCAGTGGCACTTACATTGTAATTACACGCCGTAGCATCTTGACATCCAGCTATTTCAAATTGATCACATACCCCATCATTATCAGCGTCCACAACACACTGCCCTTGACAATTATATCCTATTGAAGGAAAAATACAAGGTCCAGAATTAGTCGCATTTGGATTGTAGTTGCAGGCACTCAAAGAAAGACATCCCACAATCTCCAACTCATCACAAATTCCATCAGAATCCATATCTGAAATACAGTTGCCATTGCAATTGAAAAATGTTTGAGGAAAATTACAAGGACCTGAATCAGTTGCCGATGATAAATAATTGCATGCATTCGGATTTTGACATCCAATTATTTCTGAATCATTACAAATGCCATCACCATCCGAATCTAAAAGGCATTGCCCCGCACAATTCAATCCTTGCACAGGATAGATACAATTGCCTTGATCAGTAGCACTTGAATTGAAATTACAAGCTTGAGGATCTTGACATCCAATTATCTCAAATAAATCGCAAACTCCATCACCATCTGAATCAGCTATACATTGATTGCTGCATGTATAACCTAGAAGAGCGAAAACACAATTTCCTGGATCCGTAGCGGCAGCATTGAAGTTGCATGCCGCTCCATTCATACATCCAATTACCTCCAATTCATTGCATACTCCATCATTGTCCGAATCATTAATACAATTTCCGTTGCAATTCAAAAATGGTTGTGCATAAATACAAATAGACGAATCGGTTGCCGCAACTGAATAATTGCATGCTGTTAAGTCCATACAACCCGAAATTTCTAGTTCATCGCAAATCCCATCTCCATCTGCATCGTTGATGCATATTCCAAAACAATTGTATGGCAAGTTTGGGTAGATACAATTTCCCGCGTCCGTCGAAAAAGCGTTGTAATTACAACCGGATTGATCCTGACATCCGACAACCTCATTCTGATCACAAACTCCATCACTATCGCTATCCAAAAGACAATTGTAATTACAATCCAGTCCTATTTCCGGAAATGTGCACAATGCGGAATCCGTGGCCATCGGGTTGTAGTTACAAGCTGAAGAATTCTGACAGCCAACTATTTCATTTTGATCACAAACACCATCAAAATCAGAATCTAGGATACATGTTCCATTGCAATCCAAGAACGCCTGCGGAAACGCACAAACACCAAAATCTGTGGCGCTATTCAAATAATTACAGGCACTGGAGTCTTGACAGCCGAGTATTTCAAACGCATTGCAAACTCCGTCCCCATCCGAATCTAGCAAACACTGACCCGCGCAATTGTAACCATTCAATGCATAAATACAAATTCCAAAATCAGTAGCTGAAAATTGGTAATTACAAGCACTAGGATCTTGACAACCCACTACTTCATTTTCATCGCAAATCCCGTCACCATCAGAATCTATGTTACAATTATTATCACAATTATAATAAGCAGGCGGAAAATCACAAGTGCCACTATCAGTAGCCGCTGCATTATAATTACAAGCTTCCACTATTTGACATCCTAAAATTTCTAGTTCATTGCAAATTCCATCGCCATCAGAATCAGACAAACATTCGCCATTACAATTGAAATAAATTTGTGAATACATACAACTTCCCGAATCTGAAGCTTGAGGCAAATAATTGCATGCCAATGGATCTTGACATCCTATAATTTCTAACTCATTGCATACTCCATCATTATCGTTGTCATTGATACACAACCCATCACAATTATAAAAGCCACTGGCATAATAACAAGGGGCAAGATCAGTAGCCGAAAAGTTATAATTGCATGCATCAGCGTCATGACAGCCTGCCACTTCACTTTCATTGCAAATACCATCACCATCCGTATCATTGATGCAAGTCCCATTACAATTTAAATTCAACGCTGGATAGTTACAATTTCCAGCATCGGTAGCCGTTGCACTATAATTACAGGCTAAAATATCTTGGCACCCCACTAACTCATTCTCATTACAAATGCCATCCCCATCTGAATCATTGACACAAGCTCCATTGCATTGACGATAAGGAAGAGGGTATAGACAAATTCCCACATCGGTTGCTTGATTGTTGTAATTACAGGCGTTGATGTCAAGACAACCTTGAATTTCAAACAAATTGCAAACACCATCACCATCAGAATCCAGCAAACATTGTCCAGCACAATTATAACCGGTCAAAGGCAAGATACAGTTGCCTGGGTCTGTGGCGTTTGAATTGTAATTACAAGCTCCTGAGATTTGGCACCCAACCAATTCGAGTTCATTGCAAACTCCATCACCATCCGTATCATTGACACATGTGCCATTGCAATTATAATAAGTGGTCGGATAAGTACATGCAGATGCGATATTGGCATTTGAAACAAAATTACAAGCCAGCGGATCGGTGCATCCAGTAACAGCATCTGGCCAAGTAAAATTAGTTATTTTTAAAGTGGACGCGCCATAAGCATCATCGTTGGAGAAAATTGCAAAACCAATGGTGCTGCCTGCAGAGGCATAAAAAGAAATCGTTCCCGATGCAGATACCGCCGCATTTCCTTCCGTGATCGAATTGTAAAAAGTATTGATGTAATACGCCGCATCTTCGTACAGCGCGTTATCGGTTGTTGTGTGTTGCCACGAAAATGAATAAGTTCCAGACAACGGCGCAACCATGGTCACCTTGGTCTCTTTGAGCATAAAGGAAAGCGCATTGCTTCCTTTCAAAGTTAGCATCGTGGAAGTAAATGTTCGGGTCCCGTTTCCACCTGCATCTTGATAAAATGTCCATGCAGTGGATGCATGTGTTCCTGTGAAGCCAGAACCACCAAAGACCGAATGGGTGGTGAGTACCAAAAAACCAATCACTACGAACCGAAAGAATTTCATAGTGGGAAAATACAGAAAAAAATAACAGCAATTATAAAAAGCCTAACTCCAATTGCGCCGCTTCTGACATCATGGATTTGTCCCACTGTGGCTCCCAAGTAATTTCTACTTTACAATCAGTCACCCCCGGAGTTTCTTTGACTTTGGATTCAACCTCGGGAGGCAAAGTTTCGGCCACGGGACAACTCGGAGATGTCAATGTCATCGAAATAACAACAGAAGCATCTTCCTTCACATCAATTCCATAAATCAAACCCAACTCATAAATATCCACAGGAATCTCTGGATCATAAATGGTTTTTAAGGTTGTAATAATATCCTCTGTCAATTTATCCTTGTCCATTTTTCACTGCAATAATAATCCGTATGTTTTGATCTGCTTAATCATGGCGGCCAATCCATTGCTACGCGTTGGCGAAAGATTCTCCAACAATCCGATTTCCTTCAAAAAATCCATCGGAGCTTCTACAATATCTTGACCTTTCTCTCCTTCAAATACGCGAACGATCAAACTCACCATTCCCTTGGTAATGATTGCATCACTGTCTGCCTGAAAATGCAATGTCCCATCAACATTCTTTGTTGCGGTAATCCACACTCTGGATTGGCAACCTTTGATTAGATGCTCTTCATTTTTATCACGCTCAGGTAAAACCGCTAAGTCCTTTCCAAGTTCAATGATGTATTCGTATTTCTCCATCCAAGAAGGGAACATAGCAAATTCCTCAATCAATTCTTGTTGTTTTGACAGGATGCTCATGACAACATTTTTAATGATTTGGCCAAGGCCTTTTTAAAGACCATGATTTCTTGTTCTGTATTGTACAAACTCAAAGAAGCTCTTGCGCTACCCGGCAATTGCATCGACTCCCACAAAGGCTGCGTGCAGTGATGTCCTGTGCGTATCGCGATTCCTTGTTGATCCAACAAGGTTCCAATGTCTCCAGCGTGAATCGTCGGATGAACAAAAGAAAACAATGCAACTCGCTCTTTGGCCATTCCAATCCAATGCAACTCGTGAAAACTATTGATCACATCTTGCATCCAAACTTTTTGAGACTGTTCAATTTCTTGAATCAAATCCCATCCAATGTTGGTCAACCATCGAAGCGCCTCAGCCAATGCGATGATGCCTTCGATATGGGGTGTACCGGCTTCGAACTTAAAAGGCAACTGATTAAATGTGGTTCCTGAAAAACTAACTCGGTCAATCATCTCTCCACCTGTGCGATACACGTGCATGGATTCTAAAGTTGCCTTTTTTCCGTACAACACGCCAATCCCCGTTGGTCCGAAAACCTTGTGTCCTGAGAACACCAACCAATCGCAATCCAACTCTTGAACATTGATTGGGAAATGACACACCGCTTGCGCGGCATCAATCAATATCTTGGCCCCTACTTTCCTCGCTGCCTTAATGATTTCTCGAATAGGATGGACAACGCCTGTCGCATTACTCACCCAACCCACTGCCACCAATTTGGTTTTATCACCAACAAATTCTGTGAAATTCTCTTGCCAAGAACCATCCGCCTGAAGCGGGATGACTTTTAAAATTGATTTTGTTTTTTTGCACAACTCTTGCCACGGAACGATATTGGCATGATGCTCCGAAGTTGCGATCAAAATCTCGTCGCCTTCTTTCAAATGTTCATTGCCCCAAGCATAAGCCACGAGGTTGATTCCATCCGTCGTGCCTTGCGTAAAAATAATTTCCTCTATTGATTGAGCGACCACAAATGACCGAACCACTTCTCGCGACTCTTCCATTCTCGCCGTAGCCATATTGGCCAGGAAATGTGCGCCACGGTGCACATTGGAATTGTATTGATTGTAATACTCTAAAATACTCGCCGTCACTGCCTCAGGCTTCTGAGAAGTCGCTGCATTGTCCAAATAAACCAATTCGTTTCCTCTGATCTTTTGATGCAGAATAGGAAACTCCCTACGCAATATTTCTATGTGATGACCAACGTTCATATTTCATCCGCGATGATACGACCTCTTTTGGCCAACTCTTGCTTGACAAAAGTCACAACAGCAGGATTGCTTGATCGATCGATAACCTCTTTCACATAAGCGGAAACCAACAACTGCTTGGCTCCTTCTGCACTCAATCCTCTTGCTCGCAAATAGAACAAAGCTTCTTCGTCAAATTGCCCTGTCGTTGATCCATGTGAGCAGCGAACATCATCCGCATAAATTTCCAACTCCGGTTTAGAATCCATGACAGCGGTATCGCTCATCATGATGTTCTTGTTGCTTTGATAAGCTTCCGTTTTCTGTGCATCTCTGCGCACAAAAACTTTTCCGTTGAATACACCGCGTGCTTGATCATACAATACGCCTTTGTACAACTCATTAGAGGTACAATTGGGTACTTTGTGATCGACGATGGTATGGTTATCGATCAACTGCGATTGATGGGGTAAATAAAATCCAGCCAATCCAGCATGCGAACCTTCTCCATTCAATTGCATGAGCAAATTGTTTCTCACCCATCCACCATTCAATGAATGTGTCACCACATTGCAAATACTATTTTTTTCTTGATCAACTGCAACATCCAATACCTGAAAACTTTGGTCTGAAAAATCTTGGATGATATCGATATCAACATGAGCACCATCTTCAATTTGAACTTCCAAGACCGTATTGACCAAAGTTTGATCCATGCTCTCAAAATGAAAAACAAATTTGGAATGACTATTTTTTTTGGCTTGAACCAAAAATCGAGGTTGCGTCCATGATTGATCGCCATTGACTTTAAAAACAAACTGAAAAGCCTCCTCTTCGACCGCATTTTCTGGAATCTCAATTTTCCAAGCTTGCGTTGTAAATGCAGCGTTCAATGTTGGAAAAAATCCCACAGATTTGATGGCCACCGAAGGTTCGATCGATTCAAACTCAGGATCACTCATGACATTACCAAGCGCCAACTTCCAATTGACTTGCGCCAGTCTTTGCGTGCGGGTGTATTTCCAATCTTCCATTTTGGTTGATGGAAAAGGCATTTGAGCCAATTGCCCAGACCATTGCTCTGAAGTTGGATGATGGATATATGCGCCATTTTGCGCACTTTCC
The DNA here is from genome assembly GCA_947448135.1 of Flavobacteriales bacterium. Lineage (GTDB taxonomy): Bacteria > Bacteroidota > Bacteroidia > Flavobacteriales_D > Sanyastnellaceae > CAMCTV01. The sequence continues at coordinate 14,853 of CANFLZ010000035.1, forward strand.
ATCCACTTTTCGACGACAGATAAAGTTGTTGGTTCCATTAGGCAACGGTTTCTTTGATCCAGTCGTATCCCTTTTCTTCTAACTCCATCGCCAATTCTTTTGGACCTGTCTTCACGATCTGTCCTTTGTAAAGCACGTGAACCACATCAGGCACGATATAATCCAGCAAGCGTTGGTAATGGGTGATCACCAAGAACGAACGATCAGGAGATCGCATCGCATTAACTCCCTGGGCAACGATGCGCAAAGCATCGATATCCAAACCCGAGTCTGTTTCGTCCAATATGGCCAACTTGGGCTCCAACATCGCCATTTGAAATACCTCATTTCTCTTCTTCTCTCCACCGCTGAATCCCTCATTCACTGCGCGATGCGCCAATTGTCCATCCAACTCTACCAATGCAGATCTCTCTTTAACCAAAGCCAAAAAATCTTTGGCACTCAAAGGATCCAATCCTCTGTGCTTTCTCATTTCACCCACGGCGGCCTTGAGGAAGTTCATATTGGACACACCCGGAATTTCAACCGGATATTGAAAGGCCAAAAACAGACCTTCTCTAGCCCGCTCTTCCGGTGCCATTTCCAAAAGATTCTTGCCGTTAAAGACAACTTCACCTCCTGTAACTTCGTAATCTTCACGTCCTGCCAATACACTGGCCAAGGTTGATTTTCCTGATCCGTTGGGTCCCATGATGGCATGCACCTCACCTGGCTTTACAGTCAAATTCAATCCTTTTAAAATTTGCTTCTCTCCAATAGAAGCTTGTAAGTTCTTTATTGTAATCATGATCTTTCCTTTATCCTACACTGCCTTCTAATGAAATAGCCAAAAGCTTTTGAGCTTCGACCGCAAATTCCATCGGCAATTTGTTCAACACTTCTTTTGCATAACCGTTTACAATCATACTGATCGCTTGTTCTTCATCCAAGCCGCGTTGCAAACAGTAAAAAATTTGATCTTCTCCAATTTTCGATGTTGTCGCTTCATGCTCCACTTGGGCGCTGGAGTTGTTTACTTCGATGTATGGAAATGTGTGCGCTCCACTTGTATCTGTCATCAACAATGAATCACACTGTGAAAAATTGCGTGCATGGTGCGCACTTGCATTGATCTGAACCAATCCGCGATAGCTATTGTTGCTTTTTCCAGCACTAATTCCTTTCGAAATAATGGTGCTGTTGGTATGCTTACCAATGTGTATCATTTTGGTTCCTGTATCCGCTTGTTGGAAATGGTTGGTCACCGCCACCGAGTAAAACTCACCAACACTATAATCGCCCTTTAAAACACAACTGGGATATTTCCAGGTAACTGCTGAACCTGTTTCGACTTGCGTCCAAGAAATTTTCGATTTGTATCCATCACACAAACCGCGCTTGGTTACAAAGTTGAATACACCTCCCTTGCCGTCTTTATCACCAGGATACCAGTTCTGCACTGTGCTGTACTTGATTTCTGCCTTTTCCAAAGCCACCAATTCAACCACTGCCGCGTGCAACTGATTCTCATCTCGTTGTGGCGCAGTACAACCTTCTAGGTAACTGACATAACTTTCCTCATCTGCTATGAGTAACGTCCTTTCGAATTGACCTGTGCCAGCTTCATTGATTCGGAAATAAGTGGACAACTCCATTGGACAACGCACTCCTTTTGGAATGTAGCAAAAGGAACCGTCCGTGAATACTGCTGAATTCAATGCAGCATAAAAATTATCCGTTCTTGGAACGACAGTTCCCAAATATTTTTGAACCAATTCGCCATGTTCTTTAACGGCCTCACTGATTGAGCAAAAGATGATACCCAATTCTGCCAATTTATCTTTGAAAGAAGTGGCAACGGATACCGAGTCCATCACAAAATCAACAGCAATTCCATTCAATCGCTTTTGTTCATCCATCGAAATACCCAACTTATCCATTGTCTTTCTCAACTCAGGATCGATCTCGTCCAAACTATTCAGTTTGGGTTTTGACTTTGGCGCTGAATAATAAGAGATGGCTTGAAAATCCGGTTTGTCGTAATGAACGTGCGCCCAAAGTGGCTCTTCCATTTTTTGCCAAATGCGAAAAGCCTCGAGACGCCATTCGAGCAACCAACTGGGTTCCGATTTTTTTTCAGAAATCATGCGAATGATTTCTTCATTCAATCCAGCTTTGAATTTCTCAGACTCGATGTTGGTCGTAAAACCAAACTCGTACTCTTTGCCTGTTATTTCATCTAATATTTCCATGGCTTATATTGAGAAACTCTCACCACATCCGCATGTGCGCGATGCATTGGGATTATTAAAAACAAAACCTTTTCCGTTTAATCCTCCTGAATATTCCAATTCAGTTCCAACGAGGTAAAGAAAGCTTTTGCGATCCACCACGACTTTGACGCCATTGTCTTCAAAAACTTGATCGCCTTCTTTCATCTCTTGATCAAACTTCAACTGGTACATCAAACCGCTGCATCCTCCTCCTTCTACACCAACTCGAACAAAAGAATCTGCAGGATGATTTTCATCCGTCATCAACTTGGCTACTTGTGCGCGTGCACTGTCTGTTACTTTTATCATTCTATTTCTTATTTAGAATTTTTCTAAATAGTTAATTCGATGCAAAAATACATCTTTTAAGGGATTGACAAAAAAGAAATATCGCCTTATCAAACACTTTCACTTTCCTGATAAGGAGACGAGATGTTTATATTTGTTCAATGAAGACCAATTTCCCGATTATTCATAGTTTACGCGGATTGACAGCCATCGGCATTTGTCTTTACCATTACATCTGTTGCACCACAGGCTATATCAATGACGGGATGGTTTTTGACGCAGTCCATACCTTATCGAATACGGTTCAAATATTCTTCATTATATCCGGCATGGTGATTCCCATCTCCATGATAATCGCAGATTACCAATACAAACATTTTTTCACTTTCATGTGGAAACGCACCTTGCGTATCGAGCCGCCATATATCATTTCGATGTTGGTAGGAATGGTTTACCTGTATGTCCGAAACTTTGTTCCAGGTTCCGCGCCAGTCGATCTTTTCCCAACTTGGCAAGAGATTTTGCTTCACCTTGGTTATTTAATCCCATTTTTTAAAGGGACTGATATCGATTGGATCAATCCTGGCTATTGGACACTCGCCATCGAGTTCCAATATTATTTGGTGCTTGCTATGATTTTCCCCTTGGCCATGAGCACAAAACTATTTTCACGAATTGGCTTTTATGCCATCCTTTTGTGCATGCCCTTTTTGTATTCCAACAATGATTGCTTTACAGGATGGGGGGCTTATTTTTTGTTGGGGTTAATTTACATCCTTCATTATTTTAAACGTGTTTCATTTTGGGAATGGCTAGTTGTCAGTATCGTGGCATCCTCTATAACCCTTGTTCATCATAGCTACATCATTTTGGGGATTGCATGGGGGACCATTCTATTGGTGTACTTTTTTCAAGATTGGGAAAACAAATTCACGCACTTTTTCGGTAACATCAGTTACTCCTTTTACTTGCTGCACAGTGTTGTTGGAGCATCGATCATCAACTTTTTAAGTCATCGTTACACCATCTGGTGGGAAAAACCCATTGTCATTGCCATTGGTTTTTTGGCCAGCACAATCGCTGCGCATTATTACTTTCAATGGGTAGAAAAGCCTTCTATGGGATGGAGTAAAAAAATCAAATACACCCGATGAATAGAAAACAATTTATACTCACCACAGGAATGGCCAGCGCCGCTATTGCCAGTAAAGCGTGGTCGCCATTGCTTTCGCCTTCTAATCAACTTCGCATTGGAATCATTGGTACGGGTGCACGGGGACAAAGCCACATGGAAGAGCTCTGCAAAAGAAATGATGTGGAAATCGTTGCTTTGGCTGATCCGGATTCCAACTGGGCAATCCCTGCCGCTCTCAAGATTATCGATCAGTACAATAGAAAAAAACCACAAGTTTTTTCGAATGGAAATGATGACTATTTGAAACTTCTGGAATTAAAAGATGTAGATGCCGTCATCATTTGCACCCCCTGGGAATGGCATGTTCCTCAAGGCATTGCAGCGTTGAAGGCGCATAAAAAAGTGGGCATGGAAGTGGCCGGCGCGATTTCATTGGAAGAATGCTGGGCCATTGTTAACGCCGTTGAATCAACCGGAACTCCACTCATGTTTTTAGAAAATGTTTGCTACAGACGAGATGTGATGGCTGTGATGAATATGGCCAAGCAAGATCTTTTCGGAGAACTGCTTCATTTGCAAGGTGGATACCAACATGACCTTCGTGCAGTAAAATTCAATGACGGAAAATCACCTTATGGGAAAGGCGTAGAATTTGGCGATCATGGTATTTCAGAATCCAAATGGCGCACCAACCACAGTGTGAAACGCAATGGTGAATTGTATCCCACTCATGGATTAGGTCCCATTGCGATGATGACGGACATCAACCGTGGCAATCGTCTGTTGTCATTAAATTCAATTGCCACTAAATCACGCGGCATGCACAAATATGTCGCCGATCAAGCGGGATTGGATCACCCCAATGCAAAAGTAAATTTCAAATTGGGCGATGTGGTTACAACAATGATCGCTACGCACAATGGAGAAAGTCTATTGTTGATTCATGACACATCCTCGCCTCGCCCCTACTCTTTAAATTTCAGAGTGCAAGGCACGCAAGGGATCTGGATGGATGATTTGCAACAATTGCACATTGAAGGGAAAACGCCTCAGCATCGTTGGGAGAATGACACCCAATGGATGGCCCAATATGATCATCCTTTGTGGAAGAAATATGAAGTGGCTGCCAAAGAATCAGGTCATGGAGGAATGGACTTTTTTGTCCTCAATGCTTTTGTGGAATGTTGCAAAAGCAACGAGGAATTCCCCATTGATGTGTATGACATGGCCACTTGGTCAGCCATTACACCGCTCTCCGAAAAAAGCGTTGCTGAAGGAGGATCCAAACAAGAAATCCCTGATTTCACCAAAGGAAAATGGCAAACACGCAGCAACAATTTTAATAATCGAAAAGAATACTGATCAAAGCGTAAATTCACGCCCGCTTAACTTATACAATGGAATACAATTTTCAATCGATCGAGAAAAAATGGCAAGCTCACTGGAAAGAGCAAGGCAGTTACCGTGTGAAAGAAGACACGAACAAAAAGAAGTTTTACATTTTGGATATGTTCCCATATCCCAGCGGAGCAGGACTGCATGTCGGTCATCCACTCGGCTATATCGCTAGTGATATTTTTGCCCGTTTCAAAAGACACCAAGGCTTTAATGTTTTGCATCCAATGGGCTATGATAGTTTTGGATTACCCGCAGAACAATACGCCATTCAAACGGGGCAACATCCCGCGATTACAACTGAAAAAAATATCGCTCGATACAGAGAGCAACTTGACAAAATAGGTTTCAGTTTTGATTGGGACCGAGAGGTTCGGACCAGCTCTCCTGAATATTACAAATGGACTCAGTGGATTTTCAAGACCATCTATAATTCTTGGTTTGACAACACCACTCAAAAAACAATGCCCATTGCTTCTTTGATTGAAGCATTCGAAAAAAATGGAAATTACAATGTTTCACCGGCCTGCGATGACAATTGGCATGCATCTCTTTTAGAACTTAAAAACAACGAGGGACAACCGCTCTATTTCTTTGGCGCTAATTGGAACGGTGAATTCACTGCTACCGATTGGCAGAGCATGAACGAAGAGCAACGTTACCACTTGCTGATGTGCTTCCGCTTGACCTATCTCGCAGATTCCATGGTGAATTGGTGTCCCGCATTAGGAACAGTTTTGGCCAATGACGAAATCAAAGATGGCGTCAGTGAGCGCGGTGGACATCCTGTAGTTCAGAAAAAAATGCGCCAGTGGTCCATGCGTATCTCTGCATTTGCCGAGCGACTTTTGAATGGATTGGATACCATTGAATGGCCAGAAAACATCAAAGAAATTCAGCGCAACTGGATTGGCAAATCCGAAGGAGCAACCGTTTTCTTTGATTTAGAAAAACACCAAGAGCAAATTGAAGTTTTTACCACCCGTCCTGACACACTGATGGGCGTTAGCTTTTTGACCTTGGCTCCAGAACACCCTTTGGTGTCTCAGATTACAACAGATGAACAACGTTCGGCTGTCAACGAATACGTGGAGAAGGCAGCACTTAAAAACGAAAGAGATCGCCAAGTGCAGAGCAAAGAAATGTCCGGAGTATTTACAGGAGCATTTGCGATTCATCCTTTCACGCAAAAACAAGTGCCTATTTATATTGGTGATTATGTATTGGCTGGATATGGAACAGGAGCTGTGATGGCTGTTCCTGCAGGAGATCAACGAGATTGGGACTTTGCAAAACACCACAATATCCCCATGGTGCTCATTTTTGAAAACCATGATGCATCAGAAGGAGCTTGCACATCGAAAGAAGTTCCTTTAATTCATTCTGATTTTTTGAATGGCCTTTGTGGAAGTGAGGCTTTCAATAAAATGATTGAAGCATTGCTAGAAATACAACACGGAAATCGAAAAGTCAACTACCGTTTGCGCGACGCAGTATTTAGTAGACAAAGATATTGGGGGGAACCATTCCCTGTGTATTTCAAAGATGGACAAGCGCAAATGATCGATGATCAACAATTGCCAGTAACACTTCCAGAAGTAGATAAATATTTACCCACCGAAGACGGAGAGCCCCCATTGGCGCGCAGTCAATGGAAATATGACAATCAATTTGTCATGGAATACAATACCATGCCGGGTTGGGCTGGATCATCTTGGTATTTTTTGCGATACATGGATCCGCAGAACAATGACTTCATCGCCTCCAAAGAAGCCATGAATTATTGGGGACAAGTGGATTTGTATATGGGCGGAGCGGAGCATGCTACTGGCCATTTGCTTTATTCTCGTTTTTGGACGATGATCTTGCATGATCTGGAACACATCCCATTTGGCGAACCCTTTTACAAAATGATCAACCAAGGGATGATTCTCGGTCGTTCGTCATTTGTATACCGAATCAAAGACACCAATCAATTTGTATCCGCTGATTTGAGAAAAGAATACAATACACAACAATTGTATGCCGATATCAGCATGGTGGATAACGATAAATTGGATATCGAAGCTTTTAAAAATTGGTTGCCCGAATATCAAAACGCAGAATTTATCCTCAATGAAAAAGGTGAATATCTCTGCGGTTTTGAGGTAGAAAAAATGTCCAAATCCAAATACAATGTTCAAACGCCAGATGAACTCGTTGAAAAATTTGGAGCCGATACTTTGCGTTGCTATGAGATGTTTTTGGGTCCCGTTGAACAAAGCAAACCCTGGGATACCAAAGGAATCAACGGCGTTCATAATTTCCTGCGCAGGATGACACGTCTGTATCAAAATGATGAAGGAGTAATTTTGGTGGTCAATACACCGGCCGAAAAACCTTCACTTCAAACACTTCATCGCGCCATCAAAAAGGTTACAGATGATTTGAACCGTTTTTCTTGGAACACTGTTGTTAGCAGCATGATGATTGCCGTGAACGAATTGACAGAACAGAAATGCCACAGCAAAGAAGTTCTGGACAACATGGCCATTTTACTTTCTCCTTATGCACCCCATTTGGCGGAAGAACTTTGGGAAATTGCAGGCAACACTTCTAGCGTTATGGACCAATCATGGCCCATTGCCTTGAAAGAGTTTTTAGAGGATGATACTTTCTCTTACCCCGTTTCTTTCAATGGAAAGATGCGATTCAATATTGACCTCAGTGTTCAACTCAATGCCGCTGATGTAGAGAAAGCAGTATTGGCGCACGAGAAGACCGCGCATTATCTCGAAGGCAATACACCTAAGAAAATAATCGTTGTTCCCAAACGCATCGTAAATATTGTGATGTAAATGATCCGATCTATACTTCTTTCCATGCTCACTCTGGTCATCACGCGCATTCAAGCGCAAGATGAATTGGGCATTGCAGGAAGTACACGCGCGCCAGTAAATTCTGTTTATTTGAACCCCGCGTCCATTTGTGACTCTAGGACCTTTGTCGACGTTGAATTATCCGGTTTCAATGCGTTTGCATACAACAACTTGGCATTTGTCGGCAAGCAAGATTTTTCGTTGACCGATTATGGCGGTATTGGCAATATTCAGTACAACCATGATAAGAAAAAATATCTGGCCAAAGTGAACGCCACTTATCGAGGACCTTCCTTTACCGCTAACTGGAAAGAGCATGCTTTTGGCATTCACACAGGCGTGCAGGTTATGGCAGATATTCGGAAGTTACCCAACGCCACCAGCTATTTGCTCACTGATGGATTAGACTATCGACCACAAGTTGGTCAGACTCAAACCGTCGAAAAAATGCGCGTTGGTTTATTGGCATACGGTTATGTTGGGTTGTCTTATGCGACAATTGCTTATCGATGGGACAATGCGATTTTATTGGGCGGAATCACTGTAAATCGATTGCTCTCACCAGGCGCTTTCGGTGCTCGATTGGACAACTGGACTTATACACTACAAGACAGCTCTAAATTGGTCACTCAATCGTTGAATGGTGAAGCCGCATTTAATTCATACGGCAATGGTTTGATTAGTGGCAAAGGATGGGGAATGGATCTGGGTATAACGTACAAGAAAAGAACCAAAGGAAGTTTTGGCTATACCCCTTGGAATCCTTGCACAGATGGCAAATACGAATACAAAGCATCATTGTCTCTTTTGGATTTTGGAAGTGTGAAATTCAAGCCTCCTTATTACCGTTATCAATTTGACAACACTTCTGGGGGAAATTTTACGGGAAGCAGTGGCACGCACTGGGATGAGCCTGGGAGTGCTGACACCACCATCACCAACGGATTTGGAGCCACTCCAAACACTTCGGGGTCCAAATTAAAAATGAAATTGCCTACAGCGCTCAGCGCACAATTGGATTACCACGTCACAAAGAAATTGTATGCTTTAGGGGTTTTCACAATGGGGTTTCCTCGTAAAAACAAATTGGGTATCCAACGTGCCACATATTTGGCTCTTGTTCCAAGATGGGAAAGTAGCCAATATGAAATCAGTATGCCTATTACTTTTTATGAATTTAAAAAACCAATGGTTGGCTTGGCTTTTCGAGTAAGGAGTTTCATCATTGGCAGTGATTATCTAAATGCATTTCTTTTCAATGGTAATCTTTATGGCGCCAATGTTTATGTACACGTCAAGTTTGATTTATTCAAACATCCCAAATGCAAATCATCTGGCACTGGCGGTAGAGGTGATTTTACCAAACGCAAAACCCGACCGGTGAGACAAGCACCGAAGAGTCCGGTTCCTTGCCCGAGGTTTTAAATGACCTAAATAAAAAAGGGAGCTCCGTTGAGCTCCCTTTCTTTATCGAAACGACTAAGATTATCTTACCACTACCATTTTGATAGCTTGTGTTTGAACACCATCATTCAAACGAACGGTGTACATACCTGAAGACAAAATCTCATTGAAATTGATCATACGAGATCCAACACCTTCTACCATCCACTTATCAGATTGGATCATTCTTCCAGAAGCATCCATAATCTGAACATTTACAACTCCTTCAAAGTCATTCGCATAAAGAACAACCTCAGAACCTGTGTTTGGGTTTGGATATACAGCAAATGTACCTTGGCTCAATTGCACACCTTCAGAGATGATCGCATCTTGAGCTACTGGCATACCAGCAGAACCAATAGTGCGAACACAATTTGCAGAACTATTGAACTCAGAGTATGTAGCGTTATCCATGTGCTTAGCACGAACTTTTACATCATACTTTTGACCATTTGCAATTCCTGTAACTGCAGACAATGGAAGAATGCGAGAAGCACTCAAAGCACCATCGATAGACATTGGAATTCCTGCAGTTGGTAATACTTGGGTAAACTGCCAGTTGTAATTTCTTACACCACAAACACCACGATCAGAAGCAATACTTCCAGAAACGGTTTTATAAACTGGGCATTGGTCTGTAGATCTAACTTGCAATGCAGCCTCTGGACTCATTGTAAATGTTCCCAAAGTGTTTCCCACTACGGTAAATTCATTGTTGTTTCCAAATGCATCTTGCATAGAATAATTTACATCAACAGTAACATACTTGGTTTGTGTCGCATTGCTGAAATTAGCAGAGAAAATACGACCCAATTGCACAACTGTTCCAGAAGGAATAGCATACACATAATCAGGAACTCCAGAGATGTTTGAACTAACCCAACGATTTACTGTATAAGAGGTTGCGTTTGAGCGGAAAGCCACTTTGAAATTTTGACAGTTGTTCGTGTAGTTATTCGTGTTATTCGTGTAAGCTGCAATGTCCATTGCACCACCGCGGATATATGCCACACGCAATGCCGCAGTACCAGGTGTGCTGTTGTTGTTACGTGTTAAGATGTAATAAACTTGACCAACCGTCAAATTTGAATAATACATCGTCTCACTTCCTCCATCTGCATTCAAAGAACCTACGTTACCTGGATGAACATCATTCTCAACAACCAAAGGAACCAATTGAATTCCAGAAGTCGTTGGTGCATTGTACAATGCCAAATCATTGTCGTCAGCAACAGATGAAGATCCTGTAAGTGCAACACGAACTGCTGGCTGAGCAGCAGTAAATGAATACCATACATCCAATCCGCTACCTGCACTTTCAACCGTGTTTGTTCCAGCAGCCAAGTTCACATTAACAGAAGATTGTGTTCCAACTCCATAAACGCTGATGTTGCTCAAAGCTATTGCTGTCAATCCACCTGAAGAACAAGACAAGTCAGCTCCAGAACAATCTTCATCAATGCTGTTACCACAAACCTCAGTAGCACCAGGGTGAACTGAAGCAGAAGCATCATTACAGTCAGTATTGTTTGTAACATAACCAGCACCAGGATTAGAACAAGCAGATGTAGCTGTTCCAGTACCATAAGTATCTCCATCAGCATCTGTATAATAATTGGTGAAAGTCAAACCATTGTCTGCACCAGCAGTACAATCGTTGTCAACACCATCACAAACTTCAGTAGCACCTGGGTGAATAGCAGAAGAAGCATCATTACAGTCAGTATTGTTTGTAACATATCC
>CANFLZ010000036.1 GCA_947448135.1 Flavobacteriales bacterium
GCCATTAATTCGTCTTATATTTGAAGGTTTGAGGTTAAAAAGATAGATTTATGAAGATTCGATTGGTCAAGTTTATGGTTTGGGTTGTGGGTTGTCTGTTGATGCATACTGCATCCGGTCAATTCAACATTGCTACTGGTTTTACCAATGCTGCAATCGTGAATGGTAGTTGCTACCGCTTGACAAATACGGGGCAGACTGAAGTTGTTGGAACCATTTGGAGTCAAAGTACGCTGGACTTGAACTGCAATTTTGTGAGAACTTTCAATATGAAATTCGGCAATTCAGATGGTGCCGATGGTGTCACATTTGTCATGAAAAATGTTGCCAATTATATTCCTTGTAACGGTCTGCCCTGGGCAGGTGGCGACTTGGGATTTGGATGTGCCTCCAACACCAACTCATTCGCAATTGAATTTGATACATACAATAATGGTCCCGGTCCAATAAATGATCCCGGACCTTCAGACCACATTGCTTTTTTTAAAAACGGATCAGTTAATCACAGTTCAGCAACTAATGTGGTAGCTAATTATTTGAATACAGGTGAACTAGAAAATGGTGCATATCACAATGTCGTGATTACTTGGATTGCCGCCACAACAACACTATCATGTACAGTTGATAATACATGGACTTTAACGAGTGTTGTCGATCTCCCGACAATTTTAGGAAGCACTACCACCTATTACGGTTTCAATGGAAAAACAGGAGGATTGACCAATTACCAAGAGGTTTGTCCTCTGCCCAACGCTCCGATCGTATTGCCCGCAGAAACTGTGAATATTTGCCCCAATACCAATACTCCAATTGACGCATCGGCCTTGGATTTGACGAACACCAATAACTACACTTGGGCTGTAACATCTGGATCGGGTGCCATCTCTTATCCCAATCCTGCTGTACATGGCGTCATTCAGGTAGCCAACGTTTCTGCTGCCACTACGGTTCAAATGACTTACACCGACAACTGCGGAATTGTTTACACCAAGAATTACAATATCACACCGAACTCTGTTCCTACAGTAACAATAGCGAACATCAGTATCTGCGCGGGTGCTTCATGGACATTAACACCTTCTGGAGGAACCTATGACGTGCTAAGCTGGGTCGTAACAGCTGGAACAGGCGCAGGCAACCCAGCAGCGACTGGCGCTACATTCGCCGGAACTGGCGGAACAACGCTACAAGTGACACCTTCGATCAATGGCTGTTCTTCCCCCGGAACACCGATTACAGTGACCGTTACAGAAAACAACATTACTCCTTTCAATGCCGGAAATGATGTAATCCAATGTGTACTGAATATTGGTGACAATTACACGTATGCCAACACCAATCTAACAGTTGCCACTGGATTCCCATTGTCATGGACGACAACAGATGGCAACATTGTGAGCACTTTGGCCAATGGAACATTGGTGGTCAATCAAACGGGGCACTATGTGCTGCATACTACAGGAGGTACCGGCTGTACTGCTCAAGACACCGTTTTGATTACAATTGTCACGACTCCTGTTGTAACCATTTCGGGTAACATCAACCATTGTGTTGGCACTTCGCAAGATTTAAGTATTTCAGGAACTTACGGATCGATTACATGGAGTGATGGTACAACCAACTTCCCAACGGATCAAAACTCCTTTACGATTACGCAAGGCGGAACTTACTCCGTTAGCGTAACACAAGGAACTTGCTCGGGAACCGATAATATTGTGATCAATCAAATCGTTCCCAACACACCCAATGCTGGCACCAACATTTCTCAATGCACCAATTCCAATGTTGTATTGAATGCCACTGGAACAGTTGGATACACTTATTTGTGGACCACCACCAACGGAAACATCGTTGCTGGATCAACATTGTTAACACCAACTGTCTCGACAACCGGAAACTATTTATTAACCGCTACTACTCCTGAGGGCTGCATTATTTCTGATGATATCGATGTCGAAATTATGCCGCAGCCGGTTCCGAATCTTGGCAATAATTTTCAGGCTTGTCCCAATTTGCCTTTTACAGTTAACTTGAACAACTTCACTGATTACACTTCCGTGCTATGGTCGGACAATACTTCATTGGCTACCTTGACTGGAACCGCTCCTGCAACAGGCAGCATCACTGTTTCTGTTGATGTGGCCATCAACACCTGCTCCGCTTCTGACCAAGTGACCATCACCGCATACGCCCCACCAGCCTGGGATTTGGGCGCAGGACTAACCACTTGCGGTGACGCCCCATTCACCTATACTTCCACGCAAAATGTTTTGTGGCAAGATGGATCCTTTGGTAATTCTTACACGCAAAACAACCCTGTCATTGGTATCGAAACATTGACTGCGATTTTGACTTACGGAAATAACTGTATCATGACCGACCAAGCGGATGTCAACGTTCTTCCGCCATTTGTAGTCGACCTTCCTAATACCGCCGATTTCTGTGAAGGAAGCTTTGTAACCATTGACGCTGGCAACACTGTAACTTGGAGCACTGGAGAAGTGGCGCAGACTGTCAATTGCAGTACCGTAGGAACTTTGACAGCCACTTACAGTGATGGCTATTGCTTTAGCCAAGATGCCATGGAAATTACAATGACCTACTTGCCATTTATCGATTGGGGTGATACAACAACCTATTGTCAAGGAAAAGCTGTGATATTGGGTACCACTGGTTCACATGCCACTTCCTTTATCTGGAGCACGGCGGCGACAACTCCTGAAATTACAGTGACAGAAGCAGGCTATTATAGCCTAACGGCCTCTAACACTTGTGGTTCAGCTTTCAGAGACGTCGTTTTGGATTTTGAAACATGTGAAGCTTACGCGTTTGTACCCAATTCATTTACTCCTGATATGGATGGAAAAAATGATGCTTGGGTTCCCGTTTTATACAATGCAAAATCATACGAGATGTTCATATACAACCGCTGGGGAGATATCATCTTCCATTCCACTGACCCCAATGAAAATTGGCTAGGCGAAACACACAGTGGCTCATACTATGTGCAAGATGGCGTATACAATTACCGCATGATTTTGGAAAGTCCCAATCGCGAGAAAAAAGAATACTACGGAGTTCTTCACTTGTTGAGATAACCGCATTACATTTGGGCAAACATCAATGAAATGTCCAAAAAAAATTATTCACCGGAAAGCTTAATGATGAGCTACGGCTATACGCCGGAATGGAGTGAAGGTGCTATCAAATGTCCCATCTACCAAACTTCTACTTTTGTTTTTAAAACCGCTGAAGAGGGAAAATCATTTTTTGAAATTGCTTATGGCATTCGCGAGAGAGAAGCAGGAGAGAAAATCCCTGGATTGATCTATTCTCGCTTAAACAATCCTGACATTGAAATTCTAGAAAATCGAATTGCCCTTTGGGACAACGCGGATGATTGCGCTTCTTTTGAATCAGGAATGTCTGCCATCACCACTGTCATGTTGGAGTATCTTGCACCAGGCGATTTTATTCTTGCCTCATCTCCATCTTACGGCGGTACCGACCATTTCATCAAACATTTCTTGGTGAAAATGAATATTCACCACATCGAGTATTTCCCATGGGATTCACAAGAGGATATTCTCAAAAGAATTGACGCTGCAGGAGCGCGCGATAAAGTAAAATTGATTTTTACTGAAACGCCAGCCAACCCCACCAATGACCTTTTTGATATTGCCATGTTGGTGGATCTTGGAAAAAAATTATCTCATGGAGAGCATGTCGTAAAGGTTGCTGTAGATAATACATACATGGGCCCACTATGGCAACGTCCATTGGAAATGGGTGCTGATTTTTCTATTTACAGCGCCACCAAATATATCGGTGGTCACAGTGACGTTATCGCTGGAGCGGTTTGTGGACGTCAAGATGATATGATTCGCATCAAAACCTTGCGCACATTTTTGGGCAACATGGCTGGTCCATGGACAGCTTGGTTGTTGATGCGTAGCTTGGAGACTTTGAAAATAAGAATGGAGCAGCAAGCTCGAAATGCAGCCGAAGTTGCCGAGTTCTTGAATAACCATCCAAAAGTGGGAAAGATGCACTACTTGGGCAATCTCACGCCTGCCGATGGCCATGCTTATGAAATTTACAAAAGACAATACACCTCTCCTGGCGCTATGTTGAGTTTTCAAATTGTAGGTGGTGAGGCGGAAGCTTTTCGTTTTTTGAACGGATTAAAATTGTGCAAATTGGCGGTGAGCTTGGGCTCAACCGAAAGTTTGGCAGAGCATCCTGGCACTATGACACACGCTGGAGTTGATCCTGAATTAAAAGCCAAAATTGGTATTACTCCCAATCTTGTGCGCCTTTCAGTAGGTGTCGAAAACGCTGCCGATTTGATAGACGACCTCAACCAAGCACTCGCTTTGGTTTAATCTTTATACCGCATTGTGCCAAGGTGTCACACAATGTCCCTTGGCACATGCGTTGTAATGCGACCTGCGTAAAAATTAAAACGCAAATGAAAGCAGGTCAAATTTCTGTTCAAACAGAGAACATTTTTCCCATCATTAAAAAGTTCCTTTATTCCGACCACGAGATTTTTCTACGTGAGTTGGTCTCCAATGCTGTCGATGCATGTCAAAAAGTGAAAACACTTTCGCGACTTGGAGAAATAGAAACAACCGATCAAAACCCTCGTGTCGAAGTCATCTTAGACACGGATAAAAAAACGTTGACCATCCGAGATAATGGAATTGGTATGACGGAATCGGAAGTGGATCAATTCATCAATCAAATTGCATTTTCGGGCGCTGAAGAATTTGTCAGCAAATACCAAGATGCGCAAATCATTGGTCACTTCGGTTTGGGATTTTACTCAGCCTTTATGGTAGCCAAGGAAGTTGAGATTATCACCCTCTCCCATAAAAAAGATGCACAAGCCGTTCGTTGGGTTTGTGATGGTAGTCCATCCTACTCGATCGAAAATGTAGAAAAAGCTTCAGCTGGTACCGACATCGTTTTGCATCTTGCAGATGATGCTTTGGAATTCAACGATGAAAACAAGCTCAAAGAAATTCTAGACAAGTATTGTCGATTCATGCCTGTCGAAATTGTTTTCGGTGAAGAAAGTGATTGGGTTGAAGATCCATCCGGCGAAAAAGACGACAAAGACAATGTCAAAAAAATCGAGGTTAAAAAGCCGCGAGTCATCAACTCAACCAATCCACTTTGGATTCAAAAACCCAATGAGTTGACTGATGAAGATTACAAAAAGTTCTATCACGAGCTTTATCCAATGAGCTTTGAGGAACCTTTATTTCACATTCATATCAATGTTGATTATCCATTCAATCTCACAGGAATACTCTTCTTTCCTAAATTAAAAAATCAAATGGAAGTGCAACGCAACAAGATTCAGTTGTATTGCAATCAGGTATTTATTACAGATGAAGTAAAAAATATCCTTCCCGACTTTTTAACCCTATTGCATGGTGTAGTAGACTCGCCAGACATTCCGTTGAATGTCAGCCGCAGCTATTTACAGGCAGATGGTAACGTTAAAAAAATTAGCGCTCACATCACTAAAAAAGTTGCAGACAAGTTGTTGAGCATGTTCAATAATGACCGCGCAGATTTCGAATCGAAATGGGATGACATCAACGTATTCATTCAATATGGAATTTTGACTGAGGAGAAATTTGCAGAAAAAGCATCTGCATTCACTTTGTACAAAAACACCAAAGGAGAATTCAAAACCATCGATGAGTGGAAAGAGAAAATTGGCGAACACCAAAAAGACAAGAATGGCAAAACGATATTCTTGTACACCTCCGAAGAGAACGCACAACACAGTGCAATAGAAATGGCGTCATCCAGAGGTTATGAAGTATTTGTTTTGAACAACCCATTGACAGCTCCTTTCCTTTCTCAAATTGAATCGAAAAACAGCGACATCATTTTCAAACGTGTGGACAGCGACATTCCTGAGAAGCTCATCGAAAAAGAAATCAATGAAGTTTCCGCTTTGACAGATGCAGAGAAAGAGCTCGTGAAAAATCAATTGAACACTTGGATTGACAATCAAAAATTCATGGTTCAATTTGAAAACATGTCTCCCAATGATCCACCGATGATGATCACGGAAAATGAATTCATGCGTCGCATGAAAGAACAGCAAGCCTTGGGCGGTGGTGCTGGAATTTTTGGAAACTTGCCCGACTCGTATCAATTGATCATCAACACCAATCATCCTGCGGTACACAAAATGCAAGGTCCTGATGGTGATGCGATGGCCAAAGAAGCTTTGGCATTGGCTCAATTGTCCAAAGGATTGTTGAAAGGAAGCGAATTAACGGCATTCATTCAACAAGCTTATTCGAGATTAAACGCCAATTAATTATATTCGAACTTTAAAACAACAAAATGAATAAAGCAACACGCGCCATCTTAATTTTCGTTGGCGTTATCGTAGGAGCCTTCGTCCTATTTTACTTGTACGGAACATCAGTATACAGCGGGGCTGTAGACAATCAGGAATTGGTCAAGAAAGAATGGGGAAATGTTCAAGTCGCCTATCAGCGTCGCGCTGACTTGGTTCCGCAATTGGTAGCCACAGTAAAGGGCGCTCGTGACAACGAAAGAGCCATTTTGGAAAATGTTACCAAAGCGCGTTCAGGAATGAGTGCCGCTCAAAATCCAGCCGAATTACAAAAGCTTGGAGCTGACATCAACAAAGCCATCAACATTGTATTTGAAAACTATCCGGAGATTCGATCAACGGCCAATTTCAGTGAACTGCAAGCGCAATTGGAAGGTTCTGAAAATCGCGTTAGCAAAGCGCGTTCTGATTACAACGATGCCGTTCAAAAATCCAATTCGTTCATCCGCGGATTTTGGAAAAAGAAAGCGTTAGCCTTGGTGGGCGATGAAGAGTTCAAAGTTTACGATGCTTTTGAAGCTACTGAAGGATCTCAAAACGCTCCAAAAGTTGAGTTCAACTAATGTCGCAACATCCTTTATTGAACCCGGAATTGTCTCAATCTTTTCAATTGGAAATTGAAAAATTTGAGAGAAAAACCAGTTGCGAAATTCGCATCCATATTGAAGAACAAAACAGTGCCGCCGTGTTAGATCGCGCGGCATTTGTTTTTGATCATTTGGGCATGCACAAAACCCATCAGCGAAATGCCCTTTTGCTCTATATCCAAATTTATCCCGCTGCATTGGCCATTATCGGAGATGTTGGAATTCATCCACATGTAACTTCTGAACAATGGCAAAACTGGAAAGACCTTTTAGCAGGAAGCTTATCCAAAGGCGAATTTGTTTCGGGAATCGCGCAGACCTTACAAACCATGGCCGACCACCTCTCGCCTATTTTCCCATGGACCGAGAATGATATCAACGAATTGTCTGACCAAATTTCTCGTTAAATGAAATTCATTTCCACTCTCTTTTTGGCCCTTTGGGTAGGTCAAATATTTGCTCAACTTCCTGATTGTGTTCCTCCAAAAGAAGATTCCCGATTGGTGTATGACATGGCGCAAATGTTACAACCGCAAGAGGCAGCTCAATTGGAACAGAATCTTCAAAGTTTCGCCAAGAGCACTTCCAATCAGATTGTAATCGTTACCCTAACCGATTTGTGCGGCTTTGAACCCAGCGATTTGAGTTTTAAAATCATGGACGAATGGGGTGTTGGGCAAGCCGATTTGGACAATGGCGTTGTATTATTGATCAAGCCCAAAACTGCTGAAAGCAAAGGACAGATTTTCATAGCAACGGGTCGTGGATTGGAAGGCGCACTACCCGATGGAAAAATTCATATCATTTGGGAAAATGAAATGATTCCCCAATTCAAGCAGAATAATTACTTCCAAGGAATTTTAAATGGTCTGACCGTCATAGAAAAGTTGGCCCAAAAAGAATACGACATTGACACTTACGCCAAAAAGCACAAGTCCGAAAAAGACAAAGGTGGATGGGTAGGATTGGTGATTTTTGGTATCGTTGGTTTATTGTTTTTATTCGGCAAAAACAAGTCCATGGCACGCACCAACAACCTCCCTTTTTGGACGGCATTTTGGTTGGCCAATTCAGGTCCCCGACGCGGTTATTGGAATGACTTCAACAGCCGAAATAACGGTTGGGGCGGCGGCGGCGGCTTTGGAGGATTTGGCGGAGGAAGCTCTGGTGGTGGCGGTGCTGGAGGATCTTGGTAAATAGAAAAAGAAATATTATTGTATTAAAATGAAATACGCAAAATGGATAGGCGGCGGCCTGGGTTGGGCATTGGGTGGTCCAATTGGTGCAATATTGGGATTTGCATTTGGAGCGATAGTCGAAGACAAAACACTCACCACTCCTCAGCAACAGCATTACAATCCCCGCAACGACTCGCAGGCTTATCACCAACAAAGACACCACACGCGTCAAGGAGATTTTGGTTCTGCTCTTTTGGTTTTGTCCGCCGCTGTTATGAAAGCAGATGGGCGTCACATGAAAAGTGAATTGGACTTTATCCGCGAAACATTTAGACGACAATTTGGGGAGGCAATAGCCGCCGAACAAATCGGAATTCTCAAGGAACTACTGAACAAAGAAATTCCTGTCAAGCAGGTTTGTGATCAAATCAAGTATTACATGGAACACCCCATGCGCTTGCAATTGATTCACTACCTCTACGGTATTGCCAAAGCGGATGGCAAAGTGGATCATTCAGAGGCGGAGTTGGTCGATCGCATCGCTCATTATATTGGTCTTTCACAAGCCGACCGAGATTCCATCAAGGCCATGTTCTACGCCTCCACCGATAAATCGTATACCATCTTGGAAATTTCGAAAGATGTGACTGATGACGAAGTGAAAAAGGCCTTTCGCAAAATGGCCATGAAATACCATCCAGACAAAGTCAGAGATCTTGGCGAATCCCATCAAAAAGCAGCTCAAGAAAAATTCATCGAAGTGCAAAAAGCCTACGAGCACATTTGCAAAGAACGTGGAATGAAGTAAAGCTTTTTATTCACTATCTTCGAAACAACTATGAAGAAGATAGTTTTTCTTTTATTCGCATTGACATGGACCACAACGGTGTATTGTCAGGTATATTTCCTCAATGGAAATGCGCAGGCCATTGGCAATGATTGCTATCAATTGACCAGCAGTGCAGGCAATCAAAATGGTACGGTTTGGTATGGCAACATGATCAACTTGGTTGAAGATTTTGACATAACTTTCAAAATGTACCTGGGCAACCAAGACGTCAACGGGGCCGATGGAATTTGTTTTGTATTGCAGAACATTGGAACCAGCGCGATCGGAGTTAGCGGCGGCGGAATGGGCTATCAAAGCTTTACCACATCACTTGGAATTGAATTCGATACTTGGCAAAACACAGACTCCAGCGATCCCACTTATGATCACATCGCCATCGAAAAAAATGGAGTTGTGAATCATGCCGCACCCGAAAGTATCGGCGGTCCTGTTCAAATGGATGCCAATGATGTCAACACCGAAGACAATACCGATCACGTAGTAGAGATCAAATGGGACGCATCTGCCCACATCATTCAAGTTTACTTCGATTGTATTTTTCGTTTAGAAGCAACCATCGACATCGCCAATGAAATTTTCAATGGACAATCCTACGTCAATTGGGGATTCACCGCCGCAACTGGTGGAGCCGTCAACACACAGCGCGTCTGTTTGCAGCCCGATATTTTGGCTTCTGCAAGTGATGTTCAAGCCTGTCCTGGAACCAGTGTACAAATCAATGCAGGTCCCAATTTAACGGGCGTTTACAACTGGTCACCCGCAGCGACATTGAGCGATCCCACCATCGTCAATCCCATTGCCAGCCCAGACACCACCACCACCTACTCCGTTACGTTTACCAATTTGTGTGGAGCGGTTCAAACCACTACCATCACCATTCATGTTGAGCCACTCGTCATTGATATTCCCGCTACTGCCTTGTTGCAATGCGCCGATACTTTGGCCACAATCAACACAACTTCCAACTTCACCAGTTTGCATTACAATTGGACCACCGTTGATGGAACCATTTTGGGAACAGACACATTGTCCTTGATGAACACCAATGTTTCTGGGACTTATATTGTCGAAGCCAATTACCACAATCAATGTTTTGACAGCGATACCGTAGTGGTTTCCGCTGACTATAGCGACTTTGTTTTGTCGGTCAACTATGATTCATTATTGACCTGCTATGATCCTACATTAACATTTGTAGCCAGCAGTACCATCAATGGAACGCAATATGCATGGACCACCAGTGGCGGACAGATTACAGGCAATGCCAATCTCGCCAATTTAACCATCGCCAACATTGGCACTTACACCGTTGCTGCATATTACAACGCCAATTGCAATGACACCCATTCCATTGTGGTCACCGCCGATCAAAACATTCCTGTTTTGACGCCATCCAACGACAATACCATTACCTGTTTTGAACCCACGTTAACCATGGTGGTGAACAGCAATGCAACCAACATGAGTTATGATTGGGGACCCAACATCAACAATCCACCTGCACAAAACAATTGGTCGGTCACAGCTGCTGGTAATTACAATGTCACCGCCACCAACACAGACAATGGATGCTCGGCGGTTCAAAATTTCACCATCGGCATAGATACCATTTCACCAATTGTCACTTGGGGACAACCCGACAGCATCAGTTGTTTGCACCCTATCGAGACATTGGACATGTATACCGTCAATTTGCCCAGTTGGAATGCCAATTGGACCACTACCGATGGATCCATACTCGGCATCGATCCGACTGTGCTTTATCCCGATGTCAACGCCAGCGGAATTTATTTCGTCGACATTCAAAATCCAGACAATGGTTGTATTCTTACCACGCAAGTCTTTGTACCAGAGAATGACAACATCCATTTTGATGTCAGTCAATTGAGTTTCCCCAACATTGTCACCATGAACAATGACAACATCAACGACGAATGGCGTCCGTTCTTACCCGATGATCCCTCACAAGATGTCAGAGCATACTTCTCCACCTATGATTTAAAAGTCTACAATCGTTGGGGCGGGTTGATGTTTGACTCGACCGATGCCACGCCATATTTCAAGCCCTCAGACTTATCAGAAGGAACCTATTATTACATCCTCACCTACATCACCACCTGCAATCAGGGTTCAGAAGGACAAGTGGATGGGTTTGTTTCGGTGAATCGGTGAAGGTGAATCGGTGAGGGTGAATCGGCGAATCGGAAATCTCCCCTCCTGCTTGAGCTTGCGAGAGTTAGGAGGGGTGTCCTGACGAGCGCTAGCGATGTCCGGACGGGGTGGTGACTTGGCGGTTATACGGTTGAGTAAACCCTCATCCGTTATCCTTTATAGCATCAACCATTTTCGGGCGAAGGCATCGGCCTCCTCTTCCTTGTCTTTTTGCCAATCCGAATAAGCCACTTTTTCCAAGAAGATTTCTTTTTTACCATGAAGCAAAATATGCCCCACTTCGTGAAAAAAAGTAAACCAGAAATCATTCTTGCTTTTCAAACTATCTGCAATTTGAATACAAGGAGCGTCTTTGATCCAGCGTGTTGCTCCGCTGATTTCTATTTTTTTCAGGGATGGAATTCGCAACACTTTTACACCGGCTGAACTGCAATATTTTTGAATTTTATCAAAACTTTCTTCCATTGAAAGAGCGGTTAGTGATTGCAATTTCGGTAATATCGATTTGAATTTTTTAGCCGAGTAGTCCATCACATTCATTTCTTCAGCTACAATCTCGCCTTGCCTCAACCACGCCGAGATTGCAAAAGGCGTGTTGGACTTGTCCAATGAAATACGAAAAGCCACTTTCAGTTGTTGATTGCAATAATAATTTTCCCAAGCCCCTGCAGAACTCAATCTAAAAAAAGAAAGCAACGACAAGGTCCTATCTTCCATTGAATCTTGTTGCGGCAACCAGCCCATGCTCATCATCTCTTGCAAAGGAAATTTCTTGGCCCAAGGAATGGCATCGGCAATAATGGCCTTGTATCGTTCACTGGCCAAATAGGCATTGAATGCATTTTGCATCTTCATCCAATAATCCGCTTTGATGAGCGTGACCTGTTCAAATTGGATGGCCATATCCGGCGTAATTGAACTATCCCCATTTAAAACCGCGATAATCGTCTTCTCCGGCTTTCCGGTGCGCACCGCAAACTCTTTGGGGCCCATGTTCATCTCTGCCAACTTTTCTGCCAGCGTTTCACCCGGATGAAAAACAATGGGAGCGAAATACGAATTTTTATTTTTCATAACGACCTGACTTAATGGTAGACTTTTATAGGGACGATTCACTCAAATATCAAAATCTAAAAAGAGCTTCAGAAGTTTTTGTTTTTAAAAGTAATATTCAGAACAAAGATATAATTTTTTAAATAACACATAGTGTAAATTAAAATATCAATTAAAATATAAATTCCTTTTTTTAAATCCATTGAATTAAACTAATCCAGTAAAATTAAGATTGTGAAATTTGAAGTGCCTAAATAAAAGTTATCATCCATTAAAATACTTATTGTGTAATAAGTGGAAAAAATCTAACTATGCAAATTGTTTGATCAAGCCGAATTACTAAAATTATAATTGTTCCAAATAGATTTAAAACTAACGATTAGATCTGGCCAAATTCTGCCATGATGCATGCAAAAAATTGATAAACTTATTCAAATTAGTTGGCGATGAATTTAATTTAAATGTCTAGGCAAACTATTAAACATTTTTAAAAAGTATTTTTTGCTTTAATTTCCATATCTCCTCTGAATCATTCCATTTGATATTTACATACAACCAAAAAGCATCTTTCCATGAATAGGAATCCGGATTAGTAACATATTTTATAAAATTGTAATGAACATATTTATATCGCTCAATTTCAATTTCATCCTCGGAATATTGAATGAATTCGAATTTCATAGAATCGACTTTACAATCTGCAGAGCAATAAAGAAAAACGTGCTTCAATCTATTATTAGTTATTACATTCTGTATTTGAGAACTCTTTTCTTCGATAAATTTTTGTTTCAATTGAATTTCTGCATCTGCAGTAAATAAATTGCTAAGAGTATAAACACCATACTTTGAATTTAACTTACTTGCGAGAATCTTAATCTTGCCTTCTAATAATTGATCGGAACTCAGATCAATTGCTTTATATAATTTAGAAGTACAATATGACTTCACAATTTCATCCAAGAAATTGTTGTGTGGAACAAAAACACTTGACAATATTTTGCGAAAATCATATTTGTAACCAATTATATCTGACTGCCTTTGACTACCATTTTCAAACAAAAGTTCTTTCAACTTCCAGACAGTCGAGTCCGACTTCCATTCAAATTCAAAAAAAAATAGCCATCCCTCTTGCATGTGATGAGTAGGCTTGAACCCTTCACAAAACCTGAAATTTCGATAGTATCTATATCCTATTGGAGTAGATTCGTAATACTTAATACTAAACTTAACTTCGGAAATTGAAAAGTTCTCTGGGATTTCTATTCTCAGAATACAATTTTGATTGAAAAATTTCTTTATCTCCAGACTAAAGTAAAAACAATTTTGAATTAAAAAATTTCGTTTTCGAATTAGATCTGCTGATTCACTGATCATGTGCGTATCATTGAATTCATTTAAATAACCTTCTAAATAATTACTTAAATCTAAAACTAAAAGTTCAAGCTCCACATCGAGTAATGGCCACTCAGTAAAATATTGAGGCTTTTTGGAGTTTATTACCAACTCGATCAACTCTTCAAATGTAAGAAGTCCAAAATCGCGAAACAATGATTTTGGCATTCCTCGTTGTGAAAAATATGGCCAAAATCCCTTGAATTCCATTTTTTCTAGTGAAATTTCACGCATAATTTTCAACCTAAATTTTAAATAATATGATTCTCTAATGAGTTCTTTTAATTCACATATCTACCGATTAATTTAATGTATCATCCAACAAATCTTCGATTCGTGGTCGCCGTGAAATTCCAAATAAATTACAGAATAAACGATAATTATCAAAGTCAATCTTTCCCTCATAACCAGAAATAATTGATTCTAATTTTAGTCCAATTAATTCGGGGGAGTAATAGTGAGCCCTATATATTTGTCCATTATTGATACTCGCATTAACAATTCTATTTATCTGCTCCAAAGAGAAGTCATTTATCTTGTAAAGCACTTCTAATCTGGCACGAGCGGCATCGAAATTTGGACTTTCTTCAAATGCTAAAATTTTAGCATCTTTAATTTCTTCTTCAATAAACTTGATGTCTGGAAAATGAGATTTAAAAAACTTATACAGCGCATTAAAATAAATCAAACTTGTATTCTTTTTATTTTTCCATTCAGACAATAAAAAAGGAGAGAATTGATCATCCTTTAATACAGACTTATAATCTGAATCTTCAGAAATAAAATACAAATCTTTACAATCATCAACTGTCAACAATAAATATTCCCAGTTTATAGCGTCACCGAGAGAATTCTTTTTTCCAGGAGGATTACCTAAATCGGCTCTATTATGAGCCCTTTGTAAAATTTCGCTATCGAAATCTCCACAAGGTACTAATTCGAATAACTCTTTAATAATATTATCTGCTTTAAGAGAGTTCTTTGAAATTTCACTTTTCACTTTAGCAATCAGGACTTCCTTTTTTATCTTAAATTTTTTTGCTACCTCTTGCAATTCCTTAGCCTCTGTATAGCCTTCACAAAAAAGAGGAATTTGAACCGAATTATCTCCACCTTCCAGACGATTTAATGCGTCCTTAATCTTATTCTCTCTATTCCTAAAAAATTCATATCGTACTTGTTCTGGAATATAAAGTTTGATTTTACCAAGATTTATAAGTTTGCTCAAATTTTCCAAACTTTCAAGATCTTCCTTACTGAAATGATAAAAAGAAAGATAAATATTCGTGTCAATAAAAAGATGAATCATAATTCATTCAATTAAAATCTAAATTTGTTATTCCCAAATACTTTCTAAAAAGTTCAATCAACCCTCACCTGCCCATTCATCAACATAGGTAACAACCAATCGCGTAATTCCGCGAGTTTTTGATTTTCTTCTTCTAAGACATCTTGTTGTTTAAAAATGGGTTTAATTCTTTTGTCGAAATTGGTTAAGATATCGTTAGATGGAAAAACAGTTTTAATTGACCTTAATGTACTTGTTGATACTTCTTGAAATGTAGAACCTGATGAATTTGCTTCGATTTCCGGAATGAGATTTTTTATTGTGTAAAAAATAAATTCAGTGGAAAACTTAGATCTTGGTATGAATGATTTAAACCCTTGATTTGTCGTTACATTCTCACGAGAAATTGCCAAATATCCAATAGGTGCCCTTGAACTCAGTAATACTGTACCTGCAGGCATTATCTTCAAAGAAGCACTTGTTAATCCGCTTTCAGTAACATCTAATTCACCTCTAGTAATATACTTTTTACCTTTATTAAGAGATAAATCTTTTGGTGTAATCCAAGGCATTCCGACACCAAAACAAAAATTCTCTTCTACGGCTTTTGAGGGAGTGCTTCCTCCTATAATCTCGCCAAGTTTATTTAATTCACCTGACTCCCACCCCTCCGGCACTTCTCTCTTCAACTCCTCATTCCAAACCATTTTACCGCCACTGGTTTTGTAAGGCTTGCCGTTTTTATCCGGAAAATCAAACTGCACAAACCAATAATCATATATGGTTTTGGCCATGGACTCTAACTCCGCATTGATGCGGTTGTTGAGTTCAATTTTGGAGTCTATACTCTTCAAAACAGCAACTAATACTTCTTGATCCTCAATTTTGGTAGGGTGATCAATTTCAATTCCTCTTAAATCCGAAATAAATAAACATTTTTGAACGGCACCTTTAGACAAATTAATTAATCTCTTCTGAACCGCAGGAATTTGGAAGTAATAATGCAAATATTCCGTATTCAATTTCTTATGATCCGGCTTTATTATTCCAACGCTCCTTTGAAAATCAAAATTTATAAAATCATCCTTAATAATGGCCGTTTTTCCTATTGTACCTACAGTGGAAATTACCACATCACCAAAAGACAATTTTGTCCTTCGATTTATGTTCAGAAATGTAATTTCACTTATTTTTCTATCGTATTCATCGAACACTATTTTTCCACTTTTAATATTTTTATTACTTAGTAAAAAATAAGCTCCATTTTCATCGTCATTCACCGAAGCGTGTTCGCCATCAGTTACATTAACGGATAAATCATTAATAAGACTTCTTTTAAAGATCATAACTAATTTTCTTTAATCGTTTCTGAATCTCCTTTTCCAACTCACGGGACTCGGCAAAGAGTTGGTCTAAATTGCTATTCATATACCAATATTTCATATATATAACTCAATTGTTTTTATTCGCCAAGTACGCTTGCTCGGGATGATTGAGCATTTCATGATGCAAATAGGTAAGTTCCTTTGCTTTGATCATTTCACTTAAATATTTGCGCTTCATATAATCCTCGCCTTTCTTAAAATAACCAGATATTTCGGAGGCCTTCATCGGCTTCAAAGAGCATAATTCGACAATTATACCTCTGATTTTCAATGAATCATGTTCTCTTTTGTTTAACTCTGCTATTTTTTGCACTATCGTTTGAAGTAATGCTTCAATTTCTATAGGTGGTGTACTTAAATTTAAAGGTGGTGCACTTAAATCTAGAGGTGGTGTACTTAAATCTACAGGTAATGCACTTAAATCTTTAGGTGGTGTGCTTAAATTTTCAATAGCTCTTTCCAAACCTTTACCTGCTAGATAATAGGTCCCTTTTCCTTTCCCTTTGGGTAGTAATAAATCATAAGATTTTAATATTTTCAGCTCATTACTCGCTTTTAAAGTATCAAAATCAGTCATTTGTCGATAAGTTTGGTTATCAATAGCGCCTACCTCTCTAACGAATATCAAAGCTTGTTTCTGCGCATCAGTAAGCGCTAAATCATCAAATTGCTTTAACCATGTTAAATCTTTTTCATCTAAAAAATGATGTAATAGTAAACGAGAAACAAATTGATTGTTATTTCTATCAGAATCAAAAGTAGGCGGTGCTAAATGGGCCTGCTTCATTAATTTGCGCATGGCTCTGATACCAGACCCCTTGGTTTCCGCCAAATTGGTTTCATGAAAAACGGAAGCCACAAATGGATTACGTGTCTCGCTTCCCGGATCACCAAACCGCTCTTCTGATTTTAGTGAATATCCCGGGTTCACGATTTCAATCCTGTTGTCATATCGAATAACTTGTGTAGGGCGATGCTCTCGATATGACCTATGCATCATCGCATTAACAATAGCTTCTCTCAAAACTTTTGAAGGCAAACCAGAAGAAGATGCCTGTATAAATCCATCCTCTAATAAAAAACCTTTCGGCAAATCTGCATTTATCGCATCCATCAACCGAAAAATAACAGTAATCAAAGGACCGCGCATATCAATCGTAGTAAAACGATCATCGGGGTCTTGAACCCATGAGGTTCCTGGCACTCTTATATAGTCTATGCGGAGCATCGGATAATAAGCTCTTAATGCCTTAGTACTTCCAAACAAAATCAAACCTGCAAGATTCAATTCTGACTTATTGAGTTTATTTAAACAACCCAAAGATTCTAAAAGCTCAAAATCATCATATGTCAATTCTTCCGCACTTGGATTAATCTTCTCTCTGAGATTTCTATATTTTTTAATTGCCATGGAATCAATATCAGAAATGGAAGAGCCTAGAACTGGCGTTTGATCATAACTCTTAGAATCTGTGTAAAAAACACGCATGTCGTCTTCAGTGCAATGTTGATCAGTAGATCCGATTCTTCTGTATGCTCCACTTGGCAAACCATCGGATTTGAAATAAACAGGCTTTTGATTTGCTGCCAATTCTTCAACCCGAATTTTAATAACAGTATCACCATGTATGCGTTCAACACTAACTTTTGGCCTAACAGGAATGTTAAACATCGAACTGCATTGTGAAATAAAATCACGTTGAACCTTATCTGGATCAGCAATATGAACAGATTTATATTGAGGAAACAATGCAGACTTATCTTCGGAAACTCCTAAAAGAATATAGCCACCGCCTAAACCTGGTTCGTTTGAAAACGAACAAACGGTTTCCATCACTGAATGCGAACTTTCATGCCCTCCTTTGACCTCAAGCCAGTCGCACTCATCCTGCAAATTCAGTAATTCAAATAATTCACTTGCGCTATATTCATTCATACCTCAACCCCTTTAATTGTTTCTGAATCTCCTTCTCCAACTCCCTAGACTCCGCAAATAGTTGATCCAAATTACTCTGAAAACCTTTCATCTTCGCGGCAAATTCAGCGGGGGTAATGTCCGTATATTCAATCTTCACATCGAAATATTGCCCTGCGCTGAAGCTGTAATTCTTCTCGGCTATCTGCTCATAACTCACCACAACACTGAAATCCTCCACCGCCTGGTGTGCATTGAATGTGGTGATAATCTTCTCCTCTTCTTCTCTGCGCAAAACGGTCTTTTGATTCTTGCCATCCTTCACGGTCTCGCCCAATTTAGAGGCGTCCATCAATACAATATCTCCCTTGGTATTGGCTTTATCCAAAAACAAAATACTGACATTGGTTCCTGTTGTCGCAAAGATGTTGCTGGGCATGCTAATGACCCCACGCAACATTTTCTGCTCTACCATGCGCTCTCTGATTTTTTTCTCAATGCCACTTTGTGCTGTTATAAATCCCGTGGGAACTACAATGGCTGCCCGTCCTTTTGCATTCAATGAATACATGATGTGTTGGATAAATGCGGGATAGATGGCCATGCCCTCAGGCTTGGCTTTGGGGACATTGGGCATCCCTGCAAAAAAGCGCTCGTGATTCTCCTTGCTCTTCAAGTCTTCTACAAAATCACTGAAGTCCAACTTAAACGGCGGATTACTCACAATGAAATCAAACTTTCTGAGCTTGCCATCTTTCTCGCGGTGATAAGGATCCAACAACGTATTGCCTTTGACAATATTGGGTATGGAATGAACCAAGTTGTTTAGAATCAGATTCAATCGCAACAGATTGGAAGACTTCTGCGAGATGTCCTGGGAATAAATGGTGCACTTGTCCTCGCCTATGGCATGTGCCAAATTCATGAGGAGTGTTCCTGAACCTGCGGATGGATCATAACAGGTGGCATTCTTCACTTTCTCCGTAACCAGGCAAGATGCCATGATCTTGGCTACCGCATGGGGTGTGAAATACTCTGCGTACTTGCCACCACTGTTGGTGTTGTAATCCTTGATGAGGTATTCAAAAATCGTCGCATAAAAATCAAACTTCTCATGAAAGATGTGCTCAAAAGAAAAATGGACCAGTTTGTTGACGATGGCATTGCAAAACTCGTCACGCTTGTCAATCACATAACGGCTGAGATTTTCAAACAACATGATCTTCTCCCCACCATCGGTGATTACCGAAAAAATATCGGTATTCTCCTTGGCAATATCCAACAAAGTGGAATCAAACAACTCTGCAAACTTGGGTTGATTTTGATTTTCAAACAAAGAAGAGATGAATTGCTCTGGCTTCAATCGCGCAGTGCTTTCACTCAACTGCATCATCAACATCTCGTAGTCTGACTTCTTGTATTTTCTTATTGCCGATTCCCAATTTTCTGCTTGAGCCAATTTCTTATCTATCTGCTTTACTTCGAAAGCAAATTTGTCGTTTAGAAATTTGTAGAGGAAAACCTGGGTGATGATTTTAAATTCATTTCCATCGTTACCCAAACCATAGTTGGCACACACACTCTTTAAATCGTCTATAAGGGCTTTGGTGTTCCTTTCAAATTGCACTGTATTATTCATTTCCTTCTACTTCTATTTCTTTTTAGTTTAAACCTTTTCCGTTGTATTCACTTAAATATTCTCTAACCATCATTCGATTGATCTCCATTGATTTTTCTGCATCCAAAGGCAAATCAAATTTGCTCTTTAACTGACTAACTACCAATCGAAGCATCATTTTCTCGATAAAACTTTCATTTTCTAACAAATTGGAATTTTGTAATATCTGGGCATCCACCTCTTTTTTAAGACTTTGCAATGCCTCAAATAATTTACTCTCGCTATCAGTTAATGGATCTTTTTCCATTAACCTTTTGTGAATGCGGGCGTATTTCGCATCACTATCATACTTCGCTTTTAGCAGTTGGTTTTTCCGTTCCAATTCTTTGGCTTCAGCATAGATGTTTTCCAGTTCTTCGATATTTTCTTCCATCTCTTGCTGCGTCACTTCACTGAGATTTTTCTTTTTGAAAAGTCTTTCGAGCTCCTCTTTCAATGTGACGAAAACGGGATCTTTGGGATCGAAATTTCCCCCGAGCATTTCTCGCGTTCTTTTCAGAATGTCCTTTAACTTATCTGCAATAATGAGTTCTTCTTCTTTCAATTTAGTAAATGCAAAAACGACATCCTCCAAAGCAACATTGAGCAAATTGGTGGTATCCACATTGCTTTCCAAAGCCTCTTTGGTATTGATCAGTGCCAAGTGGGCGTTGGCTTCCTTGGCCAAGAAATTTACTTTTTGAAAATCCAATTTATCCAACATTTCGTAATGCCCAGAAAGTCGAATCAAATTGTATAAATCCTTGGCATTGTTCAACGCCTTGGTCAAGGACAACATGGTCTTTCTATCACTAATCTCAGATACCTGTTGTGAGAACACCTCAGCATTTTCAGTGTTGTAATGAAATAAAATATCTTTGATCTCACGGATATCCCCTTCAATCTCATCCTTGGACTTAAATAGATTGGAATAATGCTCCATTTCGCTTCCAAGTTCTCCCTGAAGCTCATTGAAGTAATCCAAATTCGTTTTATCAAATTCCCTTTGGATATCAGCAAAGTCGACCACATATCCATACTTGAAATTTCTGTATGTCCTATTGACGCGGGTTAGGGCTTGAAGCAAATTGTGCGCTTTGATGACACGGGTGATATACAACTTCTTCAAACGGGGAGCATCAAAGCCCGTGAGCAACATATTGTAAACAAAAATCAAATCAATTTTCCCTTCTTTGAAGTCGGTTACCCACTGATCTCTTTCCACCTTGGTACCTGAGTCATGAAGAATAACAGCGGAGCTATACACCTTGCTCAGTTCCTTTTGCATCGTTGAATATGAACCTTGAGGAGAAGCTGCGATAGGAAGGTAATTCGAATTTTGTATAGCATATTTCGCATCGAAAATTGTCTTCAATTGTTCGGCTTGCTCTGCGGAATCACAAATGACCATTCCCCCGATAGAATTGTCGTTCAGAATAACCCGCGACTTTTCAAAATCAGCCACGATGTAATCCAACAAGGGCTCTACAAATTTGGGATGCGCATAAACCAATTTACGATCACCATGTCCTTTTAAAATGTCAATTTCTTCAAGGGCTTTTTTCAATTTAAATTTATAGCTTGTCTCAATCTCCTCTCTAATCAGTCTCAAAGTATAGCCGTCATTGATTGACGCGTTGTAGTAATATTTGTGGATGTATTCCCCAAAAATAGATTTGGAATTGAAATCACTTCCCAGCAAAGGCGTACCGGTTAGACCGATTTTGATGGCCTTTTCATCCGATTCATTTAGGTTGGCTAAGAAGCTGCCTTTGGGGTTGTAGCTGCGGTGTACCTCATCCAAAAAATAAACCCTTTGAATATTGATATTGTAATCCTTTCTACTTACAACGTCCCTATCTTCCTTAAACTTTTGAATATTCACCACAGTGATTTCAGTTTTACCGGAACTATTGTGCAGCGCTGTTGTCGTTTTAAGGTCTTTGACAAAATCAGATTTAGAATTGATTTTGTGCACCACCAATCCCCTACTCGTAAACTCTCTGCTGGCTTGAATCAAGAGATCCAATCGGTCTACGATAAAATAGAATTTGGGTACTACTTGACGATCGCGGAAATAATGCGTTAAGAATTTAACATTGTAAAAAGTGAGTGCCGTTTTTCCACTTCCCTGCGTATGCCAAATGATTCCTTTTTTAACCCCCTCATTCAATTTTCGTTCGATGGCCTTGGTGGCAAAAATTTGAGGATATCGCATGATGTGCTTTTCTGCACCAAAATCTGTTTTCACATACACAATAGAATACTGAAGCATGAACATCATGCGACCTCTTTCAAATAGTGAGGTACATATTCTATGGGTAGGTGTATTGGGATTTCTATTGGTCAAGAATTCTGGAGAATCTTTGATCGCCACCAAGTTGTTGTCCTTTAAAACTAGATTCAGTTGATCATCGGTTAAAGGCTGAAGGACCTGTCCCAGATCAAACTGTTCTTCTTCTCTGAAATAATTGAATTTCACATCCGAATAGGCCGGTGACGCATAAAATGCCCCTTGCAAAATTTGGGATCCATCCTCGGCATATTCCATGTTATTGGAGAACACCATGAATTGAGTAACATTGATGAACTTGCGAAATTTCTTATTCTTGAAACGGCTTTGAATACGCTTGTATTCAGCCTGTATCCCTTCCGCATTATTGGGCTTTTTAACTTCAATAAACACCAAAGGAAGCCCATTGATTAAAAGCGTTATATCGGGTCTAAATTCCTCTTCACCATTCACACATGGCAATTCCGTAACTACGTGAAATGAATTATTGCTTGGGTTATGAAAATCGATCAATTGAATATCCGAAGATTCCGTAATCAATTCATAAAATGCCTTTCCAACATCTTCGTTGTCCAAGGTCATGGTTACCCTATCTAGCAATTGAACAATTTCAATTTCGGACAAGTGAGGGTTAATATTCCGAATGCTCGATTTGAATATATCCGTAAAGATATTTGTCTCCTTGTCCCAAATGGCATGAGATAATGGCAAGTAATCATATCCCAATTGTATGAGATGCAGAATTGCCGGAATCTTTACTCTAGAATTTTCGTTGAATTGCATATTTAAAATCAGGCTTGAACCCAATGCTCAAATATAGGCAAATAAACCAACGGAAAATTTACCATTCAGATAAGTTAAAATTCAGAGAAATCCGAATAAGAAGCTAATTCACAAATACGATTCTAGAATAAATTAAAACAAAGAAGACACCCAAATCCAGAATAAAATGGAAACTGCAGCTCCAACAATACCAAGAACAATTAATAATGGTTTCATAGATTTCATTTGCTCATTGTGAGCTTTATGATCAAAACTTGATTCACTCGCTTCATCAAATCCATAATCATCAGAAACTTTTTTAGATTTTACAGCTCTTTCTTTTTTAGGAGCTGTCTTTTTTGTTGATTTGAATAACCCTCCCACAATGCCAACAGCAGCATCAAAATCTTTGTGAGGATGATAAGTAGATACACTCTTACCTGCTTTTGTTCGACCATCATTCGAATCCCAGCTACCACGTGCTTTTTTACCCGCCATTTAATTTAGAATTTATAATTACGTTCTTTAGTTCTTGATCAATTTTTTCCCAAGCATTTAATCCAGTCCTTTTATCCTGTCTAGCGTTGGGATGATTTAATTTGAGTATGTAATAACTGCAACTAAAATGCTTTTCTAAAAATGCGTTACAATCCACACCTAAGCCGACAATTAAATCAGGATTTATTTGATTAATTTCAAATCGAAGCAAAGCTAAATTATCTTGGTCTAATTCAGCCTTTCGCCAAAATTCTCGTTTCGCTTCTTTATCACTTTTGAACTTACTTTCATTTACATTATAATGCTTCACTACATCAGTAAAATATGTAAATATTTTTGGGTTTGAAATAATCGATTGAAACGATCTAAAGTATTTATTTCTTTCACTCCAAAATTCAATTCCAAATGGGGTACCGAAAACATTTCTTCCACTCCTTTCAATATTATATCGATTGTGGTTGTGTCTGGGTTCTCGACCTAGCACGACAACCTTAATTTGCGATTCAACGATTCCTCCAAACCAAATTGGCAAATCTATTCTTGTATCACCAATTTGAATCAGAATAGGATCTAACAAAGAATTAGATGTGTTTTCACCAGCGAGAATCAAAGTAGATTTAATAAGCGAATTTGAATTCAATTTTAAAGAAGCTTTATCATAAAATTGATCAAATCCAAATTTTAATTTGTACATTTCCAATATTGGTCTCAAAGTCGAATTCATACCTGACACAATCTTACCTCAACATTAATCTGCTTCCCAGTTCAAGTAAGTTCAACTTTTTGATCATGATTAGTCCTTCTATTTTGATTAGTAATTTTGAAAAAAATTATAGTGGCTAAACCGATTATTCATCTATCCGAATTCCAATTTTCTATTTTGAAGAAAAAGGTAGAAATGGAATATGGACTAAACATTCATTCGAAAAATGATTGCCTGGGTTTGTCCAAAGAAATTCATGCTCGAACCAAAGAGAATATCTCTCAAAGTACCATCTACCGCCTCTTCTTTCAATTGGATAAACACCACCCCTATCAACACACCTTAGATACCATCGCAGCCTATTGTGGCTACAAATCCATTCAATCGTTGCTCAACGATATCCATCAAGATAAAAAAATTTCGGAATCACTAGGTGCCAATTGGAACTTCCATGAAATGAAACACAGCTTGCTCTTTCGTTGTATTTCCAATCAAGAATTTTTGAGCATTACGGATTACCTGAATTCCACTCCTCCATCTTTGACTACAGAAAATAAATGCCAATTGGGTTACACCATTTATATGGCTCTACAACATTGTCCAAAAAGTGCAACTCAATTCTATAAAAAGTTTCATGACCATCCAGTTGTTCGAGAATGCTTTTTTGAGTTAATGATCGACCCCGATTTCAATTTACCGTATTACGAAACAGGCATTAAACTTTACCTCAGCGATTGTCAAGAAACAAACTCAATTCAAAATCTTCAAGATTATATTTTCGGGAATTCTATTTTGGCTCGTTTCTACTTTATTCAAAATAAGCCTCTAAAATTTAAAAGGACTTATGCACTCCTTCAACAAAAGAAAATTCAACAACCCAAACAGCTGAATCAAATTCATCTCTTCCCCCAATTGAGAATGCTAGCACTTAGTGTTCTGCATAAATATGAAAAATTGAATCCAATCGAATTCTCACTTTTTGTAAATGAAATTTTTAGCCAAATTCATCTGGCAAGAAATAAATACAGCGTTATTGAAAAGAGAATGGCATGCTATCTTATCCTAGAAGCGCTGCTCATTCTGAAATGCGAAGATGAGTTGATTGCTTCTTTTTTAAAACCATTTGAAAATGATTTTCACTTTAAAATGAAAAGTCTCCGTTTCGATCAAATCTTGGACAGCGTTCAACCCAATGGGTTGCTGTATCGCAATCATCTCACCACCTAATCCCCCCGCCCAAAAAGGCATTGACTTGCGAAAAGGGCTTGGAGCCAAAGAAGCCGCGGTATGCGCCAAGCGGCGATGGATGGGCACTCTCAATAATGAAGTGCCGGTTGGAACCGATGAGTTTTTTCTTGCTTTGGGCATGCTTGCCCCAGAGTATAAACACAACTGGGGTTGTCTTTAAGGCCAAACGCTGTATGACATAATCGGTGAACCAGTCCCAACCAAATTCTTTGTGCGATAAGGGCTTGTCGCGTTCGACCGTTAACGTGGTGTTCAATAAAAA
>CANFLZ010000037.1 GCA_947448135.1 Flavobacteriales bacterium
GCTGAAGAAGCGGATATGCCTTTGGCGATTGGAGGCGGAATTTCTACTGTGGAGCAAATGAAAGCCATGATAGCATTGGGTGTTGAAAAGGTAGTGCTCGGAACTTTGCCCATTGTGAATCCAGATGAAGTGAAAAAAGCAGTCGAAGTTTTGGGTTCAAGTTCTGTTGTCGTATGTGTCGATTTGAAGAGGAATAGCGCTGGAGAATGGAGCGGATATTATGCCAATGGTCAACGGAGCATACATCAGGACGTGCCGACCTATTTGCGCCAATTGCAGGATTTAGGGGTTGGCGAGATTATCATACAAGACATGGATGCCGATGGACGTCAATGTGGATATGATCAAGAGCTGTTTGCTACTTTGTCAAAATCATTATCCGTTCCTGTTGTTGCTTGTGGCGGAGCCAAAAGCGTCCAAGACATGCTTGATTTGTATAAGAACACCAATGTGTCAGCTATGGCAGCGGGATCTTTGTTCGTTCATAAAGGCAAGTGGCGCGCAGTTTTAATCAATTACCCCGACGAGGTAGTCAAATCAAGTTTTATTGCTGCTGAATAGTTTTCTCTCGTAAATTTACAAGGAGTAAACAGGCGAGAAGGATGCTTTCACATTCCAAAATAGAATTTTTAAAGGCCAACTTGGGCGACGAAGAGGTGTCGGTATTGACATCAATGCTTCCCTCGAACTTGGATCGGACCAAACTTCTATACACCAGCAATCCTTTTAACGTGGACATGGTAGATGGTGAGTTTGATTGTCTGCTCAATCTTGGCTTGGTTAACAATATCCGACACATCAATAAATTTTTTATCCGTGTCAATGATAAGCTCCAAGAGGGACAATATTATCTGGGCAGATTTGAGAGTATCCGCAATCGATACGCCAGAAAGAAGAAACGACTGAATCCAATTTTATATGCTTTGACTTTTGTCTTCGATTTCTTTTTTTTACGGGTAACTCCAAAAGTTTGGGGGCTCAAGAAAATTTATTTTCTTGTTACTCGTGGCAGAAATCGTTTGCTATCCAAAGGTGAAGTGTTTGGTCGATTGGTGAGTTGTGGATTTGAAATTGTCGAAAATCACAACGTGCAAGGGATTCATTATGTCCTCGTGAAAAAAGTGTCTCAGCCGATTGTTGGAGATAATCCCAGTTATGGGCCTCTCATCAAGTTGGAAAGAATTGGTAAAAACGGAAAAATGATTCGGGTATATAAATTCCGAACCATGCATCCTTATGCCGAATATTTGCACGATTATATTTTGAAACAAAATGGATACGCCGATACAGGAAAGCCTGCATCGGATTTCCGATTGACATTTTATGGTTCTTTTTTTAGGCGGTATTGGTTGGATGAGCTGCCTCAATTGATCAATGTGCTAAAAGGAGAAATGAAATTGGTAGGCGTCAGACCCGTTAGCACTCGCTACTTTCAGGATATTCCAGAAGACCTCCGAGCGCTGCGATTGAAGCACAAACCGGGTTGTATTCCGCCTTATGTTGCTCTAGATAGGAAAGGAGCCAAGGATGATGTCATTCAAGCGGAGCGAGAATATTTGTTGATGAAAGAGAAAAGCCCTTATTGGACAGATACGCCATTGTTCTTCAAGGCGATTTTCAACATTATTTTCAAGCGCAAGCGAAGCGCATAAATGTTTTTATATCGTTTTTTCATGAGGTTTCTGAATAGAACCATTCAGTTAAGATTTATATTTGTTGAATAGCTGAAACGGGTTATTCAGGTTAATAGAAAAAGCAATGGAAAATAGAATCAAGGTAGGGATTAGTTGTGGCGATCCAAATGGCGTGGGAATGGAAGTGGTGTTAAAGACATTTGCCGATTTGCGCATGTTTGATTCGGTAATTCCTGTATTGTATGCCCATCCAGAATGGGTAAAGCAGACCAAGAAGAATCTTCGTTTGGAGGAGTTGATGTATTTTAATGTCAACGCCGCCAAAGATGCCCAAGCAAAGAAGTTGAATTTGATCAATGTCGATAAAGAAACTCCTTTCCAAATCGAATGGGGCAAAGCTGATAGCAAGGCGGGAGAATGGGCTTACAAATCTCTGGAAATGGCAGCCCGTGACCTGGGTACCAATGCAATTGATGTCTTGGTAACGGCTCCTATCAATAAGGAGGTCATTCAAAGTAAACAATCATCTTTCATCGGACATACCGAGTATTTGGCCAAAATGGCGGGAACAGAAGAAGTACTCATGTTTTTAACCGCGGGTCAATTGAGGGTTGGTGTCTTAACGGGACATGTTCCGATCAAAGATGTTGCTGGATTGATTACGAAAGATAAAATTGTCAAAAAAGTCAATATGATGACTGAGTCTTTGTTGCGTGATTTTGGAATTCCAAGTCCACGAATTGCTGTTTTGGGACTGAATCCGCACGCTGGAGACAATGGATTGTTGGGTTCTGAGGAAAAAGAAATCATTCAACCAGCAGTTCGTGAGTTACAAGAGAAAGGTCTTCACGTGATGGGACCTTACGGTGCAGATGGCTTTTTCGGTGCTGGATCTTTCAAGCATTTTGATGCTGTTTTGGCGATGTATCATGATCAAGGATTAACGCCGTTCAAAACGATGGCTTTCCAGTCAGGAGTTAATTTCACTGCTGGATTGCCTATAGTCAGAACCTCCCCAGATCATGGAGTTGGTTATGATATCGCGGGCAAAGATGCTGCTGATGAATCTTCATTCCGTGAGGCAGTCTTTGCAGCTTGCGATATTTTTGTCGAGAGAAAACGTTTTCGTGAGTATGGCATGAATCCGCTTCAAAAGCAAAATATCAAAGAATCTCGAGAAGATAAAAGAGAGTAATTGAAAATCAAGATTCTCAATATTGGCAAAACCAAAGCGCCTTATTTATTGAGTGGCGAAGAGGAATATAAAAAGCGATTGACGCATTATATTTCCTGTGAATGGGTCGTTTTGCCTGATGTGTCTGCCAAAGGGATGTCTAAAGAGTTGATTAAAGAAAAAGAAGCGCAGCATTTTCTCAAGCACATCAAGACAGAAGATTTTGTTTGGCTATTGGATGAAAAAGGAAAAATGTTCTCGTCTACCGAATGGTCACAACAGATTCAAAAATTAATGAATGCTGGAACCAAAACATGTGTTTTAATTATCGGAGGTGCCTTTGGATTTCATGACTCGTTGTACCAAAGAGCAAATGCGAAAATTTCCTTTTCAGCGATGACTTTTTCGCATGAAATGATTCGCTTGTTTCTTTTGGAACAACTCTACCGATCTTTCACCATTTTAAAAGGAGAATCCTATCATCACGATTGAAAAGTGATTCCAAATAAGTGTTGAATATGTCCTTTTAATTTCACTTTCACTTCTTCAATATCGGGTGCATAGCCCAATTCTTTTTCCATCGAGGTAACAGGCTTATCACTGATTCCGCAGGGAATAATATTGGTAAAATATTGCATGTCGGGATGGACATTAAAAGCAAAACCATGCAACGTAACCCAACGGCTACATTTCACACCAAGTGCTGCGATTTTTCTGGCTTTGATGGGATGCGTTTCATCCAACCATACGCCAGTAAGTCCATCTATTCTTCCTGCTTTGATGCCATATTCAGCCAAGGTTAAAATGATGGCCTCTTCTAGGAATCGCAAGTACAGATGAATGTCTGTGAAAAAAAGTTCGAGGTCAAAAATGGGATAACCAACAATTTGTCCAGGACCATGGTAGGTGATATCCCCGCCGCGGTTGATCGGATAAAAAGAAGCATTGACTTTTTTCAATTGCTCCTCGTTGAGTAGCAAATGTTTTTGGTCGCCACTTTTCCCTAAAGTGTATACATGGGGATGCTCGACAAAGAGCAGATGGTTTTCCTGATTCTCTTCTGCAGTTGGGTCCAATCGCTTGGCCAACTTGCGGTCTACAATATTTTGAAAAAGGGATTCTTGAAAATCCCAACACTCCTTGTAATCTCTACTCCCCAAATCTTCAAACCGCACGAGGCGATTTGAAGATATCGGGAGTGGATGAATTTCTTCTGACATGCTTATTGCATTTTGGCCAATTCGCCTTTCAAGAATATGATGGCGGGAATGGCAACTGCGTCTTCGTTTCTCAACTCAGCCATATCAATGCTGATCCAATCGCCCAGGTGAACCAAGTACAACGAACGCTCTATTTTATCGGAACCTTTGCCCCAAGCTTCAATGATTGTATCACACTTTTCCCCCATCAACTTTTTGCAAATTTCCATGCGCATTTGTGAGCGTTTATGATCATCCTCGTTGCGCAATATGACAACGCCTACACGATTGTCACCTCCTGTCCATCCCACCAATTCATTGTGGTTCATTTCTGGAAATACATGGTGTGAGCACAACATTTTGGAGTTCTCGTTGATTTGTTGTCTCCAACGAATGGTTACTCCTTCGTAATTGGCTTCACTGTATAAAACTGGAATGCGATCAACCAACTGTTTTGAAATCGTCATCGACTCTTCACGAATTGATTGAATGTTGGTGCGAATGTTTTGAATGGCGTTCTCAATAGATTTTTCGAATTCCATTCCGATAAATCCATAGTTAGCCAACATATACAACTGTTGAATGGCACTATATCCAAACATCGATCGAGGAGGATTTCCGCCAGGAATAAAGATGCAATTCAATCCTTTTTCTTGGGCAATGGCACCGATCTTCCCACCGCTGGTGATGCAGGCTACCTCAGCTCCTTTTGCGAAGGCTTCGTGCATAGCAGCAACAGTCTCTTC
Organism: Flavobacteriales bacterium; assembly: GCA_947448135.1. Lineage (GTDB taxonomy): Bacteria > Bacteroidota > Bacteroidia > Flavobacteriales_D > Sanyastnellaceae > CAMCTV01. The sequence continues at coordinate 4,754 of CANFLZ010000037.1, forward strand.
TGTATCTCCGCTGTAGCTCGAAATAATGACTAAAGTTTTTTCATTGACAAAACCAGGCAGGGTATAATCACTGGTACAAACAATAGGAACGGCGCAGCGATCAGCAACCCATTGGGAAACTATTTTTCCACCAATTCCGCTACCACCCAATCCTGAGATGACGATATTGTCAAATTGCTTTGAACTCGAATTTAATTTTGCCTCACGACCAATTTGAATGGCTGCTTCTAAATGCTGCGGAAATGCTTCTACTAATGCTTTCATGTCTAATATTTTATATGGCAAATGTAGATATAAAAAAAACTCCACGAGGGAGTTTTTTGTTATTGTAAAATGAATTTTTATTGAACAATCGCGGGTGTGTTGGCCAAGCCTGAGTAGCTTTTTAATTCCATTTTCACACTGCCTACCATGATCTTGGCACTGGCCATCAATGGGATGTGATTGTTGTCATCACTGATCCAAACACTGAGGTCTTCTTCTTTCTTAAAAATACGACCTTTCTGAATCACTGGCGCAAACTTGATCGCTCTGAATTTGCCGGCATCTGTTTCGATGGTTTCTTTTCCGATATATCGAATTTTCAAGTTAAAAATCTCATCATCGACCACACAGGTGATTTTGAAAATATCCCCTTTTTTAGCCTTTGAAAAATCCAAGTTTCGAGCAAAGTAAAATGCGCTAATCATGTCTTGAACATACTCAGGAGTAAGATATCCTTCTCCTTTTTGATTTTTGTACGCTCGCTTAGCCGGATAAAATTCATAATCTTGACTGATCTTGTATCCGCCCTCATCAACTCTTCTCACGAATTTGTGAGGAAACATGCCTTGCTTGTCGATGTATGATTCGTACTTATCGCGCACTTTGAAAAAATAATCAAAAGAGCTGATGGTTTTTCCTTCTCCTATGACGTGGTATACTTCTCGATTTCCGATTTTCGTTACCACTGGATCAACGCTGATAGTGGCAGAGGCGGCATCGATTAAACCGTAGTGCAATCGATACACTAATTTTTCGCCAGGTTTAAAGGCCTTGTTGGAGGTGGTGCGCAATCCCAATTCGGGAAGGTTTTTGATATTAACCTTCACGGGCTTACTAGATTGTGCCCAACTGCCCCCAGTTATCATGATAACGAGGGCCAGAAAAAGTGCTTTCGTTTTCATGTTTTTGCCCAAGTCAAATTGCTTGCCAAAAATTACTCGATGGTTGCGATGCATTTTAATTCAATCGCAATGGGTGTGGGAAGTGAGTTGATCTCAACTGTCGTTCTGCATGGCTGGGCATCTTTAAAATACTCGGCATACAGTCGATTATAAGTGTGAAAGTCTCTTTTCATGTTGACCAAAAAAACGGTCACATCGACCAAGTTTTCCCATTTGGATCCAGAGACTTCTAATATTTTTTTGACGTTGTCAAATACGTTTCGGCATTGGGCCTCGAAATCAAATTCTAGGAAGTTACCGTTCTTATCTAATTGCAATCCGGGTACGCCACTATCGCTAGCATCACTGCCTGCAATGCGGGGTCCAACACCGCTCAAGAAAAGCAAATTGCCCACGCGTCTGGCGTGTGGATATGCGCCAACGGGTTTGGGCGCTTCGTTGGAAGAGATGATTGAATTACTCATGGATGATTTTTCCTGTTTTTGTTTTGTTGTTGTAATAAATGACATAGATGTACATCCCTCTGCTCAAATGCTGCACGGGGATGCTCCAATGACTTTTTTGACCGACAAGTGATTCGGTGAATACGCGATTTCCATTCAAATCAAAAAGCTCGATTCGGGCATTGTCCTTCATGTTCATCGGTGATTCGATGTGCAATGATTGATTCACAACGGTCGGATATATTCGCCATTCTTTGTTCCAATCTTCTTCGGCAACTCCGACGCCTTGCACGGGTGTTAGGTGAGTTGTCCAAACGCCACTACCGTGTGTCCCAACTGCCACCAAGCCATCGTATGGTCGGACTTTGATTTGATTGATGATGACATTGCCCAATGTTTCGGCACCCTCCATTTCCCAGACAGTATTGGCACTGTCCAATAAAGATGTAGAGAACAAACCAGCGCTGGTTCCAGCATAGTAAATGGGTGGATTACTCGGATAAATTTCTACGCTGTAAACGCCGGGTCCATTACCCGTTCCGTCGGGATGCTCCTCCAAGTTTCCGCCGACTTCTGTCCATGTATCTCCACCATCCATACTGTGGTACAAACTCTTCTTGTTGTAATTAGAAAAACCAACCAGAATTTCCATTTCATTCAAATCATTGACGGCGACGGACGAAACATAAGCATTGGAAGGGAAAGATGGATCGGACAGATCAACTCTTGTTGGTGTGCTGCTGTAACAATTGTCCAAGCGAAAAACTTTCCCGAGGGTTGTACCGTAATAGATGACATCGTTGTTGATGAGGGGTTTGTCCAAGCATGAAATGTTGCCGGCCAACAATGGAACAGACGATGCGTTGATGTGCACCCAAAGAGAGTCAGGCGCAGTTGTGGGATAGTTTCCAGTGACCGGAATATCTTGCACATTCGGTATATACCAGATGCTTTTTCCAGCTGCCATAAAAATGTCCTTTTGGTTCCAAGGATCCAAAATAAAAGGATTAACGAATAGATAAGATGGAGCAGTGGTAGGATCAATTCTTTCGGAACCAATCAAGTTGCCTTGTGCATCAATGTTCTTTTTCATCATGCGCCCCGATTGTGACGATGTAATCGCAAATTCAGCTCCCGCGGGCATCGCGCAATAGGAACCATCGTCTGAATGCAATTCTTTCCAGGGTGAATTGATATTGGTATTGTCTGTAATCCATGTTCCGTTGTCTTGCATGCCACCCATGACGAAATCGGAATTGCTCAAACCTTCTTCAAATCCGACCGTATAGAATTGACTGCCCATGAGGCCGTTGTTCAATCGATTCCATTGAATGCTGTCGGCCATGATATTGTCAGTGCGGTATACTCCGCCATCATTGGTGCTGTACAAAACATCTGGATTTGTTCTGGAAAACAACACAAAATGTTGATCGGGATGATGGTCGGGATAAACATAAAACCAAGGTTCGGCTTGGTTACAGCGATAACCACCAATCCATTTGTTGTTGTCTGTTGCAAAGCAATCATCGCTTCGGTGAAGATTGATTCCGCCAATGATGAGTGTCTCTGAAGTGGGATGGTGGGCAATGGTTAAATCATAGCTAAACTGTGATCGGAAGGTTGCAAAATCAAATGTAATTCCTGTAAAAAGTTGACAAGGCACATCGGGCAAATTGGCTGATCGGTTTTCCCATGTTCCATTGGTTCCATCGCCATCGATGTAGGTGTATTTGTACAAAAAGTGATCGAGTGGATATTGGCTGTTGTTCAGGGTTTCTCCTAAGAAATAAACCATCTCAGGATGCTGCGGATTGCAGGCCATAACGGTTCGTCGCAAATTGGCAATCTCTGGATTGACGGGATTGATGGTCGTCCAGTTGATGCCATCCTCGGATCGATAAAACCCACCTCCGTTGGTCGTGTTGTCAGAGAAGGTGGCGTATTTGGTGCCTGTCGGCGTAATCATGATGTCGGTAAATTCAGATGGTCCATTACCAAACCCAAGCACCTCTTGCCATGTGTTTCCTCCATCGATACTTCTGATGATTCCATTGTAAACAGCGGCGTACAGCTCTTGCAATGTGTCATTGGCGGGATTGATGGCCAAGCGCCAAACAAAATCGTAATTGCCGTTTTCCAATATGGTTTGTGGTGTATTGCTTTGTGTACTCACCAAAGGTTGCCACGTTTGTCCATTGTCAACACTTTTAAAAATTCCATTTCCACTGAACAGAGAAGTGAAATCGGTTCCACTAACGACGCCATAAAATTCTTCGCCTGTGCCGTAGTACCATTCGTTTTCGTGACCCGGACGAATGTCTTGGACGATAGAACTCAATGAGTGAATTTGACTGGCAGTAGTGTTGTGCGTCCAAGAAGCACCGCCATCAAATGATGACCAAGCACCACTGGTAACACCTCCTGCCACCAAATGATTTTCATCTAATATGTCAACAGCAATGGCGCGTGTTCTCCCACCAATGTTGTAGGGTCCGCGTTGATCCCAATTGGAACTCCGATCGCCTGACTTTTTGGGCAATCGCGATGCGTATTCCTGGGTGGCCTGTTTCCAATTCAACGGCAATAACAAGGATTCTGGATCATGATTGCGCATGTACTCAAAGTACTTGCGGCTGCTGGGATTGATGCCATATCCTTCTTCGGATAACCCACCTTGATGGGGAGCGTGATGAAATAAATAAATGCCCAGGCTGATCCAAACAATCGCAGAAAAGCTGTACAAGAATATTTTGTTCAGTTGTGTTTTTTGACGCATGCCTGCAAGATAAAACCAAATCGTCATGAGTAAATCAATGTTCAAAGGTTTTAGAGAACAATGTTGCCCATTTTTTTTCGTTGGTTATTTTCGAAATATGAAAAGCTATATCCTACTCATTTGCCTTTTGTCGTTATCGTTTGTTTCTCAGGCGCAGCGCAAACAACCTTTTGAAGCGACAGACGAAAAAGGAAAATTGCTGATGAAAGGAATTTATGTCAACGGATTGGAAGATAGTTTGTGGAAGTTTTACGATGCGGGCGTGTTGACTGAAGAATCGTGGTATTACCAAGGCAAATTACAGGGCTCAAGCACCAAGTATTATCCGGATGGTAAGATGATGATTCAAGCGCATTTTACCTTGGGTGTCCAGGATAGCACGCAGTCGGTGTTTGCTCCTGATGGAACATTGAAAGAATTTGGTCGTTTTCAAAATGGAAAAAAATCTGGAAAATGGATCGCTTGGAACAATGGTGATACCTGTCTTATCGAGGAGTATAAAGGCGATCAAGTATTGCTTTGGAAAAAGTGCAATGCAAAAGAAAAAAATGGCGTGATTTGGTGTGGAGTGATCAATGGATCAGGTGAAGTGGATGAGAAACTTCCCGGTGAACTTAGAAAAGTTTCTCGATACCAAAACGGATTGCTGCATGGGTATTTTGTCGAGTATTACAACAATGGAAATAAAAAAGTGGAGGGAATGTATGCGGAGAGTAAACGCAACGGAGAGTGGAAGGAATACTTTGTCAATGGCGGTTTGAGAGAACGAATCAACTATCAACAGGACACATTGGAAGGTGCAATTGCAACGTATGACAACAAAGGTGGATTGTCTATGGAAGGTGCTCACCACGAGGGGAAAAAGTCGGGTCATTGGAAATGGTTTTTCATCAATGGTGCAGTTGATATGGAAGGAGATTTTCTGAACGATCTTCAAACGGGAATATGGACCTACTACTACACCAATGAGCAGGTTTCAGAGAAGGGTGAGTATGTGCAAGGCAAGCGTCAAGGAGATTGGGATTTCTTTTACAAAGAAGGAATGCCTTGGAAGAAGGGTGGTTACCTGGATAATCAGAAAAATGGACTTTGGACTACATGGTTTGAAAATGGTCAAGTATTGCAGGAAGGTCATTACGAAAACAACTTGGAGGAAGGTTTGTGGCAGAGCTATTACGAGAATGGAAAGAAAATGGACATTGGGTTTTACAAGTCCGGTAAGATGAATGGCAAGTGGGAAGGATATTACACCAACGGAAAGATGAAGTATTCTGGCGAATGGAGCATGGATACCAAAGTGGGCACTTGGATTTATTGGAATGAAAAGGGAATACAAGAGCGATTAGAAACTTTCAATAATGAAGGGAAATTGGACGGGCCAAACGTGATCAATAATCCACAGGGTAGGCCTATCAGTCAAGGTAACTTTAAAGATGGAAAGCCAGATGGTGCGTGGGAATATCGGTATCCTTTTGGATCGCTATTGCGTACTTGTTCGTATAAAAACGGCGAGCTGGATGGTGAAGTGATTCAATATGGTGAAAAAGGAAACATACTGCAAGTCACGCATTACAGAGAGGGTAAGAAGCATGGTAAGGAAATTACCTATGATGAAAAGTCTGGAAAGGAGATCAAAAAAGCCTTGTATAAAAATGGTGTAAAGTACAAATAGTACTTTACAACCATCCTTTCATTTTCATCCAATCGTCATTGAACATCTTGCCTAAGTAGCGGGTGCCGTGGTCATGAAAAATAACCACCACCACATCTCCTTCTTTAAAGCGATCTTTCATTTGTAGCAATCCTGCCATGGCCGATCCCGCTGAGTTTCCCACAAAGATGCCTTCTTCTTTTGGAATACGACGGGTCATAACGGCAGCGTCTTGGTCGGTTACTTTTTCAAAGTGATCGATGACATTGAAGTCTACATTTTCGGGAAGAAAATCTTCACCAATTCCTTCTGTGACGTATGAGTAGATTTCATTTTTATCAAATTCACCGGTCTCTTTGTATTTCTTGAATACAGAGCCATAGGTGTCAATTCCCAAAATTTGAATATTGGGATTTTTCTCTTTCAAATACTTGCCGGTTCCCGAGATGGTTCCCCCTGTTCCTACTCCCACCACCAAATGGGTGATTTTACCTTCTGTTTGTTCCCAAATTTCAGGCCCTGTAGATTCATAATGTGCCAAAGCATTGGCGGGATTGTCATATTGGTTGGGCTTCCAAGAATTGGGAACTTCTCTTTCCAATCTGGAAGAGACGCTGTAATAAGATCTTGGGTCTTCGGGATCGACATCTGTTGGGCAAACGATCACCTCGGCGCCAAAAGCCTTGAGGGCATCTACCTTTTCTTTGGACTGCTTGTCGGTAGTTGTAAAAATACATTTGTATCCTTTCATGATTGCGGCAATCGCTAATCCCATTCCAGTGTTGCCGGATGTTCCTTCTATGATGGTAGCACCGGGCTTCAATTTCCCTTCAGCTTCCGCAACTTCAATCATTTTCAAAGCCATTCTGTCTTTGATTGAATTACCGGGATTGACAGTCTCTACCTTGGCCAAAACCAAAGCGGGAATGTCTGCTGTGATGCGATTGATTTTTACCAACGGTGTGTTGCCGATGGTTTCCATGATATGATTGTAATACTTCATTTTGCTAATTTAATGGAATCGGATGGCTTTGATGGGGCGAATTTTAGAGACATAAGCTGCTGGTAACATCATGGCCAAAGCGCAAACGATAATGACTCCTATGTTCAAGGCAAGGATATATCCCCAGTTGATGTCCATGGGAACTTCTTTCACGTAATATTGATTGGGATCCAATTGGATGATACCGGTAAATTTCTGAATGCACATCAATCCAATGCCGACAATGTTGCCCCACATCAGACCTTTTCCAATGAGATAAATACTATGATAAACAAAAACCTGCAATAGCTTCCAATTGCTCATCCCCATGGATTTGAATGTGCCGATCATATTCTGTTTTTCCAAAATAATAATGAGCAATGCAGACGTCATATTGATGATCGAAATGACAATCATTAATACGATGATGATAACAACATTGATGTCCAACATTTGCAGCCAGGCAATGATTTCCGGATGTTGCTCCAACACATTTTCAATGCCCAATTGAAATGGAATCAAATCATACAATTCTCGCTGAGCAACGGTCATGTCATCAAAATCTTTGAGACCTATCTCGTAGCTACCAATCAATTGGTCGGCTTGGGTAGCAAACTCATGAATATCATAGGTGGAATCGTGAAAAGTCCATTCGACACTGTCTCGCAAATCCAATCGTAAATCATGCGCTATCAATTTGACGGGTTGGGGATGATTGATAGGAATAACCAATTGCAACGCTTTGATTTTTTCCTTGCCTACTTTCCAGTACCATTCATAATCGTCGTGATTGCACAGCACAGCACCGTTGATGGTGAATGTCTCATTGCTTTTGTCTTCAAGAACAATTTGTGGTGTGATGCCCAGGTGGGCATACCGTTGCAATTGTTGGAGCGAAACGAATACGATTTTGTGGTCAAATTCTTCCAGCCCGGATTCGTAAATCCCCTTGATCGTAAAATTCTGTTGACGTGGGGTTTCATTGCCCGACAAAAAGTAGAGACTAATTTTTTGACCCACCTCTACCGAAAGTTCATTTTTCAAAAAGGATGAAATAACCACTTCGCGCAAGGTGTCGGGTTCATTGTTGGACCATTCTGGAAGCGTTCCTTCTATCAATATTTTGGATAGAAAAGAAGCTTCTTCTTGGTGCTGCATACCTTTGAATACAACGCCTTGCAGATCTTTTTTACTTTCTACAATTCCAGGTAAATGTGCTGTGGGATGGATGTAAGCCACAGTCGGATGACGCTCAATGGTGCCCATCAGGGTGGTGTCCTGAAGGATGGGGGCATTGGCCTCCCCACCACTTTGAAGATTGGAAGTGATTTTCAAATGGCCACCAAATCCTACCATTTTGGATTTGATTTCTTTCTGAAATCCGTTCACCAATCCAATGGAGATCATCATCGTGATCATCCCCAATGCAATGGCTCCTTGCGCAATGCGCACGATAGGGCGAGCACTTCCACCATTGTGTTGGTGGCGCAAACGGGAAGATATGAAACGCGATAAACTCATAATTCAACTGCGGCAAATGTAGAATCATTCCCAACCTTTACCAATTTTGTGATCATGAATCGTTGGCTTTTTCTTTTGTTGCTTTGGTCCTGCCTCTCTGCTTGCTACGCGCAAATAGATGTGGTAGAGCAACCGCAGTCACCGGCCATTCAAGTGGGCGCGGAGTGGGAAGCATTGTATATGGCTCCAATCAAAGGGAAAAAAGTAGCCGTTGTTGCCAATGCCACTTCGATGTTGCGTGATTTGCATCTAGTGGACGCCTTGTTGCAAAAGGGAATTCATGTGACCAAGGTGTTTGCGCCAGAACATGGTTTTAGAGGCGATGTGCCAGCAGGAGAAAAAGTGAATTCGACCATAGACGAAAAAACAGGGATTCCAATAGTCTCTTTGTACGGCAAACATTTCCAACCAACGGAAGAGGATTTAAATGATGTTGAAATTGTCTTATTTGACATTCAGGATGTCGGAGTGCGATTTTACACGTATCTATCAACGATGTATTATGTGATGCAAGCTTGTGAAAAAGATGGTGTGGAGATGATTGTATTGGATCGCCCCAATCCCAATGCTTCTGCAATAGATGGTCCCATTCTCGATTTGTCTTTAAAATCAATGGTGGGCGTATTACCGATTCCCATTTTGCATGGGTGTACTTTGGGCGAGTTGGCATTGATGATGGTAGGAGAAGAGTGGGGTGTTTCAAAAAAATTCGCGTCGAAATTGACGGTCGTGCCCATTCAAAATTGGAATCATCAGCAATCCTACTCTTTGCCAATTCCGCCTTCGCCAAATTTGCGATCAGATTGTGCCATTCACCTGTACCCTTCGTTGTGTTGGTTCGAAGGAACAAGCGTGAGCGTGGGAAGGGGAACAGAAATGGCATTTGAAACTTTTGGATTTCCTGCATTAAAAAATCCTGATTTCCATTTCACACCCCAAACCATCGCCGGAAGGGTCAATCATCCACCTTATGATGGTCAGGAATGTGGGGGTAGAGATATCAAAAAATCATGTCAAGGAATGGCTGAGATCAATCTTCATTTTTTAATGGAAGCCTATGCCAATTTGGGAGACGATATGTTCACATCACCTTCATTTTTTGATAAGCTCGCCGGAACTACAGTGTTGAGACAACAATTGAAGGATCATCTTCCAGAAGTACAAATCCGATTGTCTTGGCAACCGGGATTGGAACAATACAAGGCCATTCGAAGTAAATATTTGCTTTATCCGTAATATTGTGAACATGAAAAAATGGGGTGCATTGTTGGGATTTCTGTTGTTCGTTGGTGTGATTTCCGCGCAGCAATGGGATATCACTCGTTCCATTTTCCCATTGACCAACGCAGAAGCCAAAGGATTGCTTCGTGCCGATTCGAGTTCGCAGATTTTTTTCCCACTCACCAAGGGCATGGATGAACGCATACGGGTAGAAGGTAAAAAATGGTACAGCATTCCACAAATGACCTTGGGAGGTGGAATTGAACACGATATCCAGGGCAATCATTGGAAACCGTCTTATGCAGGATTGGCGCAGTGGAATGGGGGATTTCAGTCGCAACGCTGGTGGATAGATGCCGGTATTTTTGGTATGCAAGGGGTGGGTTTTCCAAGAGAAAGAGAGTGGGCACAGAACAATCAGTCTTTGATGGGGTGGGGACGCGTGAATCTGAGAAATGACGGAGCAATTGATGCTTGGGATTACACCGCTAAGGTTGCTTTTAAAGTCAACCGTTATTTGTCGTTAGAAGGAGGCAAGGGAAAACTTTTTGTGGGTGATGGCTATCGATCACATTTCATCAGTCAAAACGCATCCACATTTCCCTATGCGAAGATGTCCCTCAAAGTAGGGCTATTTCGATTTGTTTCGCATTGGGCTCAACTCAAAGACAATTTGTTGGGTTGGGATCATCAGCGCACCAAGTACATTGCGATGCACTCCTTGAGTTTGGATGTCAAGAAGAAATGGAATTTTGCATTGCATGAAATGGTGATTTGGCAGAAGAATGATTCTACTTCTGTGCGCAATTTGGACCTGCACTACTTGAATCCTCTGGCTTTTTGGCGACCCATTGAGTATGCACAAGGCTCGGCGGACAATGTGTTACTCGGCGCTTCAGTCAGTTATACGGAGCAGCAGCGATTCAAGTTTTATGGTCAATTTTTGTTGGATGAGTGGTTGTTGAGTGAAGTCAAAGCACGCAATGGATGGTGGGGATTGAAGTATGGCGGCCAATTGGGTGTAAAGATGATGAATGTAATTCCAGGGCTGCATGCTTTGATGGAAGTCAATGCGACGCGTCCTTTTACCTATTCGCATGCCAGTCCCTTGCAAGCATGGGGACAGAATGGTCAGCCATTGGCGCATCCCTTGGGATCCAACTACGCCGAGGCTTTGATGATGGTTCAATATAGCCAAGGCGAAAAGAGTACATGGCAGTATCAAATTGCATTCAACCGCCACGGGGCCAATCAAAATGGAGACAATTATGGAGGGGATATATTCACCTCCTACATGAAGCCAGTCCACGTTTATGGAAATGATTTGTTTCAAGGAAATGATATCCGTACAGGGTATCAGCGACTGACGTATGCTAGGAAAATCAACGCATCTGGTTGGGAGGCCTTTGGTCAAGGGACGTACAGTTGGAATACCACGACTCCCTCATGGAATGCTTGGAGTGTGATGATCGGCATTAGAACCAATGGTTATATAATACAACCATGGGATTTTTAGTTGGAAATATTGGTTTTTGAAATTGAAATGTATTAAATTTGCCAACCCGCGCTTATAGCTCAGTTGGTTAGAGCAACAGACTCATAATCTGTGGGTCCCTGGTTCGAGCCCAGGTGGGCGCACAAAAAAAGGTAGCATCGCTACCTTTTTTTATTTCCGTTGGGATCGATAATCTTCGCCGATGCCTTTCCCATTCATGATGTCAGGGATGGACTTGATGATTCTACTGGTGCGTGTGGCTGATTGCTTGGGCTGGGAAAAATGCAAATAATACGCGCGCTGTCTCCCGGGTGTGAGTGCCTCAAAGGCAACCTTCAATTCGGGAAGTTGCGCAAATTGCTCCAACAACTCTTCCGGCCACGGAAAATCAGTGGTCTTTTGCTTGACTACTTTCAACCCGGCGCGCTCAATTTCAATGGCCTGAAAAATGTACTGCTGGATGATATCCAAATTTTTAGAGACTTGCGCAAAAGTCGTAAATCGCATCTGCCGACCGGCTTGGGTGTTTTCTGAAGGTTGTGTTAAAAGTCCATCGGAATCATCGATCAAGGCACCGTTGAAAAAATTCAAGGCGCAATATTCTTTGAAAGGGGCCAAGATGACAACGTTTTTTCCATTGTGGGTGTAACAAGGTTGACCCCATTTCACCTCTTCTTGTAATCCGCAATCCAACAGCATCTGACGCAGCAAAGCCAATTCTTTTTCCCATTTGTGCACCTTGCATTGCGGCGTCCCATGCCACTTGCACCGACCACACCCTTCTGCCAATATCAAATCTACTTGCGGATTCATGTTTCTGTTTTCTGCAACGAATTTAATTCATCCTTTCATTCTCCCTACTTTATACTTTGATACCTCACCAAAAACTGCGACCTTTCGGAAAATTTCAAACCATGGAAAATCTACAGTCTATTCAAACCGAAGTGGATGCTTCTTTTTTGTACGCCTTATTGGCCGAACATGAAGAGGATGACCATGTCGCCAAGGTGTTTCGTGAGATGAGCGAAATCGAAATGGGACATGCCAAAGCTTTTCTCAAAAGCAAGGGTTTGGCTGAGTCTGCCATGCCTGGCCCATCAGGTCGCGCCAAGTCGCTTCGTTGGATAGGAAAAGTATTTGGATATGATTATGTCTTGGGCGTATTGTTGGATACGGAGAAAGGATTGTCTTCTGGGGTAATTGCAGCGCGCAAAAAACAAAACCAACAAAATTCAATTTCCGACACCGCGCACGTATCCATTCTCCGCAATTTGCTGCACGCCAATAAAAATATCTCTGGCGCGGGTTTGGCTCGCTTTGAAAAACGCCACCGCAATGTTGGAGGTAATGCCATTCGCGCTGCAGTTCTGGGCGGTAACGATGGTTTGGTTTCTAATTTTAGTTTGGTGATGGGCGTGGCCGGAGCAAGCGCTGGAAGTGGTCCTGTTTTGATGACAGGACTGGCAGGGATGCTGGCTGGCGCGTTATCCATGTCGCTGGGCGAATGGATCAGTGTGAAGTCGTCTCAAGAACTTTCAGAGAATCAAATGGAGCTAGAGGCAGAGGAGTTGGAGATCAATCCGGAGGGCGAACAACAAGAGATCGCGTTGATTTATATGGCAAAGGGAATTCCAGAAGATCAAGCCAAAGCAATGGCTGCTGAAATTATGAAAAATAAAGATCAAGCGCTGGATATTTTGGTGAAAGAGGAGCTGGGAATTAACGCGGAAGAGCTCAGTGGCTCAGCCATGGAGGCTGCTTATTCTTCTTTCTTCTTGTTCATCGCTGGTGCCATTATACCGGTGATCCCTTTCTTTTTCACGGAGGGAAGTACTGCTATTTTGCTCAGTGCATTGTTCAGCGCTTTGGGACTGTTTGGTATTGGAGCAGCAATTACTTTATTTACCAACCGCAGTGTTTGGATGAGTGGTATGCGTCAAGTAATCTTCGGACTTTTGGCGGCCGCCATCACTTATGGTGTGGGTTCTTTGATTGGAGCAAGTCTCTAGGGTGTTTCATGTAGATAGGCAACATTTGAAATATAGGATTGTCTATTGGATATGATCAGAGCAGCTATTTGGTTCGTTTGTTTTGCCGCCTTGGCTGTCTTTTTTTATGTGTCCGGTTATACGGAAAGACAATATCCACGGGAATATACTTTGAAGACGGACCCTCCCCAATTCAATGTACCCATTGACACTTCGGTGTATTTCAATTTTATTTTTCTTCCTTGGGATTTTCAGTTGTTTCCATTTACATGGAGTTGTTACAACTGGTATCCAACCTGCGGTGGATGCATTGTATACAATTCGAGTTGGCCTTTAGGAAATAATTTCAATCTCATCGATTTTCCGAGAGCGGATGAAACTCTGCCGATGGATACTTCGGTTGTTGACACTATTCAGATGATAACAACAATTGCAGATACCACGTCAATTGCAGACAGCACAGTGTTGAAGAAGAAATTAAGCCGAAAGGAAAAGTGGCGAAAACGTTTAGATAAACTTCACTTCTTTCGGAAGAAATAGAAATCCGCATACGAAGAGACTTCGTTATTCCCATTGTAAGGATAGGGATTCGGAATATGCTGAATCAATTCAAACTGTGGTGCGTTTTTCTCCACCCACGTAGTGAATTTACGGTGCTTGACGTGGGCTACATCTTGGTTGTTTTCGTGATCATCTTCATTAGACGAATACACAATGACATACTGCTTTCCGGCGGTGAAAAGTTTTTGCATATAATCCCAATAAATGGCATCTTCCACCAAGTGATAGATAACATCTAAACTCATGGACATCTCTGCGTTTTCTTGACGGTATTGACTCAAAACAATAAATTGTTTTCTGGAGTCAGCGCGGTATTTGTCGCGGCATTTTTGGACAATGGTGGAGCTTACATCCACTCCGATATATGCGGGAAATTGAAAATAACCCAATTGATTTCCATCACCACAACCGAATTCTATGACAGATTGTATATTGTTTTGAGAGACAAATTGGTTGATGATTTTTGCTTTGTATTCTGCCAAAATATTGTAGGATCCAGCTCCCGAATCTCCACCGGCCTTGTAACGATTTTCCCAATAATCGCTTGAATTGGTAAAAGATTGTGTGCCGATCATCTTGTTGTAAACGGCTTTAGCCAATGGACCCAATACGGGTATTTTTTTAATCATTCGGGTGAGTGCTGACATAACAGTAAGGTTGTTGTAAATCCAGGATGAAAGGTAAGGCAAATTTTTATCTCGAAAAACTATTCCATTTTGAAGTCCCGAATGATGGCCCATTCATCGATGATGTAATGGAAAGATAATCCCATCGATAAGTCACGGTGCATTTTGATCCAACCAAAATACGGTATTTCATTGTGCATGATTTTTACGCCAATAAAATGAGGAGTAGTGGATTCCAAAGAATTGTACCAGCAACCGGCAGTGCTGGTAGTTCCAGTCATATCCCAATAGTAACTGTAAATCAAAGATTCGTTTTTGGACCAATTCAAAAGCGTATTAACAGTGTCTTGCAATGAAAGAGTATCCAACCAATTATTGTCTATTGTTGTGCAAACTTCATTTTCATTCAATGGTCTTATCCAAAAGTCCTCACAATCTGCTCCAAGCATGGTGGGGTCACAAACTGATCCATGAAATAAGAAATCGTTGGTTCCATCATGATCCAAATCAATGGGAGTGGACATTTGCGTTTGCGACCACGGATCAGCTACGTAGAATTCTATTTTAGGGTCAGGATTTTCAAAGTAAATACCGCTCCCAGCGCGCTGTCCAGTGATGATAAAATCTTGATAGGGTATTGTGTAATTGGGAATTTCATGTTGGCATGAAAAGCAACTTAGGATGATGAAAATGAAAAATGGAAGTACCTTATTCATGGGCCTTCCTAACGATAATATTCTCCAAACCACGAACGTACCTTCTATTGACTTTTAAATCCATGGTGGATAGAAACACAATTTGTTCTGGAATCGCTCCTAGTTTTCGGCCATTCATTTCGGTGATAACGAACATGTGGCGGCCAATCTCTGTGTTGTAAATCTCATTCCAAGAACAACTCACTGCATAGCCATCGGAAGCCACCATGATGAAAATAAAAGAACCCAGTTCTTTAGGACTTTCATATTTGAATTCGATGTTATCGAGTATTGTTTTGAGGGGAATGCCTTTCAAATTTTTCAAAGTGTCTTTGGGGATGCCATCATGATTGTAAATAAAGGCATCGGGAATGGATTCGGAAGGCATTTGTTTCAAATCATCAATAGAAAATTGAGTTGGGTTCAAAATGTCGCCACCAATACTGATAGCAGTGCTCGGAGAAACCAAGTTTTTTTGAGCGTCGCTCAATAAAAACGACAATACAAAAACCAAAAAGGCGAGTAAGCGCATGCTAGAAATTAAGCTTGAATTTTACGATCCGCGGGACGCAAAGACCAAGACAAAATGATCAAAACGAATGTGAGCATAGATCCAATCAATTCTTTAAAAGGATCTCCAACCGCCATGTGGGACGCAAAAGCACCAATCATGGTAAAGGCCAATCCAGCATAAGCCCATTCCTTTACCAAAGGAAACTTAGGAACTAGAATTGCGATTACAGCCAACACTTTCCATGTACCTAAAATGGACATGACGTAATCGGGATATCCCAAACGGTGAAAACTTTCAACCATTTCTGGGCGGTGCAACAATTGAAATATTCCTCCAAAGGCAGTTCCAAAACACAACCAAATGGTGAATACCCAATACAATATTTTGTTTCTCTTTTCCATGATCATTTATTTCAAACAATGATACGGAAAAAAGAAGAAGATACATTGTGCCTATATTTGATTTATCACCAGATTAAATTTGATACGCCATGCACCAATTCCTTCGACCTACTTTGACATTTTTATTCACTTGCCTGGCGATTCTGACCAATGCGCAGAACTTTTCTTTGGGACATGTTCAGAAAACGTTCATCGATGCTTCTCGCTCCAATCGTTCAGTGACCTGCGAGATTTATTATCCGGCGGATGCCACAGGTGACAATGTTCCGGTTTCTTCGGGTGTTTTTCCAGTGGTGGTTTTGGGTCACGGATTTGTGATGTCGGCATCGGTGTATGACATCTACTGGCAAGCGCTCGTGCCACAAGGTTATGTGGTGATTTTACCAACGACGGAAACGTCTCTTTTTCCATCGCATGAGAATTTTGGGAGAGATATGGCATTTTTGGTGGATCAAATGCAAATTGAAAACAGTCTTTCTTCCTCATTGTTTTATAATGCAATTCAATCAACAAGTGCGGTGATGGGTCATTCCATGGGTGGAGGAGCTGCTTTCTTGGCCATGTCATACAACACCAATATCACGGCAATGGCGGTTATGGCTCCCGCAGAGACAACGCCTTCAGCAATTTCTGCTGCTGCAGGAATTCAAAGACCAGCTTTGATTTTTTCTGGAATCAATGATTGTGTGGCGCCTCCTGCTGATCATCAATTGCCGATGTACAATGCTTTGGCAAGTGGCTGCAAATCTTATCTGGGAATTGTGGGAGGCGATCATTGCCAATTCGCTTCTTCCAATTTCAATTGTACTTTCGGACAAAGCACTTGTTCTCCACAGGCTGCCATTTCTGCAACCGAGCAACAAGCGTATGTATTGAATTACCTCATTCCTTGGTTGGACCATTATTTAAAAAATGATTGCACCCAAGGTGAGGCATTTCAGAACAATGTCACGAACAATGCAGCCTTTGAATTGCAGCAAAATTGTGTCTTGGGTTGTGGAACAGGCATTTTCGATTCGATGAGTTTGAACTTCTCGCTTTATCCCAATCCAAGCGCGGAATGGTTACGATGGAAAGGAGATGAGCAATGGGTGGGTCAAACGTATTCGATTGTAGATATACAAGGACGAGTCATTGCCCATGGCCAATTGAATGGATCATCAGAAGTCGCAGATATTTCTGATTGGGCAAATGGAATGTACTGGTTGCGTGTAGGTCCAGAGTTGGTGGTGCCATTCACCAAGAATTAGCGGAAAGCAAAACTACTTTGCGCCCTTTGCGAAAACCATTGCGACCACTGCGTTAAGAAAAATGCAATCAACGCAAAGTCCGCCAAGAATGCGCAGAGAACGCAAGGAGATTACTTGAGAAAATCCTTCGTGCCCTTTGCGTTAATAAAAATTCAATAAACGCAGAGTTCGCTTAGAATCCGCGGAGTACGCAAGGTGAAATTGCTTCGCGTCCATTGCGAAAACCTTCGCGCCCTTTGCGTTAAAATAAATTCAATAAACGCAGAGATCGCAGAGCATACGCAGAGTCCGCAAAGAAAAAATCCCTTGCGCCCTTTGCGAGAACTTTGCGCTCCTTGCGTTTTTTATGTGATAATTTCTCTAAAATATGCGCATAATTTATTGGTTGTTTTTTGATTCAATAAAATTGAACTTTGAAATAAAAATGACTGAAAATGAAATTTCAAAAATCGTTTTGGAGGAATCAATTGCGATACACAAAAAATTGGGACCTGGCTTATTAGAGCGCGTATATCAAGAAGCATTGTACCACTCCCTAAGAAAGAAAGGTTTATTGGTTTTGAAAGAGCAATCTATCCCAATTGTCTTAGAGGAAATTCAAATAGATTGTGCATATCGAATCGATATTTTGGTAGAGAACAAAGTAGTCATCGAAATTAAGAGCGTAGAAAATCTTCACGATTTGCACGTGGCACAAACTTTAACCTATCTAAAATTGGGTGGATATAAATTGGGATTGTTGATCAATTTCAATTCTACATTATTAAAATCAGGGATAAGGCGCTTGGTAAATAATCTTTAAGATTCACCAAACCCTCGCGCCCTTTGCGAAACCTCTCGGCTCATTGCGTTAAAATGAAATACAATAAACGCAAAGTCCGCCAAGAATCCGCGGAGTTCGCAAGGTGAAATTGCTTCGTGCCCTTTGCTAAACCTCTGCGACCCTTGCGTTAAATTAAAATATTATGAAACACGGAGATCGCAAAGAATCCAATCAATAAACCACTTTCAAATCCCCCGTTGCTGTTCGATACAACTTACCGACGGTAAGTCCTCCCGCTATGGCCGCAGCATTGTCCAAGTACACAGGCAAAGCCCCATTTTCGAGGGTGGCCGCGGATTGCGCTCTGATGGCAAAAGGCGAGGACAACAATTGCTGCGTTCCCAATTCCACGAATCCATTGCCTGCATCCAATTCTACTTTCAAATATTTGTTGGCGTGCGTCCAATTGATTCCCACCCAAGTCCCGGTTACTGCGCTTCCTGTTCCAAAGGCGGTGGCAAAAAGTCCCAAAGTGTTGGTGCTCAGTGAATGCGTTTCCACATATTCGGTTGTTCCCGACAGGGAATCCGCGATCAAACTAAATTTCACCTGTATGGCAGTATTGGCCAAAGCTGTTCCCTGCGCATTGCGCGCCACCGCTTGGTAGCTGATTCCAGCAGGGACAGTGCTCGTTGCTGAGGATGTGTTATTTCCATTTCCGCCGTTGCTATTGGTTCCGGTATACAACGCTGATATTTCGGTAGGAGTGAGGGCTCGGTTGTAGATGGCGATGTCGTCGATTATTCCAGTTGAAGGACCGTAATTTCCATTCCACATAGATGAACCAATACGATAAAATGGAGATTCGAAGTAATTTAGATTGGAATCATAATTTACTTCTGAAATAAGTTGACCGTCTGAAAATAATTTTATAGAATTATTACTTGCGCTAAATGCAATATGACGCCATTCATTGGATAAAAAGTTTCCTCCATTGGCCCCAAATTCTTGGGCATTTGATCTCATTGAAACATATGCCATATTGCCATTCACTTGTAAATGGGAGGATAATGTGATATCATTTTCACCAGGATTAGTGTTTCCTAGAACGCTATTATAGTCGGAGAATGCCAATACTTCATTGTTGGAATTTTTATTTACCCAAGCTGCAACGGTCCAACTTGACTGTGGAGCTCCCATGCTAAAACTTGGATTTAATGATGTTCCAATGTCTATTCTGTCGGGAACTCCTGAAAATAAATACGCGCTATTCGCATTCCCATTCCTATCCGCAGTTAGTGTAGCGCCATTCACTGTACCATTGTTTCCATGTCCACTTTCATCATTGGCGTTGCCGTTGAAAGGATACCATGCTACCAATCCGTTGGCAGGGAGATAAGAAGGGAAGGTGGCTTCAACTTCGTCACAAATGCCATTGTTGTTGGCATCGTTGAGGCAGCTGCCGGCGCAGTTCAAATAGGTTTGGGCTGGGAAGGTACAAGAGCCATCGTCTTGGGAAGCGGAAGCGTTGTAGTTGCAGGCAGAGGTGTTGGTGCAGCCGGGGATGGTAGTTGTTCCATTGTACAACGAAGTGATTTCTTCTTGGGTTAGTGCGCGGTTGTAAATGGCGATGTCGTCTATTTTTCCACCCCACATACCAAGTAAATTTGTTTCAGCACCAATAATGAGAGGGTTATTATTATAATTACAACTATTTATTATACCTTGGTAGGGCATTGAGGAATTATTGTTAATCAGTATGCCATTGAGGTAGAATTTTCCTGTAGCAGTTGATCCATCTGCTGTAAATAAAATATGTTGCCATGATAGCGAATTGATTGAATTTGTTGGTGAAATAGAGATATTATTATTTCCAAAATCATTGTGCCAGCGAACTTCAAATGTGCGCGATATATTCGAGTTATCTTGCGCAAGCATAACAAAACCAGCATCACCACCGTTTCCATATGCACCTCTAAGTTCTATTACTCTTGGTGGTGTGGATGCCCCAGTTCCTCCTTGCATTAATACCCAAGCACTCATTGTAATTCCATTTTGAATTGAATTTAGTGTATTTGAGAAAGGAACTTGGATGTAGTTATTTATACCATTAAAGTAGTATGAACTATTCGCATTCCCATTTCTATCCGTTGTCAAAGTAGCACCATTCACCGTTCCGTTGTTCCCATTTCCACTTTCATCATTGGCGTTGCCGTTGAATGGCCAGTAGCCCACCAAACCGTTGGTGGGGACGTAGGCGGGGACTTGGGCCAAAAGGGAAGAGGTGATGAGGAATGAAGTGATGAGGGTAAGAAGTGATGAGGGGATGAAAGTCTTTTTCATGGGTTTGGATTTATTCCTTCAAATATAAACTTATTACAATAATGTATGTAAATACATAATACAAAATAATGTGTTATCACGAAATTCAAAATGTATTAAACGCAGAGCTCGCCAAGAATCCGCGGAGTTCGCAAGGTGAAATTGCTTCGGGCCCTTTGCGAAATCCTTCGCGCCCATTGCGTTAAATCAAAATGCATGAAACGCAAAGTCCGCCAAGAATGCGCAGAGA
>CANFLZ010000038.1 GCA_947448135.1 Flavobacteriales bacterium
CAGGTCCGGTATGTTTTACAGGCCATTCTCTGACGTTCGAGGCCGCAGGATATTCGACACCCAATCCAATTGCAACGTGGGATTTTGGCTCAAATGCCAACACAAGTAGCAGCAATAATCTCTCCATAAGTGGAATTGAATTCTACGCTGCTGGAACGTATCCCGTTACCTTGACAATCGAAGAAAACGGCTGCACAGCCAGCGTAACCCAAAATGTATGGATAGTTGAAGATCCTTCAATAGATTGGGAGTTTACCCCTCAAGATGCTTGTCCGGGGACCTATATCCGTATGTATGCGCATCCCACTGCAGAAACAACGATGTATTACACTTGGACAGTTGGAGGCGCTACATTCAACGAAGAGAACCCGAGTCTATACTGTGAAAATCCCGGTATATACTCTGCGAGTTTACATGCCTATACATTGACAGGATGCGTAGCGGACATCCAAGTATTCACCGATACTGCATTTATCATACATCCGGCCCCCACAGCAGGATTTGTGATTAGTCCCAATATTGTCTCCATAGATAATCCCAGTATTTCCATAGCGGACTCATCCTTTGGTGCAACCTCCTGCATTTATTACACCAGTGACGGTGGTGTGATTCAGGGCTTTGATGGTCAGCACACGTTCACTGAATTTGGACAACAAAGCGTCGAGCAACAACTCGAAAATGAATACGGTTGTAAATCATCCGCTACCGCTTATGTCAATATCGGAGGAACCATCGTATTTGTGCCCAATGCATTCACGCCAGATAATGATGGGATCAATGACGCGTGGCGACCAGAGATGATTGGTGTTGCAGAATATCGATTGGAAATTTACAACCGATGGGGAGATCAAATATTCGTCACTACCAATCCCAACGAATATTGGATGGGAAATGATCAAGGTGGACAACAATACGCGCCCAATGGAACTTATGAGTACCGCATTTACTTCAAAGACGAGCTGTTGAAGCCTACTCTATTAAAAGGCAATATTATCATTCTACGATAGCCTTGCATGTCGTAACTTTACGGCTCAATTATTCAATTCATGTTTGAGAATCTAACGGAGAAATTTGACCGCGCGTTTAAAATTTTAAAGGGTCAAGGAAAGATCACAGAAATCAATGTCGCTGAGACATTAAAAGAAGTTCGTCGCGCCCTTTTGGATGCTGACGTCAATTTCAAGACAGCCAAGGAATTCACAGAAACTGTCAAGGAAAAAGCATTGGGTCAAGACGTACTCACTGCTGTTTCACCAGGACAGTTGTTGGTCAAAATCACCCATGACGAGTTAAAGAATTTAATGGGTGGCGAACACCAGGATATCCAATACCAAGGAAACCCCGGTATCATCTTGATGAGCGGTTTACAAGGTTCCGGTAAAACTACCTTCTCTGGAAAATTAGCCAATTATTTAAAGACCAAAAAAGGGAAAAACCCTCTTTTGGTAGCTTGTGATATCTACCGTCCAGCGGCGATTGATCAGCTTCACGTGGTTGGAGAAAGCATCGGCGTAGAAGTTTTCAGCGATAGAGGAAACAACAATGCCGTTGATATCGCGCAGAAAGCAATTGCTTATGCCAAGCAAAAGGGATTCAATGTTGTCATTGTCGATACTGCAGGTCGATTGGCGGTAGACGAAGAGATGATGCTTGAGATTGAACGCGTCAAAGCAGCCATTCAACCATCAGAGACATTATTCGTAGTCGATTCCATGACGGGACAAGACGCCGTGAATACGGCTAGAACTTTCCATGATCGTTTGGCCTTTGATGGTGTTGTATTGACCAAGCTCGATGGTGACACAAGAGGTGGAGCTGCATTGAGCATTCGTGCAGAGGTTTCTAAACCCATCAAGTTCATTGGTACCGGAGAAAAAATGGAGGCTTTGGATATCTTCTATCCAGAGCGTATGGCTAGCAGAATCCTGGGAATGGGTGATGTTGTCTCCTTAGTAGAAAGAGCGCAAGAGCAATTTGATGAGGAGCAAGCCAAGAAGCTCGAAAAGAGAATTAAGAAAGATCAATTTGATTTCAATGATTTCTTGGAGCAAATTGGTCAAATCAAGAAAATGGGAAGCATGAAAGACTTGTTGGGCATGGTGCCTGGCATGTCCAAGCTCAAAGATGTTGACATCAATGAGGATGCATTCAAACACATTGAAGCCATCATTCAATCCATGACTCCAGTAGAAAGAGAGCAGCCAAGTGTCATCAATCAATCCAGAAAGAATCGAATTGCAAAAGGTTCTGGTAGAAGTTTGGATGAAGTCAATAAATTGATCAAGCAATTTGATCAAATGAAAATGATGATGAAAATGATGACCAACAAAACCCAGATGGCTCAGATGATGAAACAAATGGGTGGAATGAAAGGAAGAATGTAAACGGTTTGAATCATGACATTGAATATTCCCAACACTGAAAAAATTTACCACGGCAAAGTCAGAGACGTTTATTATTTGCCCCATGACTTATTGGTCATGGTGGCCTCTGATCGCATTTCAGCTTTTGATGTCATCCTCCCGAGAACCATTCCCAACAAAGGACAAGTGCTGAATCAAATCGCAGCAAAAATGTTGGACGCAACCGCGGACATTTGCCCCAATTGGAAAATTTCTACACCTCATCCTCAAATCACTGTCGGAAAAAAATGCGAGCCTTTCAAAGTTGAAATGGTGATTCGCGGTTATCTCACCGGTCATGCCTGGCGCACATACAGCAGTGGCCTAAGAAACATCTGCGGAGTAAACATGCCAGATGGTTTGCGTGAAAATGATCGTTTCCCCGAGCCGATTATCACACCGACAACCAAAGCCGATCAAGGACATGATCAGGATATTTCCAGAGAGGAGATTATTGCACAAGGAATCGTTTCAGAAGAACACTATTCTCAGTTAGAAAAATACACCCGCGCCTTGTATCAAAGAGGAACCGAATTGGCTCAAAAACAAGGATTGATTCTCGTCGACACCAAATATGAGTTTGGTCTTTACAACAACGAGATTACTTTGATGGATGAAATCCACACTCCCGATTCTTCACGTTATTTTTATGCCGATGGCTACCCAGAAAGGCAAGCCAAGCAAGAACCTCAGAAGCAACTGAGTAAAGAGTTCGTTCGAGAGTGGTTGATTCAAAATAACTTTATGGGCAAAGAAGGACAAACTGTTCCGGAAATGTCTGATGCTTGGATTGCAACCATTCGTGAACGATACATTGAATTGTTTGAAAAAGTAACGGGGGAGCATTTTAATCCTTGTGATTCCGATGCGCAAGAAATGGAAAATGCAATCAATAGCGTTCTTGCTTAATTGGGCTGAAGTTCTTGCTTGATTGCTTCTAAATTATCTTCATTCCAGCGGTTGAGCTGATTATTTCCTCCAAGCAACCAAATCATTCCTTTGAACCAAAATGGAATTTTTCCTTGAGCAATTTTCGATTTGAGAAGCGTCCCATTTTTTTCTTCTGTCAAATCGAATTCTAAAACCCCTTGTTCATTTTCACTTCCCGACTTGCGATGAATAATGACCTCCTCAATTTTCGAAGGCTCAGCATAAATTACTTTGATTTCAAATTTTTCGCGCATACCATTCTGTTCCCAAGCGATTGAATGTCCGGACATCATGGCCTCCCCAGAAATGATCGGATGCAAAGTCGAATCCGATTTTAATTCTGGATACCAACGATTCCAATTGTGAAAATCTGCTATCATCCACGCCACTTGGGCATTGCCAGCAGGAATTACTTTTGTACATTCTGAAACGTAATCATCTGTTGTAATCGCGCACAACACTGTATAAAAAGTAAACAATGCCAGAGCAACCAATAAATATGTTCGTTTCAAATTCATCCTTACAATCGACTGATTAGTTTCTCATAGAGCTCGGTCAAATTGGGCTCAGCATTTTTTGCAGTTTCAATAATCTCCTCGATGGACACCTTTTTCAAAGCGTTGGGATCGCATTCATCTGTTAAAACACAAACGCAACAGCAGGGCAGACCTGCATGATTACAAGCTATAACTTCTGGAACCGTACTCATGCCCACTGCGTCTGCACCAATTGTTCTTAGAAAGCGATACTCCGCTCTGGTTTCCAAATTGGGACCAGGGACTGAAGCGTATACACCCTCATTCAATTCAATGCCACTTTCGTTGGCAATCTCACGCAAAAGACTATTGAGATGTTGGGAATACGGTTGTGACATATCTGGAAATCTAGGTCCCAAATCGTCGAGGTTTTCACCACGCAAAGGATTCTCGGGTTGAAGGTTGATATGGTCATCAATCATCATTAAACTGCCCTTTTTAAAATTGGGATTAAGTGATCCCGAAGCGTTTGAAAGCAACAAATATTTTACTCCGAGCATTTTCATAACACGTACCGGCATAACCACTTGTTGCATGTTATAACCTTCGTAATAATGGAAACGGCCTTGACAAGCAATTACTTTTTTGCCCGCCAAATTTCCATATAACAATTTACCAAAATGGTATTCTACAGTGGCTATTGGGAAATGTGGAATAACACTATAATTGAATTCCTTTTCTACTTCAATATGCTTGGCCAACCCATGCAATCCCGTTCCTAAGATGATTCCAATCTCAGGCGCATCCATCCCTCTTGCTTTTAACCACTCAACACTTTCTATCAATTCTTGCATATCATTCTTTTTACTTGAACTAATTTAAGGAAAATTGACCAATGACAAACGTATCACAGTAAAAACATCCCTACTTTTGTTATATGCGCATTCTCTCCGCCAGCCTATTGTTGTTCTTGTTGCTGAACTTCTCCCATGACTCCTGGTCTCAAAAGTCCACCGAGCCTGTCATCCAAATAACAGGGGTTTGTTTAGTCAGTGACTCTTTATTTCCTGCTCCTTACGTGAGTGTGTTTCGCAGCAGCGATCGCCGCGGTACTTATTCCAACCGAGATGGATATTTTACAATCCCCGCCCTATCCGGAGATACGCTAACCTTTATCTGTACTGGACTAGCACCCTCATTTTTTGTGGTTCCAACCTCTGATGAACATCAAATTCAAGTCGTTCAAAAATTAGAGGTAGCTGTTCATGAAATGTCTCCTTTGTATATCCTTCCCTACCCTGCTCCGCATGAGTTGAAACAAGAAGTTCTGGCCTTGGATCTACCGGGAGATGGCCACCAACTTTTCAAACGGGACGATGTATCCCTTTCTCAATTTGATAGCATGGTGGATTTCTCTGATGCCGCCTATAAAGAAACAGGAAAAATCGTTGCATCTCAATACAATGGTGGATTTGGTCAAGGAGCGAATGTCTTATCTTCTG
The DNA here is from genome assembly GCA_947448135.1 of Flavobacteriales bacterium. Classification (GTDB taxonomy): domain Bacteria; phylum Bacteroidota; class Bacteroidia; order Flavobacteriales_D; family Sanyastnellaceae; genus CAMCTV01. The sequence goes on from CANFLZ010000038.1 coordinate 5,311, forward strand.
AAGCTTGGTATCAGTTTATGAATGGTTTCAAAAAGAAGAAAAAATAGTCTGGGGAAATAAATCCCATTTTTTCCGTTATACAATGCATTCGGCGTTTATTTTTGAGAGGTGAAGTATTGGTTAACCATTTTGAGTTTTTTTATTGTGTCGCTATCCATCGCTCAAACAGCGTTGATAAAAGGAATAGTGCGCAATACCATGGGGGAATCTGTTCCAGGAGTAACCATTATTCAAAAAGACAATATTGCCAATGGGGCTATCACTGACAAGTCCGGTTATTTTCAAATTCAAATTCCAGCTGAGTTAAAAATAGTTCTAACCTTCAAAGCAATAGGATCAAAAACCTTCGATCAAGTTTTTGAGTTAAAAGCCGGAGAGGTCAAAGAAATCGAAATCACCTTTGACGCTGACCAAGTCTCTGGCGGATTGGAAATCATTGATCGCCGCAACCAAGAAAATCAAATCATTTCCATTACCACCAAATTGCCCACCAAACTGCCCACCATCAACCAAGGGATTGAGGCATATTTGATTCAAGCCCCCGTGAATTTCCCATCAGAATTGAGTTCTAGCTTTAATGTGCGCGGAGGAAGCTTTGATGAAAATTTAATTTATGTCAATGACATTCAAGTTTACCGACCCTTTTTGGTTCGTGCTGGACAGCAAGAAGGACTGAGTTTTCCGAATCCGGATATGGTCAGCAAAGTAGATTTTAGCGCAGGAGGTTTTCAAGCCAAGTACGGCGATAAAATGTCTTCTGTATTGGACATTCAATATGCCCGACCCGACACATTTTCAGGCAATGCCCAATTGGGACTCCTAGGAGGCCAATTGCAAATGATGGACATTTCAAAAAATAAAAAATGGACCTACAATTCTGGGTTCCGTTATCGTGACTACTCCTACATTTTGAATAGCATGGATGTGCAAGGAGATTACAAACCTCGTTTCATGGACTGGCAGAATTATATCACCTGGCGCCCCATGGGAAACTACGGGCCGCTGGAGTTTTCTTGGCTTACCAATATTTCGTCCAACCATTATCAATTCACGCCTTCAACACGACAAACGGACGCCGGTAATATCAACGAAGCCATTCGTTTGACAGTCTATTTCGAAGGTCAAGAAAAAACACAATTCAACACTTATTTTTCAGCATTCAGCACCCGCTATAGTTTGAGCGAATCATCTCAAGTACGTTTTACATTGAGTGCCTTTGACACCAAAGAGTCAGAGCATTTTGACATCCTCGGCGCCTATCGTTTGGATGAATTGGATCGCGATATGGGCTCTGACCAATTTGCAGAGGTTCTTAAAAATCGTGGAGTTGGAGCATTTTTAAATCATGGTCGAAATGACCTTTCAGCCAACGTTTATCAAGCCACATTGAAAGGGTTCAAAGAATGGGAAAAAGAAAATCATGTTTTGAATTGGGGACTTGATGCGTCCTCTGAAAATATCCATGATGCGCTCAGTGAATGGACGTACATCGATAGCGCCGGATATGCTGCCAATCGGCCGAATGACAGTCTGAATTACCAAAACCCTGCCGTTCAAAACAACCAAACCATCCATTTTCAAGACCGAGTAAAAGCTAAAAATCATGTAGTTTCACAGCGCTACTCCGCTTATGTTCAAGATAGCTGGAGATACAAATGGGCCGATGGAGACGTGTTTTCGGTAACAGCGGGCGTTCGCGCCAATCACTGGAGTTTCTCGCAACAAACCGTAGCGGGACCACGCATTAATTTCGCTTATACCCCCACATGGTTGGGCGTCCGAAAAACGATCGAAGGTCAAAAGGATTCGGTCAGAAAAGATATCGTTCTTACCGCCGCTTGGGGCTATTATTATCAACCACCCTTCTATAGAGAAATGCGCGGATTTAATGGACAAGTCAACCCGGACATCAAAGCGCAAACCAGCATTCACTATATCGTTGGAGCCAATTATGTTTTTAGAGCTTGGAACAGACCTTTCAAATTTGTCGGTGAATTATATTACAAACAATTCAAGAATTTAATTCCTTACGAAATTGAAAATGTCCGCCAAAGATATTACGCCACCAACAATGCTGTTGGATATGCATATGGCGCCGATGCGATGGTCAATGGCGAATTTATCGAAGGCGTGCAATCGTGGGTTCGTGCGTCCTATTTAAAGACGGAAGAAGATCTAACCAACGATTTTTATTACATCTATTTGAACCAAGCGGGTGACACCATTCAACAAGGTTTTACTCTGGACAATGTGGCCGTTGACAGCATCAGAAAAGAGCCTGGTTATCTTCCAAGACCAACCGATCAAAGATTGAGTTTCTCATTGCTCTTTATGGATGAGATGCCGCGGAACCCCAAATACAAAGCTACTGTCAACATGTATTTTGCCACCGGGGTACCTTATGGTCCGCCGCTGCACCAGCGCTATTTGGATGTACTGAGAACAAGATCTTATTTCAGAACAGACATTGGATTTTCTCGGGATTTATTTACTGAGAAAAGGAAAGATGGAAAAAACCGATTCTTCAAATCCGGAACAGTTGCGATTGAAGTTTTTAATCTGCTTGGAGTCAATAACATCATCAATCACCAATGGATCGAAGATGTGAATGGCCGCATGTATGGTATTCCAACTTATCTCACCGGAAGAAGGGTAAACCTTCGGTGGTCGATGAGTTTTTAATCAATCCTACAAGGTCATAATCATTTTTACACTGATATTTCGTCCCATATTGAATATGCCCATTTGGCCTGTGGCCATGTTAACAGGAGCATATTTGAGTCGGCTCAAATGGCTTTGATAAACTACATTGGTCAAGTTCTCCCCACTCACATAAATCGACAAAAAATCACTCCGTCCTAAGCCTTTGATGTTGGCTCCTGCACCCAACAAACTATAAGCAGGCGTTATTGTTTCTGTTCCGTATGCATTGAAGATTCTGCTCTGCTCAAAGAAATGATCGACACTTATTTTGACATATCCATTGAAAATGTTTGAACGCCGCGTCTTCCATTGCGCTTTCAATTCTCCTCTATATTTCGGCGCAGGGATAAATGGAAGATATCGTGTACTATCCGTTTGATTGTGCAGCATTCCTTGAACCATTGAAAAGGAATTTTCAATGTGCAACCAATCCCAAGGATGCGGATGAACATCGGTATAAATCTCACCTCCCAGCAAGGTGGCTTTACCTGAAACAAAATGAAAAAATGCAACATTTTCGGATGTTCCAATCGTGCTGTCCAATGCGGCGTTTTGAGGCAATTTCGCGCTGAAAATAAAGTGATCGATGTGATTGATAAAAGGAGAAATTTCCAACGAAACATGTTCCGAATTCAGCAAATAAGCAACATCCAATTGATGACTGATTTCTGGCTGCAAATCAGGGTTACCCAACTCATAACGAAAAGTGCCTTCGTGCCTTCCATTGGATGATAACTCTGCAATGTTCGGGGATCGATAACCTCGAGAAATATTGCACTTTAAAGTCGCATTTTCATTGACTTCTAATGCAACTCCAAAACTTCCAGAAAAACCAAGATAGCTTTTAGAAATTGAACCAAACTTCAACTTTGATTGTGCATTCGCTGAGGTGGTCGGCATCCCCAGACTATCCAAATACAAAGATTGCGTAGCGATAAAACGATGATCAAAACGCAAGCCTCCCGCTATACTCCACCGTCCTTTTGTTTTACTCGTATATGCAAAAATTCCAGCATCCAATAAATTGTATTGTGGAATCAGAAAAACAAGTCCCTTGTTGAAATTTTGCTGCTGCATTCCTCCACTACCCAATGTTAGCTCCCAACCTTTCACCTGACCCAAATTGTAGCGAAATAGATACTGCGCTGTTCGCAGCGAAAAGAACAAATCAATATCATTAGGAATCATTGGATTGCCAAACTCCTTTCTATTGTTGACAGAGTAGCCAACATCGGCATTAAACGAGCCATGCTTGAGCATCCAGTAATGATTGGAAGCCAGGCTCACATGCTGTATGTCTTGATGAGGGATGCCCGTTCTATACCCTTTGTAATCGGAACTATTTGCAGTTTGAATATTTCCATTGACATTGGTGAAGACAAATTTTCCTGAACTATCCCTTTCGCCTTCTGGCAAATTGACAACTTGCGAAAAGCCACTTAATGTAAAATAAGAATGTCCCCAGTTCCGATTGACACCCAACATGACATTTCCATCCAACTCCTTGAAGCCCGAATTAAAAACCTTTCCATCCAACTTGTTCTGATAATTCCCACACAATTTATTGGTAATTCGGGTTTGCCAAACAATCCCCTTTTTATTCTCTGCGTGATCGATTGAACTGCCAATCATACGATTATTGGACTGAAAATTTGAAACTACTTGCGTCCGATTAGATCCCGACACTGGCATTTTAGGTGCAATAAAATTCAACACCCCTGCTATTCCATCAGATCCATACATCAAACTTCCAGGACCTTTGATAATCTCAACTCGACCCACTCCATATTCATCCATTTCTATTCCGTGTTCATCGCCCCACTGCTGTCCCTCTTGCCTCAATCCATTGTTCAAGGTAATCACTCGATTATAGCCTAACCCTCTTATTACAGGCTTCGAAATTGCGGTTCCTGAAGTGATCTGATCAACTCCCGGTATTTGCTTCAATCCATCAATCAAATTTGTGGCTCCATTTTGATTCAACGCACTTGCATCAATGGCTTTGATGGCAACAGGATTGTATTTCCCATCAGTTGATCGACCCACTCCTGTGACTATCAGCTCGCCCAATTCTTTTACCGCCGGAATCAAAGTCAAGTTGATGATGGTATCTCGATTCAACAGAATGCGTACAATCTTCGATTCATATCCCATTCCCCCAGCCTCAAGAATGTAGGCTCCTGAACGAAGTTGGGAAAATTGAAAGCGTCCCTCAAAATCAGTTACCATACCCAACTTCATATCTGCCAGGTACACCGATACGCCTGCCAATGGAACCTGGCTGTTTGCTTCAGTCAATTGCCCAACGATTTTGAGCTGCGCAGTTAATTGAAAAGAAATAACGAAAAAAACGAATACCAAAATCGATCGGTACATAAAAGGAATAATTTGATTCAATACTTTGAATGAGCCTTTAAAACCACAAAATGACACAAAGGACAAAACGCCCGCTCGAAAGACTCTGCCGCTTTGAAAATTACCCAGACATTCGGTCTAAGTAGTATTTTACTGAATCAAGAAAACAGGAGGTCCTCTCGTGAAAAGCGCATGAACAGCGCTGATGCATGATGACGATACAAAAAAAGAATTGTGGATGATGGGGAAAGAAAAAGAGGACGCATTGTAAGAAAATACCTCAACAGTTTCTATTGGCGCAAATTGCCAATCACAGATGGAGCATTCATGCGAATGATGGTCTTCACCGTCATGTTCCCACAATCTATGACCCGACTGAAAAAGCATCAAACCAAAGATGAAAAGCACCAATGAAGTGCTCAACAAACTCGTTCGATTCCATCTGATTTTCACGTGACAAAAGTATTACGTAAAGTTGGTTTCATTCTTATCTTAGCCAAAAATTCACTATATGCAATTTGATGTTATCGTATTAGGAAGCGGACCTGGTGGTTATGTAACTGCTATTCGCGCAAGCCAATTGGGATTAAAGACAGCCATTGTTGAGCGCGAAGCTTTGGGTGGTATTTGTTTGAATTGGGGATGTATCCCAACAAAAGCGCTCTTGAAGAGTGCCAATGTGTTTGAATACATTCAACATGCCAATGACTATGGAATTCAAGTGAGTGATGCAAAGCATGATTTTAATGCTGTAGTGAAAAGAAGCCGCGGAGTAGCTGAAGGCATGAGTAAAGGCGTTCAATTCTTGATGAAGAAAAACAAGATTGAAGTCATTATGGGAACAGGTAAAGTAATGCCTGGTAAGAAAGTACAAGTTACAGATGCTGAAGGAAAGACTTCTGAAATATCTGCCAACCATATTATCATTGCGACTGGTGGACGTTCTCGTGAATTGCCTAATTTAAAACAAGACGGTAAAAAAATCATCGGATACCGCGAGGCGATGACTTTGCCAGAACAACCAAAGAGCATGGTCATTGTAGGTAGTGGAGCAATTGGCGTTGAGTTCGCCTATTTCTACAATACAATGGGAACAAAAGTTACAATCGTAGAATACATGCCCAATATCGTTCCTGTTGAAGACGAAGATGTTTCAAAGGCTTTGGCGAAAACTTTCAAGTCAAAAGGAATTGATATATTGAACAACGCAGAAGTTACTGGAGTAGATACTGCAGGCAAGGGTTGCAAAGTGAAAGTAAAGACCGCTGATGGCGAGCAAATTATCGAAGCGGATATTGTATTGAGCGCTGTGGGTGTTGTTGCCAACATTGAGAACATTGGACTTGAGCAGGTTGGAATCGTTACCGACAAAGGAAAAATCGTAGTCGATAAATTTTATCAAACCAATATGCCGGGTTATTATGCAATTGGAGATTGCGTTCCAGGTCAAGCATTGGCACACGTTGCCTCTGCAGAAGGAATTATTTGCGTAGAGAAAATTGCAGGACATCATCCACATGCATTGGATTACAACAATATTCCCGGATGTACCTATTGCAGTCCTGAGATTGCCAGTGTTGGTTACACCGAAAAGGCAGCCAAAGCAGCTGGATATGAATTGAAAATCGGAAAATTCCCATTCAGCGCCTCTGGAAAGGCCAGTGCGGGCGGAACAAAAGATGGGTTTGTCAAGTTGATTTTTGATGCCAAATACGGCGAACTTTTAGGAGCACATTTGATTGGTGCTAACGTAACTGAAATGATTGCCGAGTGTGTGGCACTTCGCAAATTGGAAACCACTGGAGAAGAATTGATCAAAACAGTTCACCCTCACCCAACCATGAGTGAAGCCATCATGGAAGCTGCCGCAGCAGCCTATGGAGAGGTTATTCATTTATAAGAATGTCTAGCGAAAAATCACTAATCTTGAATGCGCAGCAGGTTCATCAGAAACTGCTGCGCATGGCTCAAGAACTTTATGAAGTTCATTACGGAGCCAACGAAATCGTCTTGATTGGTATTGACGAAATGGGATGGCAGATAGCGCAAGTTTTGCATCAACATTTCCAATCTGTTTCCCCGATTCCAGCGCAACTTTATAAAATGCAAATGGATAAAAAATCCATTGAGCAATTGCCCGTTATTGTTGGAAACCCTTCCCTTAAAAAGAAAAATATCGTCTTAATTGATGATGTCGTTAATTCAGGTAAAACGCTCATGCATGCAGCCCAATTTCTTTGCTCGCAAGCGCCCAACCGACTTTCAGTGGCCGTATTGATCAACAGAGAACATCGTCTCTTCCCGATTGCTGCTAATGTTGTCGGATTGACCCTCTCCACTAACCTCAAAGAACACGTACAAGTAGAAAATACAAATGACGGCTTTGACGTTTATCTAAAGAATAGCAAGTAACTATTCTTGCTTTTCGGAATCAAACATTTCATCACCCACACCAACCAAAAAGACTTGTTTTTTGCTGCGTGTAATGGCCGTATACATCCAACGATTCCATTCGTAAGCAGGCGTGTCAGGAGGAATATATCCTGGATCAATAAATACTGCGGACCATTGTCCACCTTGAGATTTATGACAAGTTATTGCGTAAGCAAACTTCACCTGCAAAGCATTGTAATAAGGATCTTTCTGAATCAGCTTGCGCATTTTTGTAAAGCCTTCCTCTGCATAATCTTTAGCAACCAAATTCCAAAGCTCCCGCATTTTTTCTGATGACAAGGCAGGTGTTTCTTCATAAATAGGATTGCACAATAAGATAACTTCTAACTCAGGCAAATCGGGATAGTCTACCAATTCAATGACCGCCTTACAAAATCTAAAACTACCTCTCTCTTCAAACTTTCGGATTCGCTTGATTTGAATGGTATCACCATTGGCAATAAATCCCATTGCCTCGTGTTCCTTTTGCAACCAATAATCACTATTGCGCAAAACCATCATTCGATCACCGGAATTGATCTCATCTTCATGACCCAAAATCCGGGTTCTAATTTGCTGATTAAAAAGATTGGCTCGCTTGTTTGATCGAGTAATGACAATGGAATCATCCATACCATAAGTACTATACATCTGCTCAATCAAGGGCTGTATATCACTCTCCACACGCACAATATCCGTAAAGCCATTCACCAAAAACTTGGGATAGTCATTGGAGCGTTGCACAATAAGATAACGCAACAAAGTAGCATTGTACAATATGCCTGAATCTTGTGCCTGACGGATTACTTCACGCAATTGAACTTCTGCCAAAAACAAATCATAATTGAGCTTCAGACCATCACCGACCAAAGCCGGACTTTTATCACTTCCCACAGGCGGAAGCTGTGCCTCATCGCCAATGAACATCAACTTACATCTTTCGCCGCTGTATACATGGGTAATCAAATCATCCAACACATCACCCGAGGCCAAGTCATCAAATTTAAAATTCATGGCATCCGAACCAATCATAGAAGCTTCATCCACAATAAAAATAGTATCCTCCGATTTGTTTTCTTTCAATTCAAACCAAATTCTGCCCGTGCGATCCGAACGCTTAAAATAAATCTGCCTATGAATTGTGGTAGCCAAGCGTCCTGAATAATTGGCCAACACTTTGGCCGCTCTTCCTGTTGGGGCCAATAAAACTACATTCAAGCCATACGACTCAACGGCCTTCACCATTGCTTGGACAGTGGTTGTCTTTCCTGTTCCTGCATATCCCTTGACCAGTAGCGTGCACCGCGGTTTACCTGTTGCCGCAAATCTTCCGAAAACGTGCAACAACCGTGATTGCCCCTCGGTGGGAGAAAAAGGCAAAAAGGAAATTGCCCTTTGTTCAAACATATCACTTAAAGCTTGGCTCATTGCATCAAAATTGTTTTGCAAAGAACGGAAACACGGCACTATATCGTAGATTCGCAAGGCAAATAAGTTATGCCCATGTTCTCCACGGATTATGCACATCCTATGCAGCTCGCTCCTGAATGGACCGAAAAAGCGGATCATTTCCACTTAGGGATTCATGTCAATCCTAGGGGAGTAATTATCGGTATTTTTGACTTTCAAAACAACCAGCCTTTGTGGTTGGTTCATCACCCTATTTTACCGCAAGATTTGCCGCAAGCTTTGCAAAATTGGGGATGGACACAACCTTTATTTCGCAAAGTAACGGTTAGCTATTCTGCTGATAGTTCGACTTTGGTTCCCGCTCATTTTTTTCACCCAGATCAATTGCAAACATGGCTGGCAGATGCCCCTATGCAATCCTTGCATGCCACTAAATTGCCGAATGAAGAAAATATGTTGGTCTACCGCAGTGCACATTGGGCAGAACAATTGACGCAACTTTTTCCTCAATCTCAATCTACTGTAGCCGTGCAGTATTGGCTTCAACTCACAACGCCTCAAGAAAACAATACTTGCCTTTTTGCTTGGATTGAATCTGAAAAATTGTGTCTTCATTACATGGTCAACCACCAACGGAAATTATTGAATCAATTTGATTGTAGATCTGCAGAAGATGCCTTGTACTTTATTTCTGCATGTTTACAACACCACCAAGGTGAAGAAAATACGCCCATCGTTTTGATGGGTCAAGATGCCCAATCTCCACTACTTGAATTGTTGTCTCAATACTATTCTGATGTGAAAATTTGGTCGCCTCCTTTGGGGCTTCAAGTGCCTTCAGATATTCACCATCCCGAACAATATTATTCCATCTTAATGCACACATTATGCGCATAATTGGAGGGAAATTCAAAGGTCATCCCCTGCCGGTGCTCAAGAAATTTCAAGGCAGACCGACAACTGATTTTGCCAAAGAGGGCCTGATGAACACGCTCCATCATCTCATCAATTGGGAAGATGTTACGGTACTTGATCTTTTTTCTGGAACCGGTGCATTGAGCATGGAATGTGTATCCCGCGGAGCTTTGCGCGTTACGGCCATTGAAAATAATGCGAGTCATGTCATTCAAATTAAAAAGAACTTTCAACAGTTTGAAGCCAAACAGGCACAAGTTTTCAAAGCTGATTGCATGCAATGGCTAAAGACCAACACGCAAACTTTTGATTTGATTTTAGCCGATCCACCTTTTGATTTGTCCGAACTAGCATCGCTACCTGAATTAATTTTACCCTTCATCAACGAAGAAGGTGTTTTAGTCTTGGAACATGGCAAAGAACATCGTTTCGAACAACATCCGCATTGCTTCAAAGAAAAACAATTTGGTCATGTTCATTTTAGTTTCTTCTCAAAAAATCCATCATGAAAAAAATCGCTGTTTTTCCTGGATCGTTTGACCCAATTACGCTGGGGCACGTCAATGTGATTGAACGTTCAGTTGCCCTGTTTGATGAAATCATTATCGGCATTGGAACCAACACCTCTAAAAATTACATGTTCAGCCTGGAACAAAGAATTGACTTTTGCAAAGAAGCCGTGCAGCATCTGAACAATGTTCGCGTTGAACAATATGATGGCCTAACCATCGACTATTGCAAACAAGTCGATGCACATTTCATTTTGCGCGGAATTCGCAACGGTGGCGATTTTGAATACGAGCGCTCTATCGCTCACATGAATAAATCCCTTCATCCGGAGATTGAAACTGTATTGATATTCACCGATCCCCAATATGCCTTCATTCATTCGACCATCATACGAGAGATCATGAAAAATAAAGGTGACGTTTCATCGTTCTTGCCCAAGAACATTACTGTTTATGGATAAGCAATTCATTACACGCCTTCGTTTTCTTTTGATTTTACTGTGTACATTGTGCACCAGTATATCCTTCGGAATCACGATTCATGGCAAAGCTGGTTCCTTTAAAAATCAAAATGTCACTTTAGAAGCGTGCGATGATTTTATTTCCCTGCATCGCAAAACACTCACACGATGTGCCGTAAATGATGTTGGTGAATTCAAACTAGTCGCTGAAATTGACTTTTCATGCAACGTATTTTACATTAGAAATGGGCGTTGGGAAATCACCTTTTATGGTCAGCCCAATGGTGAATACAACATAGAGGTTCCAGAAGTGACTGCAGACATGGCTATTCGGTTTGATAAAGTTGAAATGCCAGCCATTTTCATCTCTGGATCCGATTCACTCCACCTAGAAGTTGCAAAATATTACCGATCATACGATCGATTTTTAGAACAACACTACTACGATTATGCGCTTCAAAATTTTGCTGGTTCTGAACCACAGCGTATTACATTGATCAAACACAGCAAGAACAAACCAGACTTACTTCCCACTGATTTGAACAATCGTGATAGCATTGAGATTAAAAATTTCAGGATCATGGTAGCTCATTTTTCTGATACTGTTCTTCGAGTTCCCAAAGGAAAATATCCTTTTCTGGAACAATTGCGGAACTATCAAATGGCCAAACTTTATTTAGTTGCAGGAGGCTCTCCTACCCAAGTCATCGAACAACATTTCAACGCTACTCCCCCCTTGCCTCAGCATCCGGGTTATGTGGAATGTGCCGAGATGTTGTTCAGCAATTGGTTGACAAGTTCACCCAAGAATAAATTCTTATCCGCTCAAAAAGCACTCAATAGCGGCCAGTGGGATAGTTTGGAAGTTCATCATCAGCACTTTCCTCTGGTTAACAACTTCGATCATCGTCAAATGGCTTATTTCATCGCCCTGCGAGACATGCTTTCTAAAAATCAAATTTCACCCATTTTGCATGATGCGATTTTGCAACAGATAGCGGATGGTCCCAAGACGCAAATTTTCAGAGACATTGCCTTGCACCTTATTCAAAACAGTCATCGGTGCAAGAAAAATTCGACCCTGAATGATTTTGATGCAAAAGACAACAAAAATAAATCCCATTTAGCACACGAATGCGAGGGGAAATTAACCTACGTCCTCTTCTACGCCAGTTGGAACGGGTATGCGATGAAACAAGTTCAGGCCATGGAAGGATTAGCCGCGCAATTTGGTCAGAGCTGTAATATCGTAGCCATTAGTTTGGACGAAAATGAATCTGCCTGGAGGGAGGCTATCAAGGGTAAAAAATGGAAAACGCAAATGTGGTATGCCGGAGATATTCCTGAGTTGCGAGATCAGTTTTGTTTGTCCTCTATACCAAACGCTATTTTAATTAGCCCGCAGGGAACCTACATCAATGACTACACTAAGCTTCCCGAAGAAGGAGTTGGTGGACAAATTGAAAAATGGCTATTGGCTCACCCTGGCAGTGTTGGAAAAGGAACTTGGAAAGAAAATTAATCGGGTTTATACCGGTATTCCTCCAGGCAATAATGAGCAAAAAAATCATTCTCACTTAATTCAATGGCACGCTCCAATAGTTGGACAAAATCTTCTCTTGTTCTAGCCACTACTTGGTCCAAAGACGATCCAGAGAAAAACTCATGTTCAGCACCAATGGGAGCAAATACAGCCTTGTATCCGCAAAACAAACGTTCAATATTGACACTACTAATTGAGGCAATAGACAAGAAAGATTGATCGAACATTTGATAGGATGGCAAGGTGGGATCATTCGGAAAGACTACTTCTATACCCTCAAAAAACTGACGATAATAAATCTGTGTTTGTTCCCAGTATTCCATTGACATCCGCTCCATTGGATGTGGTAAAATCAGCAACCGAAATTCTTGATGAATCAATAAAAAATCTCTCAATGCTTCCATGCAATTTTCCTCATATAGAAAATCCAAATTACTTTTTTGTCCATGCACTCCTCGCAGCTTGCGCAACCAAACACCACGCGACATGAAAGAAATTTGACGGGGATTGGCCTCACCGTTTTTGAGAAATGGAATCAATTTCTTAGCTTCAGGCAGCGGCCAATTTTGAGTTTGAAGAACATTCCACTGACCTTTGATATCTTCCCATTCTTTTCGCTGAAATGGACAAGTAAATACAAACTCATTGGCAACAACCTGTTTGTAGAAATTCTTGATAGGGTTAGGTGACGGAACCAAAGTCAAATTCACTCCCGCTACTTCCAAGAATAAACCTGTTAAACATTGATCGTTCTCATATCCGCCAAACAAATACAACCGCCTGACATGCTGAGTGTTTGCAATCTGACCCACCAAATTATTCTCTACCCATTGCAATAATACCAATCCAAAACTTGACTTACGCTTAGAGAAAAAACCAATCAAAATAAAAAATGGCGTCATCAACATAAGTTGAGCCATCATCACAAAACGCCAAACCCATGGCATTTTCACTTGAATTGTATCTCGACAAATTACACCTACAATCCTTCTTTTCAAAACCAATTCTAGATATTCTGAAATTGCCTTTTCCTGTTTTGCTTTGTGAAAATATACCGAAGTGGAATCCAGTGAAATTGCGCCACTTCTTTGCTTTAAAATCAAGACTGCTGCTCGTTTACAATAACGAAAAACAGCCCAAAAATCTCCTTCTGGATTCTCACCCACCACACGAAAAGTATGGCATTTGAATAATTTTTGATATGCCCATCCAATCGGTTCATTGGTGCGATTTCTTCCAAAGAAAATCACTTTCAAAAAAATCAATTGAAATTGAATATGTAATCGCCAATGGGTCATTTATTCAACCAATGATCAAGGGTGTCTTGATACACACCCGAGCGTCGCATGATCTCTTCTACAAAATCACGAAATGCGCCGCTCCCACCAGCAATAGGAGAAACGTAGTGAACCAAGTTTTGTGTGTAGGCAGCAGCGTCCAAGGGACAAGCGGAAAATCCAACTCTTTTCAAGAGAGGCAAGTCCAACAAATCGTCACCCATAAAAGCAGCTTCAGAAAGTTCAATTCCACGCACATCGCAGAAGCTTTTCGCTACAGCCACTTTGTCCTTCACGCCATGATAAACAAATTCCAATTTTAGTTTCTCAGCGCGGTTACGCATGATCTGTGTATCCTCGCCGGTAAGCACAACTACAGGAATTTCGAGTTGTCTTAAAAACAACAAACCTGCACTATCGCGGGTATTGAACTTCTTCAATTCATTGCCTGACTGATCGTAGTACATTCCGCCATCTGTCCAAACGCCATCGATATCTGTAAAAACAACTTTGGGTAAAATCATACCGTCAACATTGAAGCATAAATAATTTCATCTGCGGGAATATCAACACTCAAACGTTTTCCAACCAAAAGATTCACATCAGCCCATTTGAATCCGTCACCAGGGGATAACATATGAAGATCACTCTCAGCGATGACCTCGCCCGCCTTCATCGCACGCTTTGTAGCGATTGATCTTTCTAATTTCACCTTAGCAGCATTTACACCTTCCGATATAAATATCTCTTCCACTCCAAATTGCATTTCCAACATTCGAATATCCCGCATCATTCGGTTCATGCCATCAATACCCAACGAGCCAGCCTGATCCGTTCCTTTCATGTTGCGATCCAACGTAATGTGTTTCTCTATGATTTCCGCTCCCATGGCCACTGCAGCAACCGGTGTAGCGATACCAATGGTATGATCGCTGTATCCAATGGTATACTGCCCATAGTGTTTTTGTAAAAATCGAATCGTATTCAAATTGACATTTTGTGGTTGCGTAGGATACTCCGATACACAATGCAAAATAGAAATATCGCTGTGGTGTTTTGACACAACTGCAATGGCGTCATCTAGTTCCTTTTGACCGGCCATCCCCGTTGATAATATGATGGGTATTCTTGTTTCACCCAAGGCGCTCAGCAAGGGTAGATTGGTCAAATCGCGAGAGGCAACTTTTAATCGATCAGGCGTGAAAAGTTTTAGCATACTCAAGCATCCCACAGCGCATAAAGTTTCTACGAACTCTAAACCCAATGCTTTGGCGTGCTTGTAAACTTCAAAATGCTCTTCATTCGTTAATTCCAAATATGCACGATGCTCACCATATGTAGCCCCAAAGGAATGAGCCGAAGCATATGGACGATCCATCTGTGATTGGGACAACTCCTCCTTCAAATCTCGTTTCGTCATTTTCACTGCATCCATAGGACGCAAAGTCAAACCAAACAAATTCTCTTGGACAGGACGCGCAGCTACTTCGGTAATCAACTTCGCAATATCCACCGAACCATTGTGATTCTGGCCTATTTCACCGATAACATATACACCGTTCATAGTATCTTTAGCTTTAGAAACAAACATAAGGATTAAAGTTGATTCTATAAAATTCAAATCCATCAAAACGGTTTGTTAATTCAATTGTGTTTTTGACTTTATTTGATATATTAGTAGAATAGAAATTCCATGCAGATGATGAAAAGATTAATGATGATCATTGCGATCGGATTCTCATTGGTAAGTCAGGCGCAAAAAAAAGAAAACCTGAAGCCAAATGATGACCAAGCAAAACAAAAAGAGCACTATATCAAAGCTTTGGATTTAACTTCTGAGGAGTCTGAAAAGTTTTGGCCATTTACACAAACTTTTCGTGAGCAGCAATCTGCCAGTAAACAGAAAATAAAAACTTCGCAAGAGGCTTTGCGCAAGTCAAAAAGCAAAAAAGAATTTTTCAAAGCACTGGAAGATATCGATGCCGAGAAAATCGCGATGGTCAAAAATCGCCAGCAATACATCAAAAACTGCTATGATTTCTTGGGTCAAGATCGAACTTTGAAAGTGATGGAATTGGACAAGAAAAGAGGTCAACGCAAGAACAAAGGAGAAGTTCGTAGTGATGAGAGTCAACGCCCACATCGCAAAAAAAATCGCAGAAACAAAAAAGCAGATAAATAAAGAAAGTTTTTCAATAAACAATCCAAGTAATACAGAATGAAAAAAGTCATATTCCTTTTATCCACCACTCTTTTATTCGTTTCATGTTCCAAATGGCGTGATAAACGTGACATGACCACGAGCAAGGATCACAATCAGATAGAAGGTCTTTTTGATGACATGTTCAAAACTGTAGACCAAATTTCCTCTGAAACGCCAGGCATCAAGTTGTTTGATAATACTTGCGTTGACAACATCGTCATCGACACCAATTCATCGCCCAAATCCATTGTGGTAGATTTTGGTCAAGATGATTGCGCGGGAAATGACGGTCGCGTGAGAAAAGGAATTCTCTACATCACGTACACAGGACGATATCGCACCGAAGGAACTATTATTACTGTAAATCCTCAGAATTTTAGCATTGATGGATATAGCATCAATGGAACAAAAACCATCGTCAATCAAGGATTCAATCAAAATGGTCAGCCCTTATTTTCGGTAACCGTGGATGCACAAATCACTGCTCCTAATGGTGAATGGACGGCCTCATGGAACGGCGTTCGCACCCGAACTTGGACAGAAGGATACAACACCCCTATTAATATTTGGGACGATGTTTATCACATTACAGGCAATGGATCCGGTGTCAATCGCAATGGCATTTCCTATATCATGAATATCGAAGAAGATTTGGTTGCCAAAGTAGGCTGCGCTTGGATTGTCCAAGGGGTCATGACTTTGGATCCCGAAGAAGGCGCCACACGCACGATTGATTGGGGAACTGGAGAATGCAACAATGGATTAACCGTTACCGTTGGCAACCATACCTATGATGTAAACGGGGGGAATTAATTCCTCCTTTTTTTTGGCAAGAAGATTGAAGAGTTCGCAACATGTTTAAATTCAAAAAACATTTTATTTTCTGCTGTTTTTGGATATTGTCCTTTACAGCAACGCAAGCGCAAGAAGTTACAGTTCGCGCCCAATTCAATCAGGTTCCTCAGCCCAATACCAAGGTTATATTGGAGTACATCTATGGCCAAGAATGGAAGCAAATCGAAATGAAGGCATTGGATGCCGCGGGAAAAGTGAGTTTTATTTTTTCCCCACCATCTCAAGGGCAATATCGCTTCCGATTTGCAACCGGCAAAAATGCCACCACTTGGTCAGACTTTATCATATTGAGTCGTCCCAAAGAACCCACAACATTTGAATTTACCATAGATTACAATACCATGAAGGGTAATCCTCTTGTGGTTTCCAACTCACCAGAGAACAATTTGTATTTTCCATTGATGAGCCAATTCATCGTTTACGATGAACTTCGTCAGGCTTCTCCCAAAAATCCCATTGCTATTCACGATGCGCAAGTCAAAAGCAATGCTTTAGCAAAAAAAACAGCTGCTGAACATCGCGGCACTTTTGTTGGGGATATCGTTGCTGATTTGGTTTATCAGCCGCTTCGCGAGGATTATCCTACTGAGAAAACAGCCGACTTAAATGATAGCTTGTTTTATGCCCGTTATGGCATTTCAAAACTACCTTACTACGAAACAGGCGCTTTGAATCACAACCTTTTTATCCGATCACTTGAGCGCTATTTCAAGCATTTTCAAAACGATAAGAACAGTTCCTATGCGATAGACTTTATCGATGGTGTAATGGTTCGTTCCGGGGGACTTGAGGAAGTCGATCAATTCCTCTTCAAATATCTATTGGATAAAATGCTGGGATATAAAAATGAAGAAGGGCTCACCTATTTGATCAGTCATTACGCCCAAGATTGCACCGAAGGACACGAAAACACCACACAAACCGACCAACTTGTCAAGAGTTTGAAAGCAGTTGAGCCGGGTAAAAAAGCTTGGCCCTTGGTACTCCCAGACATTAATGCCAACAAAATCTCCTTGCTAGAGACTTGCAAGAAAAATGAGTTGACGTTGATTCTCTTTTGGAAAAGCAGTTGCAACCACTGCGAAGAATTCAAGCCAATTTTAAAAGGAATTTACGACCGATACCACGATAAGGGATTCGAAGTGTATGCCATCTCCATTGACAAGACGGAAGAAGACTGGAGCAATTATGTCAAAGGCCATCCCCAACCTTGGAAAGATGTTTTCTTGAGTTATGCGGTCCGGAAGGAATTCAATAATCACTATCCCGTTCCCAGCACACCCACGCTCATCGCGCTGGACAAGGATGGCAAGGTTGTTTCTAGATTGATCGTACGCAGTAAATTGGAGGAGTTTGTTCAGGAAGAATTGACTAAGAAGTAATTTTTTTTGAAAAAAGGAAAAAAAAATTTGCCTCACATCTTTTCATTCATATATTTGCACCCGCTAAAGCGAACGATGGCCCGTTCGTCTAGGGGTTAGGACAGCAGATTTTCATTCTGTAAACAGGGGTTCGATTCCCCTACGGGCTACGAAAAAAACCTCAGGATTTCCTGAGGTTTTTTATTTTTGCGCTTATCCACCATGAGTAAAGCCAAATCTCCCATTCGTATCGCAATTGCCGAAGATCACACGCTCTTTCGTCAAGGACTGCTTGCGCTCATCAAAAAAGAAAAAAGTATCGCTGTTATTTTTGAAGCGGAAAACGGGAAATCGTTTCTAGAACTGTTGCAGGAAAACGATGTCGATATCGCTCTTCTGGATTATGAAATGCCCATTTTCAATGGTGCTCAAGTGCTGAAATCGCTGCAACAAAATCAATCATCCGTAAAAACAATCATCTTGAGCATGCACACAGAGGTCAACTTTATACAAGACGCTCTGCAAAATGGAGCCAATGGCTACCTCAAGAAAACCGCTCCTTTCGAAGAAATTATTGATGCGATTCACAATGTACATTTTCAAGGTTTTCATGTCAATGACGATGTGAGTCGACAATTCTTCAAAGGCCCAAAACCCAATGATGGTGCGCAGCGCATCGACCTGAGCGAAATCGAATTGCAGGTGCTCGAATTGGCGTGCAATGGATGGCAGAGCCATGAAATTGCACAAGTTCTGTTTTACTCCAAAAAAACAATTGATGCCATTCGCTCAAGACTTCTCGTAAAACTTGAAGCCCAGAACACTGCTGAGCTGCTACGAAAGGCACTCTTACAGGGTATCTATATTCCCAAAACTGACGACGAAATTGAGCAGGAAAAGAAAGAGCGTTTGAAACTTTAAAATAGTATCAATCCTATTTTTCCATTTTAGATATTTTTTTAACCCCTTGTTTTCCAAAACATTAAATTAAACTCATTTCTATCTGTTCACCCCAGAAGAAAGACGTAACCTTTGTCCGATTAGTTTAGTACCACAAGTTTTCGGTAACAAACTTTTGTGGCCTCCACCCTATAAAAAAGGCCTTCCGTTGAGAAGGCCTTTTTTGTTGCTTTATCTTTTACAAATCGATTACAAACTTGCGCGGATACTTGACTGTGAATCGCATGATGCGTTCCTCATTCTGCGCTGCATTCAAATCAATCAACCACTTCAACTCACCAGTCTCCTCGTTAACCTTTGCTCCGCTCACTTCTTCAGCTACCACCTCCACATCATTGTTGTTTGACTTGGGCAATTGATCC
>CANFLZ010000039.1 GCA_947448135.1 Flavobacteriales bacterium
ACAGTATCCAATTCAAATAAACCCAAATCAATCTCGACTTTTTGCACCATCCAAAAACCTTGTTGATTGTAATAATAACCAAATACTTTTTCATGTTCCTCCTCTCCTTGGGGAACAGCACCCACCAATTCCGATGTTCGATTCCATTGTGTTTGCTGGAATCCGGTCCCTATTCCCCAATGCTGATTCAACATAGAATATCCATTGATTGCAAATGACTTGGTATATTCTCGCGTGACGTTTTTAGGATTCATGTTGGACACGATTGTGACAATGGAATCGTTTATCCATGATGGATTTATACAACTTCTGCCGAACTCCATCTGCAAGCCCCACTTTACCGCCGGCTTCAAAAAGCGATAGTCATTTCTGCTAAATGTTCTCCAAGTTGAATCTTCCTTGTCAACTTGCTCTTCCTCTATATATACCTTTTGTCCATCTATGATTAGCGTATCCAAACCACTCATGGCAGAAACTCGGCTGTTGAAAAAAACAACAATCCCAATAGTCAGTATTAAATATCGGAGGTCACGCATATCAACGCTTCGGAATTTTCAGCTTCAATTTCTTTTGACCGGTACGATCTACTTTTTGTTTGGTTTCTGCTGGTTGTACCGCATCTTTCTCAACTGGAACAACTGGATTTATCGCCTGCTCAGCCTGATTAGGTGCAGATTCAGAAACTTTTTCCAAAGTCGTCTCGGGCGAATTCAATTTCTCAACAATGGATTTAGGTCTTATTGCTGTTGATTCAACAGAATTCTCCTGTTTCAACTCCAACTTTTCAGGTTGCGATGAGGTTTGAGGTACTGAATGCTCTTCTATTTTAACGGGTGACTTGGTTACTTCGGTTTGTTCTGATTTGATTGACTTTACAGTATCTTTTTTCGCCGTTGTAACAGTAGAAGATTCTTTTTGCCATTGAAAACAAATCACACCGATTATCAAGACGATGGCCGCTCCATAGCCCAACCAACGAAACAACTTCCTCTTAAAAAGTTGACTATTGGCTTGGGTAATGGATGAATTCATGATGTCCATAGGGGCATCCACCTGATGATTTTTGATTTGATCAAAAACATTAGAATTACCGCTTTGACTCTCTCTACTTTTCATGCCTTTGTAATTAAATTCAATTTTTCTAACTCTTTTTGCAATTGCACTTTGGCTCGTGACAACTGCGATTTAGAGGTGTTGATATCCACATTTAACATTTCCGCAATCTCCTTGTGTTTATATCCTTCTATCACATACAGATTAAAAACTGTCCTATATCCGTGAGGCAATTGCTCGATGCAATGCAACATATCATTCATTTCAAATTCGCCCAACACATTCATGCCTTCCTCTACAATTTCAAATGCACCATCTCCTACTTCCTTCTCCATTGCTTTCTTCAATGATTTGCGGTAAAACGTAATGCTCGTATTTACTGCAATTCTTCGAAGCCAGCCTTCGAAGCTCCCTTCAAATTGATAAGTTCCCAAATGGGTGTAGACCTTTACAAAAACTTCCTGCAACACATCCTGTGCATCCATCCGATTTTTGGTATAGCGCAAACAAATGGCGAACAACAATCCAGAAAACTGCTTATACAATTTCTCTTGTGCCCATCTCTCCTGCCGACTGCAAGCTCTAACTATGTTTTGGAGGTCGCTATTCATTCAAACTCTCTAATAACTTAAACTAACAAACAAAAGAAAGGTTGCATCACATGAATTTAGACATGGCTTCACCCTTGTTTTTGGTGAGCAGGCGATAATCAAGGAAATACACCAATCGAACACTAAGACTGCCCGTTGGGGTGATGTAATTCATAGAAGTGGCGTCCTCCCATAAATTAACAGGAACAATATTATTTTCTCCTATTTGAGACCACTTCCATGCCACGACGCATTCACTTCCAGGTCGGAAATTCCATTTTAAAAAGCAATCAATGGTGAAGGAATTGAAATTACGATTGACAAATGATTCGGATTGTCCATTGAAACCATCGAAATCAGTATTGACCAATTCTCCCTGCGCATCCAATTGGTAAAATTGATGGTATCGCGAAAAGCCCCAATAATGTCGCACGCGACAATTCAAAGACATCAATGGATTAACGCTATAAGCCAAGGTTAAAACATTCGTATGGGAGATAACATCTCGACGACCAAAAATGGGCTCCGTACCATCATCAGAAAACCTTGAAAAACCGACATCGTTAAATTGCTGCTGCCTGCTGTAGACGTAAATCAACATCCAATGATCGTTGACTCGATAACGGGGTGAAACTCTCCAATTTCTGACAAATCGATCTTGAAATCCGAACACTCCAAAACCGCATCCAACATCGATGGCCAATTTTTTTCTGTAGTCCGAAGAAATCCATCCACCACCGGTGTGTCTTGTGAAGTCATGAAATTTCATTCCCCAGATTCTAGGCTCAAAATAATTATAGGCCCGAATCGGCTCACCGTGATAATTGATATTGTAGGTAGTGAATCGATGTGTATTCAATCCCAATTCCGCATCGATTTTAAAACTTGAAAATTGTTTCGGCGCGTAGAGCGATTCCCGAACAACATTCAAACTGCTCCAAAGCTTATTGAAGGGACCGAAAGGTTTAAACAATTTATACCCCAAATTAAAAAATTGACCACGGCTATTGTTCACTTGTAAATAGCCTAAATCATTGGGGTTGTATTGATCACTTTCCAAATAGTACCCCAAAGAACCGGTTAAATTGCCGCTGATTTTTGAGAAACTTGCACCATGCGTAAATCCATCTTGAAGGATGGCGTTGTGCTGAAACATTTCCATTCCCTTGCGGTGCGAGAAAGCTCCCCAAGATGCGATTGACCAGCGGTTGCTCGGATTTCTAATTTCGGTATTGTAAGCCGTAACATTGGCATCCAATACATCCCCTTTACGCGTGACATTGGTGTTTGTTAGTGTGAAATATGAATTATGCTTTAGGTTTTGATCCAACACCAAAACACTGGAATTGCTCAATGGCTGTGTCAAAATATCTCGAGTATTTCCCAGGCTATCCCGAACAGTAGCATATGAAGAGGCCGTAATTGAATTCATGAAACCTATTCCCAAATTGCGTTTTGTGCGCCCACTAATTTTTGTACTATTCAACAATTGAGAATGCATCGGGTTGGAGGTCACCGACTCTCCATCTTTTAATTGCCCTGCAACATCCCAAGCCCCCATTGGTGTATCGCCAATTCGTCGAGAATAAAAAATTCCAGATTTATTGAATAGCTCAGTTCCCTCCATAAAAAATTGACGATTGTCTTGGAACTGAATTTCAAAAGGAGTTAGGTTCAGGATCAACTGGTCACTGATTGTTTGTCCGAAATCGGGAATCAATGTTGCATCCATTGTAAATGCATCGGAAAGACCAATTTTCACATCCATTCCGCCATTGTATGAAAAAGCGCTTGACTGATTCTTGCCATAATTGGCATAAGCGCTCAAATAGGGATACATGAAAAAACGTTTTGGGGGATTGATATTGGTAATTCCCTTGAGATGGCCCATTTGTGCTAAATCACCAGGCCCGTTTGGCAGAACAGGATTCCACTGACCTATTTGCCTGTACCGTCTAATTTCTCTGGCAAAATTGATGTGCCATTCTTGATCCGATTTGGCTGGGAATCGAAGAGCTGCAAATGGAATTTTAAATTCAGCACACCACCCTGTCGAAGTAATCTTTACTTTGCAATCCCACACAGCATTCCAACTCACATCCGGCTCATTGTTTCCTGTAACCCTACCATCCCATTGCTCCCCCCAAGGAGATACTGCAAAAGTGTAACCATTGATACCATCTTTGTAGCAATTGAACGTAATGGCACACCAGTCACTATTGCCATCATTGTCCCTGCCAGATAGCTGTTTTAAGATAGAGTCAGGATGAGAGTCCAAACAATTAAAGCCAATGTAAATGGCCTCCTGGGTATAAATTACTTTAACCTCTGATGCTTCACGCATTTGCAATCCAGGAACTGGCAATTGACTGATGAAGTCGCCCGCAACCGGAGCCTCCTGCCATATTTCAGGTTCCAGAATCCCATCCAGTTTTGGCGGATGCGAAACATGTGCAGCAACGACTTCTCTTTGTCCCCATAATTGAAGATGGATCGTGCAACCCAATAGGAGAAAAAGAAAAGTTAAGAAACAGGATTTTTTCATCGGCCACAAAAATAACCCACTACTTTTGCACACAATGAAAAACTTAGGTTTAATTCTATTCTTTATTTCACTTTTTTGTCAGTTAGAATCTACCGGACAGAAGAAAGAGAAATATACCCTGAGCGGTGAAGTTCGTGATTCCATTACAGGTGAATCCATTGTAGGCGCAATCGTACAAATTCCAAGCCTGCAAGTAGGAGCAACCACAAACCTTTACGGATTTTACAGCCTCACAGTGGAAAAAGGAACCTACGAAGTTGTTTCGCAATTTGTAGGATATCAGAAAAAAAGTGTAACCATCAAATTGGACAAAAACACAACTTTAACGTTCGCTTTGAGAGAATCCGATGCCAATAATGAATTGGTTATTCAATCGGATCGAAAAAGGAACACAGAAAGCACCGACATGGGTAAAATCGAATTGCCCATTGATCAAATAAAAAAATTGCCTGTAGTATTTGGAGAGGTTGACATTCTGAAAACCATTGCCTTGCTGCCGGGTGTGCAATCCGCAGGAGAGGGGAATACCGGCTTTTATGTTCGCGGAGGAGGAATTGATCAAAACTTAATATTGTTAGACAATACAACCGTTTACAATGCCTCACATTTATTTGGATTCTTCTCTGTGTTCAATGCAGATGCTGTAAAAAACCTCGAGTTATACAAAGGTGGAGTTCCTCCAACCTACGGTGGCAGGCTTTCCAGCGTTTTGGACATTTCACTTCGTGATGGCAATTACAAGCAATTCCATGGAACCGGTGGTGTCGGATCTATAGCATCTCGATTCACAGTCGAAGGTCCAATTAAAAAGGACACTTCCTCATTCATCATCTCTGGAAGAAGAACGTACATCGATTATCTGGCAAAACCTCTGATCAATCGAAATCCCAACATCAAAGGAACGGGATATTTTTTTTACGACCTGAATGCCAAATTCAATTACAAATTGAGCAACAAGGATTGGATTTCACTGAGCGCCTATTTGGGAAGGGATGTTTTTAGTTTTAACAACGCCAATGCAGGTTTCTCGACAAAAATCCCGTGGGGAAATACAACTTCTACTTTGAGGTGGAATCACTTGTTTAGCCCTAAATTGTTCTTTCACACCATGGCCACTTTCACAGATTATACCTTTTCATTTGAAGGCGGTCAATCAGATTTCACTTTTGGATTAAAGAGCGGAATTCGTGACTATGGATGGAAAGGACAATTCAGTTTCTTCCCCAATCCAAATCACAAAGTAAAATGGGGCTGGGATTATACCTATCACATTTTCACTCCCAACAATACATACGCCCGCAGCGGAGATACAGAATTTTCGCTAGACAATACAACCCGATTGAATTCACACGAGGCTGCCCTTTATATCCAAGATGAATGGGATATCAATGAATTCTTAAAAGTCAATGGCGGCTTGAGACAAAGTTATTTTCTGCACACCGGATCATTCGATCGTTACATCTACGAAAATGGCAAAGGCAATGGTGCCGTCCCAACAGTTGTGCATTATGACAAAGGACAAAAGGTAGCGGACTATTGGGGATTTGAGCCGCGAATTAGCGCGCGGTGGATGCTCAAAGATGAGTCTAGCATCAAGGCGGGATACATGCGCAATTATCAATATATCCACTTGAACAGTTTTTCGCCCACCTCACTACCTACTGATATCTGGCTGCCCAGCACAGACCGACTGAAGCCTCAATATTCCGATCAATACAGCATTGGTTATTTCAGAAATTTCGACAAAGACAAATGGGAAACAAGTGTTGAGATATATTACAAAAACATGTACAACATTAGTGAGTACAAAGAAGGTGCGGATCCCTCTCAAACTGTCAATGACAATATCGACAACTTGCTTTGGTTCGGAAAAGGATGGAGCTACGGAGCTGAGTTTTTCATCAAGAAATCCGTGGGCCAATGGACGGGATGGATTGGATACACTTGGGCCAAAACAATGCGCCAATTCAAGGAAATCAATGACGGCAATCCATTCCCCTCACGATGGGACAGAAGGCATGATTTGAATTTTGTATGCAACTATCAAGTCAACCGCAGAATGGATATCGGTTTTGTTTTCATTTATGCAACAGGAAATGCAATAACACTTCCTTTAGCGCGCTATTTCTACGAAGGAAAAGTAATTGATATCTATGGGAAACGAAACAGTTTCCGCATGGCTCCGTACCATCGCGCCGACATTTCATTTAATGTCATTTCCAAAAAGACAATCAAAAGAGAAGATGAAATAAAAGCAAATCCATTGTCGCATAAAAGATTGTTCAAGAGTTCATGGAACTTCTCTATTTACAACTTGTATAATCGAATGAATCCTTATTTCATTTATTTCAATACCACCGGAAATGCAAATGCTGGCACTTTCCAAGTGCAGGCTAAACAAGTCAGCTTATTCCCTATCCTACCCAGCATTACCTGGAATTTCGAATTTTAATGAAAGCACTCCAACACCTGAACCAATATTTATGGAAATACCGAGGAAGGCTTTTCCTTGGTTTTCTATTCATCACTCTCACCAATATTTTCAATGTTTACGCTCCACAAATTATTGGAGAAGGAATTGATTTCCTGTACAACATTATTGCACACAAAGGAGATTGGGAAAAAGGACAATACCAATTGGAAACACCGGATTTTATTCAGTTGTTCGACGCATTCAGCCATTGGGGAAAAGAGATTACAATCAATGCCAACAACATAGAAAGTTGGGCATGGACGATTGGCATCATTCTATCCTTGGGTTACATCATTACCTATTCGCTGAAAGGTGTTTTTCTATTCTATCAAAGACAAAGTCTGATTGTCATGTCCCGACACATTGAATATGATTTAAAAAACGAGATCTATCAACAATACCAAAATTTAGATGCCACCTTTTACCGAAAAAATAGAACGGGGGACTTGATGAATCGAATCAGCGAAGATGTATCAAGAGTGAGAATGTACATCGGGCCCGCGGTGATGTACACCATCAATCTGATAGTACTAATTACACTTTGCGCTGTTGTCATGTGGAAAATCAATCCAACTTTGACGTTGTACACATTAGGGCCATTACCCGTTATGATGATTGGAATTTTTTACGTGAGTACCATTATCAATAAAAGAACAGAGAAAGTACAAAGACAACAAAGCAAGCTGAGCACAATTGTCCAAGAAACGTTCAGCGGAATTCGTGTTGTGAAAACTTTTGCCAGAGAAAAATATCTGGCTCAATCATTTACTAAAGAGAGTGATACGTACAAGCAAGAGCAGTTGCATTTGGTCAAAGCCGATGCGCTATTCATGCCCGTAATCAGTATACTCGTTGGATTAAGCACTATTTTAACCATATACATTGGCGCGCAACAAGTGCAAGCTGGTAACATTACAGTTGGAACCATCGTTCAATTTGTATTTTATGTCAATCAACTAACATGGCCATTTGCCAGTGTCGGTTGGGTTACATCGCTTGTTAGAAAAGCAGAGGCTTCCCAAGCCCGCATCAATGAATTCTTGCAAGCCAAGCCGATAATTGCCAATACACCCAGCCATCAAAAAGATGTTACAGGGAAAATTACTTTCACCAATGTCAGTTACACCTATCCGGAAACCGGAATCAAAGCCATTCAGGACATCAGCTTTGAAATTCTACCCGGAGAAACCTTGGGGATTATTGGAAAAACAGGGTCGGGAAAATCCACGATTTTACAATTACTGACTCGGTCTTTGGAAGTTCAAAAAGGCCAGATATTTATTGATGATTCGCAGATTCAATCTTTTGATTTATTCAAGTTGAGAAAAGCAATGGGGTGGGTTCCTCAAGAGATATTTCTATTTTCCGATACCATTCAAAACAATGTCGCATTTGGTGTAGAAAAATGGGATCAAACAGAGTTGGAAAATGCCGCCAAGGATGCGGGAGTTCTGGATGATATACTTTCCTTCCCAAATGGATGGCAAACCATACTCGGTGAAAGGGGGATTAATTTAAGTGGTGGTCAAAAACAAAGAATTTCTATCGCTAGGGCATTCATCACACAGCCTAAAATTATGATGCTCGATGATTGCTTGTCCGCTGTAGATACTGCGACTGAAGAGAAAATTTTAAAAGGGATAGAAAGAAGAATGAACGGACGATCCACAATCTTTATCTCTCACCGCGTATCATCCATCCAAAATTGCAATCAAATCATCGTATTGGAAGAAGGGAAAATCATTGAAAAAGGAACACATTCGCAACTGATGGAATTAAAGGGGAAATATTTTAAACTCCATCAAATTCAAAATCAAAGAGAAGATTAGTCAAAATTGACATTTGTCATTGATGATAATGACTTGCCTCAAAGCCTAAGTCAGGAAGCAATTTCACCTTTGTTTCTATAATTTGAATTGTGAAGAACTTTACCATTTCCATCCAAACAGAGACTCGCATCGATGAGTTAAAATCCAATTTTGGACAGTACTTTCCTTACTTAAAATGGGAGTTTTTTAGTGCGCCTCACGCAGCTCACCAAGGAAATACAAAGAAAGAAATGATCAACCACAATCCAAAAATCAAAGAGATTACGAGTGGTATTGCAGCGCATGAAATTCATTTCAGCGACGAAACTACTGTTCAAGATTTAGAAAAACTCATCGCGGATCAATTTGGGCTCTGGGTGCAAGTTTTTAGAAAAAGTGGCGGGATTTGGTTAGAAACCACGGTCACTGATGAATGGACTTTGGCTTTTCAAAACGAACAAGGACGAGAGTTAAGTGAGCAATTGGAGCGAAAAAAATAAATCATGGATAACTGCTACCATTGTGGCGAAAATCTAGGTTCCGTTAATATCTCATACGACAACCATTCGTTTTGTTGTCATGGATGCCAATCCGTTTACATGCTCTTAGCGTCCAATCAGCTCTGCAATTTTTACGATGACAGCAAGCGCTCACCACTGAGCAAGGCACCTCAAAAAGACAAATATGCTTTTCTTGACGATCCCAGCAATGCTGCTGCATTTTATGGTTTCTATCAAAAGGACAGAGCCTTTATACAAGTTAAAAGCCCTCACATTCAATGTGCTTCATGTGTCTATTTACTCGAAAAATTGCCGCAGTTACAAGAGGGAATCTATCAAAGTTCAGTAGACTTCTCTCAACAACAAATTAGCATCCATTTCAACCCTGAAATTATCTCACTTCGCAATCTGATTGAGTGGTTGTCCTTTATTGGATATGAGCCCATACTAGACCACGAAAAAAACACGCAAGATTTAACCATCAAAATAAAACGTGAATATTGGATCGCGATAGGCATCTCCGGATTTTGCTTTGCTAACATCATGCTGCTTAGTTTTCCAGAGTATCTCCATTTAGAAATGGATGACATGCCACAAATGACACAGTTATTTCGCTGCATCAATTTTGGACTCAGCCTACCAGCGATGATTTTTGGTGCAAGATCCTTTTTTGTAAAAACTATTCAAGGCTTAAGAGCCAACACCTTACCAATAGATGCCCCGCTTGTAGCAAGCTTACTGTTAACTTTTGGAAGATCCACTTACGAAGTTTTTTCTGGAACTGGAGGTGGCTATTTTGATTCACTAACTGGCATTATTTTTTTCATGCTCATTGGTCGCTACTTTCAAGAAACGACACAAATGCAACTGCATTTCTCCCGAACTTTCAAAAGCTTTTTCCCATTGTCTTGTAAGACGATTTCAATGGATGGTGAAACGCTATGGAAAAAATTATCTGAAATTCAGAAAGGAGACCACATCAAAGTGCATGCGCACGAAATGATTCCTTGTGATGGCCAACTATTATCAGATCACGCATTAATCGACTATTCTTTTGTTACGGGGGAATCACGTCCAATTGCAGTTTCCAAAGGAGACAAACTATATGCTGGAGGAAAACAATTGGGACAAGCCATCGAACTCATTTCAACATCCAATGTAGAACACAGCTACCTCACGTCACTTTGGAACCACAAGCAATCGCACCAAAAAGAATCGAATAAAATGACTTGGGTAGATTCATGGGCTAGGAACTTTACCATCTTTTTATTCATACTCTCATTGGCCGCCGGTTGGTACTGGTGGGGGATCGATGAATCCAGAGCATTCCAAGCGATGACTACCGTGCTGATTGTGGCCTGCCCATGTGCATTGCTCCTGGCCAACGCATTCACACAAGGAGCAGTATTAAAACAATTACAACGTTGGGGATGTCATATTAAAAATGCTTCGATCTTAAACAAACTGGCACAAATCCAAAAAATCGTTTGGGACAAAACAGGAACCCTCACTTCAAAAGATGCAAAAGCTTCCTTTATCATTCAACCCACACATGTCGATCAAATCGCCATCCATGCGATCGTCAATCAAAGTACGCATCCCCTCAGCCAAGCCATCGCGAGCATAACACCGGAAATAAAAACAATCGTTGATAATTTCCATGAACACATGGGTCTTGGTGTCGAGGGAAAAGTAAATGGGATTCATTATCAAATTGGGTCTTCAACATGGCTGAATGTATCCGATAAAGCAGAACAAGGTATACCAGTCTGGATCAAAGCCAATGATCAAATCATAGGCGCTGTCAAAATGGTACATGAAATCAGACCACACATTCCACAAACACTGAATACTTTGGGAAGTAAATTCGCAATGGCTGTATTGAGTGGCGATCCTCTTCCTTTTGAAAATAAAATACTTTCCGCTTTACCAGAAGGATGCCATGCCTACCATGACCTAAGTCCAGAGCAGAAAAAAAATCACATCATTGACTTTGAAAACAACAACCAAAAAACATTGATGATTGGTGATGGGTTAAACGATGCTGGCGCCTTGGAGACTGCCCATGTTGGTATGGCCATCACCGAAAATGCGCACACATTTTCTCCGGCTTGTGATGTCATTTTAGAAGCCGAGCAAATGGACATGATTCCTGAAATATTGCGATATGCAAAGACACACAAGAAAATTGTTCAATGGAGTTTCATCATTAGCTTGTTATACAATTTGATAGGACTTTCCTATGCCGTGCAAGGACAGTTAAATCCTTTTATCGCCGCTGTATTGATGCCAATATCATCAGTCACCATCATGGCCTTCACCACAGGCATGGCGCATGTTCTTAGACCCAAAAGACGAGGGTGATTTTGACTTATCTTCGCTCCAATGTTATTCCAATCCATCCAATTTCATCAGCGTCAAAAAATCAATAACCTCATCCGTGTGCTGATAGGGCTGATTATCATTTTTGGCTTTCATTTCATCCCCAATAAAATCGATGGTTTGCCCATCCTTCCATTTGAGTGGGCCGGCATTGTGCTGGCCGCTTTTGCCATAGGGCAGTTGGCTTTGATCAGCACCATCGCTTACCAAATCATCTTTGTCACTTACTGGGTAACATTTGGAGATCTTCCAATTGGACAATTTCAATTGATTCTTGGTTTGTATTTGGGTGAATGGTTGGCAGCATGGGTGATTGGAAGCATTGCGCAGCAATGGTCTGAAAGCCAAAAACCATGGTGGACATTCCTCATTGCGATATTGGGATTGGTCATTATACAATCTTCTACAGCGCTCTGGATGACTGCACTACCCATCAACGATGCCGTACCTTTTTGGAAGGCGATGTTTCCAGGTGTTCTCATATTGAGTAGCTTTATATTAATGATTACCCAAATAACTCTGCGTAGGTTGGTGGGTAGAAAAAATTATTATTCCAAATCATCATGACATTCATTCACCAAGAAATCAAAAACAATGTAGGATACATTACCTTGAATAGACCTGAAAAATTCAACAGCTTCAATCGTGAAATGGCCGACCAATTCAACAGAAGCCTTTCAGATTTTGCTGAAGACAGCAAGGTTAGATGTGTTGTAATCAGCGGAGCAGGCAAAGCTTTCTGCGCAGGACAAGATTTACAAGAAGCCGTTGATCCGAATGGTCCAGGGCTGAAAAAAATTATAGAAGAAGGGTACAACCCATCCATTGAACGAATCACGCAAATGGCCAAACCGGTCATTGCTGCTGTTAATGGCGTTGCTGCTGGTGCCGGTGCAAATATTGCCCTTGCATGTGATTTTGTAGTGGCCAAAAAATCTGCGTCGTTTATTCAAGCTTTCTCTAAAATCGGACTAATTCCGGACAGCGGCGGAACCTACTTTCTTCCTCGATTGGTTGGATACCAACGAGCAATAGCTCAAATGATGCTGGGCGAGAAAATCACGGCAGATGATGCCCAAAACATGGGAATGATCTATGCCGCTTGGACGGATGATGAATTCAATTCACAAGTCGAAAATCTTTCACTTCAATTGTCGCAAATGCCAACGAAAGCATTGGCGTTGACCAAATTTGCTCTCCAAAAAAGTATGAATCATTCACTGCCTGAGCAATTGCGTTTGGAATTAGACTATCAGCTTGAAGCGGGCAATTCAGAAGATCACAAGGAAGGAGTCAATGCATTTTTAGAAAAGCGACAAGCTGTATTCACTGGGAAATAGGATGAGCCAAGATTGGATTTCTGTATTGGACCGTTTGCCGCAAGATGAGCAGCGTGTATTGGTATTTGTTCCAGACAATAAATTTTTCTTGCCGGGTAAAACTGGGGAATTTGAAATGAGAGAAGTGATGATTATGAAATTCTGCGCCAACTTTTATCCAGAAAATAGCGAGCGTGGAATGAAATATGGGGTTCATTTCTGGGGAGGCGA
The DNA here is from genome assembly GCA_947448135.1 of Flavobacteriales bacterium. GTDB lineage: Bacteria > Bacteroidota > Bacteroidia > Flavobacteriales_D > Sanyastnellaceae > CAMCTV01. The sequence goes on from CANFLZ010000039.1 coordinate 12,902, forward strand.
AGGCAATAGCAATTTATTTTTCAATGCAGTTACACATTGGTTGCCGCTACCCCATCTCGAGCAATAATATTCGGGAAAATTAATATTCAAATCGCACGTCTCCCTCATGCAGAGCGATAGTGGCGATTGAATTAGCCGCTGACATATCAAAGGTCTGACTCACACGAATGTAATTATCCGTATAGCCCGACATGCGGCCATTGTCATCAGCCGACTCCCACAATACTGTTCGACTTTGCCCCGCGAATGATTGATAAAAAGCCATTTTTTTCTTTTCTGAAAGTATTCTCAATTGCTGGGTGCGCTCTTGGCGAACAGAAACAGGGACAACCTCAGAGATTCGCAATGCAGTTGTATTGGGGCGTTCACTATACGTAAAGACATGCAAATAGGAAACAGGCAAATCTTTCAAAAATTGAAGTGTATTTAAAAACAACGTTTCTGTTTCCCCTGGAAATCCCGTAATAACATCTACTCCGATTGCTGCATCCGGAATCAACTCCTTGATCAATTGAATTCTGGATTGATACAAATCCGTTCGATATCGGCGACGCATGGCGCGCAAAATTTCATCATCTCCACTTTGCAAAGGGATATGAAAGTGCGGCATGAATTTTTTAGAGCTGGCTACAAATTGAATCATTTCTTCGGTGAGCAAATTGGGCTCGATGCTAGAAATGCGATAACGTTCCACTCCATTTAAAGCATCCAACTCACGAATTAGACCCAGCAAATCTTCACCATGCGAAGTGCCGAAATCACCAATATTTACACCCGTTAAAACAATTTCTTTTGCTCCAGCTTCAATAGCCTTTTGGGCTTGAATCAAAGTATCTTGAATATTAGCACTTCTCGATCTTCCTCTGGCCAAGGGGATCGTGCAAAACGCACAGAAATAATTGCATCCATCCTGCACCTTTAAAAAAGTTCTGGTTCGATCACCTGAAGAAAACGAAGGAACAAATTCATTCACCTCTTTGATATGCCCTACAACAACTTTGGCTTTTTCGCTGCGTTCTTGGATGTAATCCAAAATTTTAAATTTCTCATTGGCACCTAAGACAACACTTACTCCATCGATGGCGGCAATTTCTTGAGGTTTGAGCTGAGCATAGCATCCAATAACTGCAACAAAAATATCGGGATTCAATTTGATTGCGCGACGCACAATATTGCGACACTTCTGATCTGCTTGATCCGTCACACTGCAAGTATTGAGAATCAAAACATCTGGATGCTGATCCATTTCTACCTTGGCATATCCCGCAGCAGACAATATCTTACTGATCTCGCTGGTTTCAGAGAAATTTAACTTACACCCCAATGTGTGAAATGCTACTTTAGGCCCTTCCGTCATGTTGTTTTTTGCGCCAATAAATAAATCCCAATCCTCCTATCACAAAAACAACGGCAATGAACATTGCCTGCGTCCATTTCATCCCCAAAAAATCAACGAAATTATTGACCCGTATTTGCTCAATAAAAAATCGTTCAATTCCATTCAAGACCAAGTACCATCCGAAAATTAACCCAGGCACTTTGATGCGTTTTCTCATGGCCCATAAAATCAAAAAAATGATTGTTGCCAAAATCGTTTCATATAAGGGAGTCGGGAATACTGGAACTTCAAGATGTGTCCCATAACCAGGAAATACATTTCCCGAAATCATTGGCACTCCCATTCCGTTTACATTGTTGGGGTAATCATAAGCCCATAACCAATCGGGTAAAAAAGACAAAGCCGATGGCATTGCATGCATATTGTCAATGCCCCAATCTCCATCACCACTCACTTGACATCCCATTCTTCCAATGCCATAAGCCAAGATCATCCCCGGAGCTGCAGCATCAGCCAACTGCAAAAGAGGAAGTCCTTTCTTCTTGGCATAAAGTAAAACAACTATAGATCCGACGATGATCCCGCCATAGATGGTCAAACCTGAAATAAATCCCTCTAAACTCGGATGGGTAAAAAAGGCTATAAATTCCTTGGGATTCTCAAACAAATGAAAAAGTTTAGCCCCCGACATTCCGGCCACAGCAGCCACAAATGTGATGCTACCCACCAAAAAATGTGCAGGTTGAATTTGAATCTCATCCTTGGGCATTGGCAATTGTGCTTTTTTATCCTCCCAATATTTCCAACCCGCAAGACCCAAGCCCAAAACGACACCCCATATCACATAACCTTCTGTTGTAAACAACGCGCGTTGTGCCATGCCATGAGCAAACAATTGTTTACTATTCCACAGAAGATAAACAATCTTCCATCCCATGATAAAACCCACAATTCCATTGGTAATTATTTCTGTCCAATCCGGACCTGCACCAATAATGACTTTTATTTTTTGATTGGGAAAAATCCCCAAAGTTTCCATTCTTCGCATTTCCAACTTCAAAATGTATGAAGCGGTAATGAATGCCAAAGCAACAAAAAAACCGAAACTGTTTAACAACTTTAAAAACGGAATATCGACTCCGAACAAATCAAGAAATGCATGGTATAGCGTTGGGTACATAATGCAAAGATAAAGATTGTTCTATAGTTGCTCCCATTCCTTCCACGCAGATTCCCCAGCGTTCTTGGCGTACCACTGATGCATCAGCTGACCCAATTCCGGTTTAACAATCCCCTGACCTTTCCATTCTTCCATCAATGCAATCAAATCAGAAGGCCTTGGTCCCCATTGAAACAATACATGATTAGTCACATTCAAGCCAATCATAATTGGGATACTTCTTGAACCATTGGTTAAAAAGTGATCCATGAACTCAGGAAAATCATCCCTTCCAATAATGCGCAATTCAATATTGCGCAATGAACACCATCTGAAAAGAAAAGGCAAAGTTTGCGCACTATCTCCGCACCAACCTTCAGTTATTACCAAGATCTTACTCAACTCACCCTTTTCTCCTGTGATCGGATATACTTTTCCTTGTTTATTGATTCGATTCATTCGGTGCTCATTCAGCAAACTATAATCCAACAACTCTTGACTTTGGGTATGTCCTGTAACCTTATTGTCCTTGTGCAATAAATTAATTTGTTCTAAAAACGATTGAAAAGAAACGCCTTTTTCCCAATGCTGCTGTATTTCAGTTGAATTGACCATGTCGCAAAATTAACATGGGCTCAGAATAAAAGAGTACTTTGACTTGCAAATTTGAAAATTTCGTTTATATTTGTTGAGCCTACACTGAGTAGGTATTTAATTTTTAATTTTTTATTACATGAACATTTTTGTTTCAGGCTTACCCTTCAGCCTTACTAGAGAAGAGTTAGAAAGCACATTCCAAGCTTACGGAAACGTAACAAGTGCGCGTATTATCAAAGATCGTGAAACTGGTCGTTCTCGCGGTTTTGGTTTTGTTGAAATGGATAATGACAGCGATGCTCAATCAGCAATTTCTGCTTTGGATCAAAGCGAATTGAGTGGACGTCGTATCAATGTTAAAGTAGCTGAGGAGCGTGCTCCAAGATAATAATATTGAATACTTCAATTAAAAAAACCGCCTTTCGAGGCGGTTTTTTTTTGATACTCTATTCTGGTATTGTGAAGCAATCTTCAATTTAAAACAAATGGGACTTCCAATAAAAAATCAGGAACGCGAACAATAAATAAGTCATCCGTTTGATGATTGCGCATGGTATAATACCCCGCCATTTTTCCTCGAGGACTTCTCAAGTCACAAGCCGAACTATACACAAACGTACCATGAGGAGCAATATCAGGCTGCTCTCCAACAACTCCTGCTCCCTCGACTTCTTTGCAATGGCCAGAAGAATCGAAAATGTCCCAAAACCTACGCATCAATTGAATCGGAAAATCATTGGTATTCGAAATATGAATCTCATATGAAAACACGAAACTATTGAGAGCTGGGCTGCTGATGCCCGGTTCGTACTTCGCTATCACTTCAATCTTTACACCCGCGGTGGTTAATGTTAACATAAACACGAAGATAAAAAGGAACCTTGTTAATTTGTTAATAAGTTGCTCTTTTTATGGAAATTTCTTGAAAAATTGCATTTTACAAACAGCTTATCTTCGACATTGAAAAATAATTTCAGTATGAAAAAAACTTGGATTTTAGGAGTGCTAACTGCGCTCACAGCTACCATAAATCTAGAAATCACCGCGCAAGAAAAATCTGCTACCGCCTTTCAATACGAGGCAGACCGATTTGCTGATGTGAGAATCTTGAGATATGAGCTGCCCAATTTTGACAAATTAACCCCTAAACAAAAAGAACTTGTTTACTATTTGACGCAAGCAGGTTTGGCTGGTAGAGATATCATGTGGGCTCAAAATGGTCAATACAACTTGGCTATTCGCTCTGCTTTAGAGAATATTTATAGCAAATATGCAGGCGATCGTAAAAGCACAGAATGGTTGGCATTTGAAACCTATCTGAAACAAATTTGGATGAGCAATGGCATCCATCACCATTACTCCAACTTGAAACATCAGCCGCAGTTTTCACAAAATTATTTCATGGGGCTGCTCAAGCAAACAGAGACTTCAATCAACCCAAATTTGATCAATGTTATTTTCGACCCTACCATTGCACCACGTAAAGTAGAAAAAGATGCATCCAAGGGGTTGGTCGAAAATTCTTCTGTCAATTTCTATGGTCCTGGCATCACCACAGAAGATGCGCAGAAATATTACGCCAGTAAAATTAAACCTGAAGATAGAACTCCATTGTCCTACGGTATCAATGCGGATTTGGTGATAACCAACGGCATCATCTCCGAAGAAGTTTACAAAGTAGGAGGCAAATATGGCAAGGCATTGGAGCAAGTTGTTTATTGGTTGGAGAAAGCTGAGAAAGTTGCAGAAAATGACAAACAAGCTGTCACGCTCCGTAAGCTCATCCTATTCTACAAAACAGGCGATTTAAAAGCTTGGGATGATTTTAATATTCAATGGGCGCACACCACAGAAGGAGATATTGATTTCATTCACGGTTTTGTCGAAGTATACAACGACCCGCTTGGCAACAGAGGATCATATGAGACCATCGTAGAAATCAACGATTTCGAAGCTAGTTCTCGTATGAAGGTCATGATGGATCACGCACAATGGTTCGAAGACAATAGCCCTACCCTACCCAAGCACAAGAAAAAAGAGGTAAAAGGGATTACGTACAAAGTAGTAAATGTCGCAGGAGAATCTGGTGATTCCAACCCATCTACACCGATTGGTGTAAACTTACCCAACTCACAATGGATTCGTACGATGCACGGTTCTAAAAGTGTAAGCTTAGGTAACATAGAGGACGCCAACAACAAAGCCGGCGGAACAGGTATATTACAAGAGTTTGCTCATGATCAGAAAGAAATTGATTTGGCTATTCGTCATGGTGAAATGGCTGGAAAAATGCATACAGCTATGCACGAGGTCATTGGTCATGCGAGCGGCCAATTGGAAGATGGCGTTGCTCCATCTTCTCAAACACTCAAAGAATTTGCTTCTACCATTGAAGAAGGTCGTGCAGACCTTGTCGCACTTTACTTCGTCATGGACAAGCAATTGGTGGATTGGGGCTTGATTCCAAGCCTTGAAGTTGGAATGGCAGAATACGATGGTTATTTCCGAAGTGGAATGTTGGTTCAATTGCGACGCTTAAAAGAAGGTGAAGAAATTGAAGAAGCTCATATGAGAAACAGAGCTTGGATTTGTAATTGGATTTTTGAACAAGCGCAGAAAGATGCCAATCCTGCCATTGTTATGGTTGAGCGCGATGGAAAAACCTATTTGGATATTCAAGATTATGAAACCATCCGCAAATACGTTGGTGTTTTGCTACAAGAAGTGCAGCGAATTACTTCACAAGGAGATTACAACGCGGCTAAGGCATTAGCCGATGGTTACGGTAAACAAGTTGATCCAAGAATTCACAAAGAAGTCATGATTCGCTCTAATCAATTGAACATCCCTCCTTACAATGGATTCATGAATCCCGTTTTGGTTCCGATCGAAGATGATAAAGGAAATATCAAAGATGTGAAAGTTACCTACATGGAACGTTTTGATCAACAGATGTTGATGTACAGCAATAAATATGGTTTTTTAAACTAAACTTTGACATTCAATACAAAAAAAGGCGGGATTAATTCCCGCCTTTTTCATTGTAGATCATTTTATAATGCTTCCCAATTTCTGGTATTTCAAATGACTCTGAAGCGATTCGCCAACCGCACTTCTCATAAAAAGGAACTGCAAGGACTCTCGCATCACACCAACAAGATTTAGTGGGATAAGCATCCAAGGCCTGCGATATCAAATCCTTTCCTAACCCATGTTTCCTGAAATCAGGATGCACCGACATGGCGCGCAATCGAACCGGTATATCCTGATTGAAAAAGTTGGCGGTCTCGGCCAGCAAACTGCAACAAGCCAATACTTCCCCCCCCTCATTTCGCAATGAAAAATGCTGTGTCGATTCCTCAAAATCAACATCCATCAAACAGGTTTCCATAGAAGTCTTGTGAGGCCATAAAACCAAAAAGCGCAATGAACGTAAGTCCATTGCGCTTTCTTTTTGAAACGATAATCTCATTGGATTATGCCAACACCGCTTTTACTTTATCTGCAGCTTCCTGCAAAGTAATCGCGCTGTGAACAGCCAACCCACTATTGTCAATCAATTGCTTTGCCTCTTCAGCATTGGTGCCTTGAAGACGAACAATAATTGGAACTTCAATATTACCCATGTTTTTGTAAGCATCTACCACGCCTTGCGCTACACGATCACAACGAACAATACCACCAAATATGTTTACCAAAATGGCCTTAACAGCAGAGTCACGTAAAATCATTCGGAAAGCCGTTTCAACACGCTTGGCATCTGCGGTTCCACCCACATCTAAGAAGTTAGCGGGATCGCCACCACTCAACTTAATAATATCCATTGTCGCCATGGCCAAACCTGCGCCATTGACCATACAACCCACATTACCATCCAACTTAACATAATTCAAACCAGCAGCGCCTGCTTCAACTTCAATTGGATCTTCTTCTGTAACATCACGCATCGCCAAATAATCTGGATGACGGAATAAACCATTACCATCAAAAGTAACTTTAGCATCAACCGCAATTACTCGATCATCGGATGTTTTCAAAACAGGATTGATTTCAAACATAGAAGCATCACAACCAACATAGGCTGCATACAAAGCCTTCACAAATTTGCCCATTTGCTTGAAAGCCTCACCGCTCAAACCCAAATTGAATCCAATCTTTCTTGTTTGGAAATCAGTTACACCTGTCAAGGGATCAATGGTTTCTTTGAAAATACGCTCTGGTGTTTTTTCAGCCACCTCTTCGATATTCATTCCTCCATCTGGAGAATAAACAATTACATTTCTGCCTTGCCCTCTGTCCAAAAGAACAGACATGTAGAATTCCTTTGGTTCGCTTGCTCCGGGTGCATATACATCCTCAGCAACAAAGACCTTACTCACCAATTTACCAGACTCTTTGGTTTGCAAAGTCACCAAATGTCCACCCAAAATAGCTTTTGCCTTTTCAGGTACTTCGTCAATGTTCTTGGCCAAAACAACTCCACGAGATCCTGTTTCTGTAACAGTGCCTTTACCGCGACCACCAGCATGGATTTGCGCTTTAACGACAAACCAACCAGTTCCTGTTTCTTGCTGCAAACGAACAGCAGCCTCTTTTGCTTCCTCAGGGGTTGAGGCAACATATCCGCGTTGAACCGCAACACCAAATTGCGATAAAATGCTCTTTCCTTGATACTCGTGAATATTCATAGTTCAAATATTTTTCGAGTGCGAAGGTAAGCGAAATCCTTCTTTTCTTTGCAATGTGATTACGATCAAAAATCTAAAGAAAAAATACGGAACGCTTGAAGTCCTGAAGGGAGTGGATTTGACCATTGAAAAAGGGGAAGTTGTTGCGATTGTGGGTGCTTCCGGGGCAGGAAAATCAACACTTCTTCAAATATTAGGCACCTTGGATCGACCCGATGAAGGTTCTATTATTTGGGAAGGTCAAGATATTTTTGCTTTTAACAATGCGCAATTAAATCCCTTTCGCAATCAAAAAATAGGATTTGTTTTCCAATTCCATAACCTACTTCCAGAATTCACCGCTCTCGAAAATGTGATGATGCCGGCTTTAATCGCTGGTGTCGGGAAAAAAGAAGCTGAGAAAAAAGCCCTTGATTTGATGCGTTTGCTGAATGTAGCAGAAAGGAAATCACATTCTCCCTCGGAATTATCAGGAGGCGAGCAACAGCGCATGGCAGTAGCCAGGGCATTGATCAACAACCCACAGGTTATTTTGGCTGATGAGCCTTCGGGGAACCTAGATTCTCATCATGCAGAGGAACTACATCAGCTGTTTTTTAGCCTTCGCAACACCATGAACCAAACTTTCGTCATTGTAACGCACAACGAAAAGTTGGCGCTACAATCGGACAGAATGTTAAAAATGGTGGACGGTCGTATTGAATCCTAAAATTTCATCGCTTATCTTTGTGGCATGCACTTTCTAAGGCCTGAAATGTTGTGGGGGCTTTTATCCCTCTCGATTCCGATCATCGTGCATCTTTTCAATTTTCGAAAACACAAGGTTTTAATCTTTCCTTTTACCTCTTTTTTAAGCGAAGTCAAAACAGAAAGCCACAAGCAGTCTAGAATACGACATTGGATTATCTTACTGCTTCGTTTATTGGCCTTGACTTGTATTGTCTTGGCTTTTGCGCAGCCGATCCTACCCAATGATCAAGGCAATTCCGGTAAAAAATTAATTTCCATTTACATTGACAACTCCTACAGCATGGAGAATCAAAAGGACGGAATTTCTTTACTTGAAAATGCCAAAAACAAAGCGCTGGACATCGTATTTGCCTACAACGACAACGATGCTTTTCAGATTATCTCCAATGAATTTTCCGGAATACAACAGCACTTTGTCACCAAAGACAAAGCCATTGAAATCATTCAATCAATTCAAAATTGTTCCATTACCCGTTCCTATGATGAAGTCTATGAACGCCAAAAGGATTTGCTATTTAAAGAAAACACAGCAAATAAAAAGGCATTTTGGATTTCTGATTTTCAGAAAAACAATGGCGATTTATCCAAATTAAACAACAACAAAGAGATCTCATTGCGTTGGATTCCCGTTCAAAACAATGAAACTCCCAATGTGTTTGTTGACAGTATTTACTTCGAAACACCAGCCCATGCAATAGGGCAAGAAGAAAAACTTTTTGTGGTGCTTAAAAATAGCGGTAAGGAACAAGATAAAAACGTGCGTTGTGAAATCAACATCAATCAGCAGAACAAGGGCGTAACCAATTGCGATATTCCGGCCAACAGCCAACAAGTGATTAGTTTTTCTATCACTCCGCAAAGTTCAGGATTTCAATTGGGCAAAATCATACTCAATGATCAACCCATCGTTTTTGACAACAACTACTTCTTCTCATACGAGGTGAAAGAGCAAAAGAAAATTGGGATTGTATCCTCCGGAGTTTCACAAGCTCAGAAAGTTTTTCAAAATGATCCGTATTTTCAAACCACCCTTTTCAACGCTCAGAATGTCAATATTCAAGAGTGGTTGAAGAATGATTTTTTGATTATTGAGAATAGCGCTGATTTGAGCTCTGGATTTCAATCTATTCTGATAGAAGCCGTAAGGAAAGGTGCTCATCTTTTGTTCATTCCAAATTCCATTGATGCCAAAAGCACCGATAAAAATTTCTTTGAGGCCATTGGGTTAAACAATATTACCAGCACTGTAATTTCTTCAAAGTCGCAAGGAAACCAAATTGATTGGTTATCTCCATTATTCAAAAATGTATTTGATGCAAAAGACAAATTTCAGCTCCCCTATTCTGATGCACATTACAAATTCACAGCGCCGAACAATGCCTCCACAACGATTACCTATCCTGACAATAGCCCATTGCTGATGGATATTCCTGTGGGAAGTGGTAGCGTCTTTATTTTCAACATTTCCTATGCAAACACAAATTTGTTTAGTCATAGTATTTTTCCAATTGCGCTTTTAAGAATGTCCGAACTGGCCAGCCTGGAACAACCCCTCACTTTCACATTGGGTCAGAAAGAACCATTGGTTCTAAAAGATTTAAACCTAGAAGGCAATGATCAATTGAAATTAATTCATCACGAAAAAAATATTCAAATCTTACCCTTGGTCAGAAACATTGGAAATAGCAGCGAAATCTCCATAGGAAATTATATCACTGAGGGAGGGCATTATGATGTGTTTTGGAAACAAGTAGTTTACACCATTGGCATCAACACCAACCCCAAGGAATCACAATTGCAGTTTTGGAGTGATCCTGAAATGCAAACAATGAAAGAACAAATAACAGACAACACCAATATTGAAATCGTTTCTGAATCAGTTGGAAACATCGGCAGTTATGTGAGCAAACTAGATGACGGCCAACATTACTGGTGGTATTTAATATCAATTTCTCTATTGTGTCTACTAACCGAATCAATTCTCTTGGGAATATGGAAAATGTAAAAAACACGATGCTTTTTGGCGTTACGATTGTTGACCCCAACAGTGCATTCCACATGAAAAAGACTGATGTTTGGATTGAAAAAGGAATAATCAAGAAAATCGGAAAATTGCCTGAACCAAGCAAAAGTACAATTGTCATCAAAGGCGAAGAGTTGTTTTTTTCCCCCGGCTGGATCGATGGCCAAGCAAGAATTGGAGAGCCTGGCAATGAAGATGCGGAAACTTTTCATTCCATTTGTAACGCGGCAATTAAAGGCGGAATTTCGGACATTGTTGCAGTACCCTCCTCCAATCCACCCACCTATCAAGCCGCCCAAGTTGCTTACATTTTGCAAAATGGAAAAAGCAATGTTCGATTTCACCCCATTGGTTGTATTTCAGAACAAATGCAAGGAAAGCAGCTTTCTGAAATATTTGACATGAAAAATGCTGGAGCTATTGCGTTTTCAGATGATAAAAACCCAATCTCCACAACTCTTCTTTCCAGAGCATTAGAATATTCTAAAACATTTAACGGATTGGTCATCGTTCTTCCATTCAATCATGAATTAAATCCAGGCGGTTTGGTCCATGAAGGCAGGACGAGTACACTAATGGGAACCAAAGGATTAAGTCATGTAAGTGAATACATGCAAATTCAACGTGACCTTGAGATCTTAAAATACAGTGGTGGAAGACTTCATTTTTCCAACATTTCTTG
>CANFLZ010000040.1 GCA_947448135.1 Flavobacteriales bacterium
AAACATAATCGACAGGTTGGGTACAAGCTACTTGAGAAACGTTCGGATCTCCATAAGTATCACCATCAACATCTGCGAAGTAAGTTGTGCCAATTGCACCTTCGTCGATTTGACCGTCACAGTTGTCGTCGATACCGTTACAAATTTCTGTTGCTGCTGGGTTGATCGCTGCATTCGCATCGTCACAATCCGTGTTGTCCAAAACATAACCCACTGGTTGGGTACAAGCTACTTGAGAAACGTTCGGATCTCCAAAAGTGTCACCGTCCACATCTGCGAAGTAAGTTGTACCAATTGCACCTTCGTCGATTTGACCGTCGCAGTTGTCGTCGATACCGTTACAAATTTCTGTTGCTGCTGGGTTGATTGCTGCATTCGCATCGTCACAATCCGTATTGTCCAAAACATAACCGACAGGTTGGGTACAAGCTACTTGAGAAACGTTCGGATCTCCATAAGTATCACCATCAACATCTGCGAAGTAAGTTGTGCCAATTGCACCTTCGTCGATTTGACCGTCACAATTGTCGTCGATACCGTTACATATTTCTGTTGCTGCTGGGTTGATTGCTGCATTCGCATCGTCACAATCCGTGTTGTCCAAAACATAACCCAATGGTTGGGTACAAGCTACTTGAGAAACCGTAGGGTCTCCGAATGTGTCACCATCAACATCTGCGAAGTAAGTTGTGCCAATTGCACCTTCGTCGATTTGACCGTCACAATTGTCGTCGATACCGTTACAAATTTCGGTTTGACCTGGGAAGACTAAATCATTGAAATCATCACAATCATTTTGACAAGTTGTAAAACCGTCAAAATCTTGATCAAATCCATCGTCTGCCAATCCATTACAATCATTATCCAATCCATCACAAACTTCAACCGCTCCTGGGTTCATCAATGCATTATTATCATCACAATCTCCTTGACAAGTTGTCCAAGAATCACCATCCGCATCAAATCCTTCATCGATTTGTCCATCACAGTTATCATCAATTCCATTACAATCTTCGATCATGCCCGGGTTAACCATCGCATTGGCATCATCGCAATCACCATTGGCACTTACATAACCTGAAGGTTGAATACAATTCAAAGAATCTGTTCCCGCAGCACCGTATCCATCAATATCATTATCAAAGTACCATGTGATAATGGCGATACCTTCATCCACTTGACCATCACAGTTATCGTCTATTCCATTACAAACCTCTGTTGCACCTGGGAAAATAGCCACGTTGTTATCATCACAATCCGTATTGTCCAAAACATAACCGACAGGTTGCGTACAAGCTACTTGTGAAACGTTGAGATCACCGAAAGTATCACCATCGACATCAGCATAATAGGTGTTGCCTGTTGCGCCTTCGTCGATTTGACCGTCACAATTGTCATCAATATTGTTACAAATTTCAGTTGCCCCAGGATTGACTGCTGCATTTGTATCATCACAATCATTGTTGTCCAACACATATCCTGGCGTGGGGTCACATCCATCAATAAAATTCAGAGGATCTCCGTAGGAATCTCCATCTGTATCCGCAAACAAAACAGTGGTAACACCTTCGTCAATGATGGTATTACAGTTATCGTCTATTCCATTACAAATTTCTGCAGCAATCGGATTGATGGTCGCATTGGTATCATCACAATCCGCATTGTCCAATACATACCCAGTCTGCAATGTACATGCGACGATCGAATTATTCGGATCGCCAAAAGTATCACCATCGGTATCTGCGAATTGAATAAAACCATCCACCGCATTGATATCAATTTGACCATCGCAATCATTATCAACACCATCGCAAATTTCTACTTGACCTGGAAAAACTTGATCGTTGTAATCATCACAATCGTTCTGACAAACTGTAAAGCCATCTAAATCCTGATCCCAGAATTCATCTACCACACCATCACAGTTGTTATCAATAAAGTCACAAGAACCCGGCACCATTGGACCTTCAACCATTCCTGGGTTGATCAAAGCATTGTTATCATCACAATCGCCTGCGCACGTAGACCAGCCATCACCATCTACATCAAACGGCTCATCTATTCCACCAGAGCAATCATTGTCCAATCCATCACAAATTTCCACTCCTGCAGGACTAATAGCGGCATCAGAATCATCACAATCGCCACCCACAAGTGCATATCCAACTGGAACTGTACATGCATCAATGGTTAGCCCATTGTCTCCATAGCTATCCCCATCATTATCAAAATAGAATGTGATTAAAGCGCCGTCATCAACCAATGCATTACAGTTGTCGTCAATACCATTGCAAATTTCTGTAGCCCCTGGGTTGATAGCAGGATTTGCGTCATTACAATCGCCTGCGCAAGTCGAATAACCATCCAAATCAGCATCAAAACCTTCGTCAATTTGACTATCGCAGTTGTCATCAATAAAATTACATACTTCTGTAGCCAAGGGATTCACAGCGGCATTTCCATCGTCACAATCTCCCGTACAAACGTAAAATCCATCTCCATCTGCATCCACATTGTTGTCTATGATTCCATCACAGTTGTTATCCAAACCATCGCAGAATTCTGTTCCGCCAGGATAAACCAAGTTGTTGTTGTCATCACAATCGGTAGAAAGAGCAGAAGCACCAACCGGCGCTGCACAAGCTTGAACTATTTGCGTTGCATCTCCGTAACCATCACCATCAAAATCCCAATAAAAATTAGAAAGTGTAAAACCATTGTCAATGACCAAATCACAGTTATCATCGATTCCATTGCAAAGTTCTGCTTGACCTGGATTGATGGCTGGATCGCCATCATTGCAATCTGTATCGTTTAAAACGAAACCAGAAGGTACTGGGCAAGAAACTTTTCCGTCGATAGCGATATTGATATCGCCGTATGCATCACCATCCACATCCAAATAGTAAAAAGTAGCGGCAAAACCTTCGTCCACTGTGCTGTTACAGTTGTTATCTACTTCGTCGCAGACCTCTGTCGCTGTGGGTTTGATAGCAGCATTCAAATCGTTACAATCCAAATTATTGGAAACGAATCCTGCTACACAAATTCCCGAAGGCGAGTTGTAGCTCAAATTGGGTCGGCCATAACCATCGCCATCAAAATCGCGATAACACAAGGACTGAATCTGATCTTCAGCCACAATTGGAAGCGAATCCACCTCCACATCATCCATCACGGTAATCTCGCTGTTCGGGTTCGAAACAGCTAGAGCGACCGAACTAACAGCCATTAGAGCCAACAATACGATTGAAACTCTCTTTAAAAAATCATTAAAATGACTACTCATTATCCACTAATTTTGGTTTTGGAATGGTATCTATCAACTACAAATATAAACAAATGCACACTAATGTTGATAACTACTTAGTAAAGAAGATTCACTTATTAATGTTAACATCTTGAATTACAGACGCGTATACTCAAAAAAGGTTGCCAAATTTGATATTTTCACCAAAGAGTTCAGAGAATTATTGAAAGACCTCAAAACATGGATTCGCAATGGTTTTCGGTCAAAAACAATTTGGATTGGCCCTGTTATGCCCAGCAAGAAAACAACGATATATAAAATCGCTTCCTATTTGAATTTGAGCATCCGACAGAAAAAATCTCCTACCGATAAAATTCTTATTTGGTTTGATGATCAAACGAAAACAGCATTAGGGACATCCTATCTTTTGTCTTCAGCATTAAATTTTAATTGTGTTGACATCAGTAAAAAAAATGTGGAAAAAATACAAGAAGAGGTATTTGGATATGGCATGTCTGTAGATCCAAAAACCCATATAGGATATTGTGTTTGCAAAAGCGATGAAAATGCCAAACATGATGGAAGAATTATCCAATGTCCAACAGATAACGTGGATGATAATAAGGTTTATCAAGTTGTTATAGATAACCATGATAAAAACAGACTAGATGTTTATTTTGATTATCGCGTTTGCGTTATGGGCTGTTCGATTCCCGTTATTTATAAAAAATATAAAACCTTAGAAAAAAGATTCACCAACGACACTTTTGAAGCTGAAATTTGCGCTGAAAATATCATCCCACAGGCTATTCAAAATCTAATAATTCAATTTTGTCAAAAAATACAATGTGATTTTTGCGAATTAGATGTTCTTCAAGATCAAAACTCAGGAAAATGGTTTGTTATAGATGTCAACAAAACTCCTTATGGGCCACCCGCATCATTACCCGCTTCTGAAAAGAAAAAAGCCGTTGCTTTATTGAGCAACGGCTTCCGAAAATCATTTCTACAATTGTCTACTCTTCAGTAGCAAATTTCTCCACTACAGGTTGGGTAACACCGGTATTACTGAACCCACCATCATGGAACAAATTCTGCATGGTGACATACTTGGTCAAATCGCTGAATAAGGCTACGCAATAATTCGCACAAGCCTCAGCATCTGCATTTCCAAGTGGGGACATTGCTTCAGAATAGTTGATGAAACCATCAAAACCTTTTACACCACTTCCAGCGGTTGTCACTGTAGGCGATTGACTCACCGTATTGATACGTACCTTCTTGGATGTTCCGTAATGGTATCCGAAGCTTCTGGCGATAGACTCCAACAACGATTTTGCATCTGCCATATCCCCGTAATCTGGGAAAATTCTTTGTGCAGCAATGTAACTCAATGCAACTACAGAACCCCAATCATTGATGGCATCTTTTTTCCAAGCCATTGCCAACATTTTGTGCAAACTAATAGCACTTACGTCCAATGTTTGCTTGTACCATTCGTAATTGATATCAGTATAGTGCTTGCCTTTGCGAACATTTGGAGACATACCAATTGAGTGCAAAACGAAATCAATTTTCCCACCAAAATGTTCCATCGCTCCTGTGAAAAGATTATCCAAATCTTGTTCATTTGTTGCATCCGCTGGAATAATTGGCGCACTGATTTTCTCAGCCAAGCCATTGATTTCGCCCATACGCATAGCGATAGGCGCGTTGGTTAATACGATACGTGCTCCATGCAAGTGTGCCAACTCAGCCACTTTCCAAGCAATGGATTTATCATTTAATGCCCCAGAAATGATTCCGGTTTTTCCTTCTAATAAACGAGCCATAAATCTTATTTTGGACAAATATAACGGAATAGACCATACCTACCTTATTTTTGTAAGACTTGATATGACGCCGAAATCCACATACCATAAATTGCTTCAAAGGCAAATTAAAAAGGTAAAAGCTCTCAATTTAGATGCCGATGCGCAATGGGAAGCACTATTGGATTTGGTTCATGACTCCTACGTTACCCATGATCGCGATATCAATCATTTGAAAACTGTGATTCGAGAAAGTTCCAGTGAGTTGATCGAGGCCAATGAAAGGCTTAAATCGGCGCATCAGGAATTGGCTGATTCATACACAAAGGAAGTGGGATTGCTCAATCACCTCATTGACAAATCAGGTGAGACCGTGCAGGTATCTTCAGAAGACGGGATTATGATGTACATCAATGAGCGCGGAGCAGAACGTCTTGGTAAACCCGCATCCGCTGTATTGGGACATTATGTAGGTGAAGTAGAGCAAATGTTTTTGGATAGAAGTGTTTGGGATGCACATGTCAAGGAGCTGAAAGAAAAAGGCCCCATGATTATTGAAGGGCAGCACAAACGCGGCGATGGTACAACGTTTCCAATTGAAGCCAATGCCTATTACACCACGCAAGGAGATCGTGGTTATGTGATTGCCTTTATTCGTGATATCACTGAGAGAAAAAACATTGAACAACAACTTAGAAATTCATTGTTAGAAAAGACAACCCTTCTTGGAGAGATTCATCATCGAGTTAAAAACAATTTGACCGTTATTTTTGGTTTGTTGGAAATGCAAATCATGCAAAGCGATAATCCGGAAGTAACAACTATATTAAGAGAAAGCCAGGGTAGAATTCAAAGTATGTCAATGATTCACGAGAAGTTGTACAAATCGACTCATTTGGAATCTGTGAACGTATCAGAGTATATCGAAGAGTTGGCCCATACGATTTACAAATCGTACCATCAGTTTGAAAATGTCCATTTGAATTTCATCAAAAAAGATGACATTTCACTTCCATTGAACAAGATGATTCCATGTGGACTTTTATTGAACGAAGTGTTGACCAATATCTATAAATACGCCTTTATCAATAGAGAATCCGGAGAAATCACCATTGTTACTTCCATGGAGAAAAATAATTTTATTCTGGAAATATCGGATAATGGAGTCGGTATCGACCCTGAAAAAGAAACCCAAGCCAATCAATCTTTGGGGATGCGTTTGATCCATTCTTTCTCGAGACAAATGAAAGCGAAAATGACCATGATTAATTTCAATGGCGTAAAATATATTTTTGAAATTCCGAATTAGATGAGCAAGAAATTACTTTTGGTTGAAGATGACGAGATCATTGCTTTTCTGCACAGACACTTTGCTGAAAAATGCGGATTCGAAGTTTTGGATACAGTTGATAACGGTAAAGCTGCAATTGAAGACGCTCACAAATACAAACCAGACGCAGTTCTCATGGACATTCGAATCAACGGAGAAATGGACGGTATTGAAACAGCGTTAAAAATCAGAGAGTTTTCCGATACCCCAATCATATTCTTAACGGGTAATTCCGATGAAAACACTTTGAGTCGCGCTCAACAAGCAGGCTCCATTGGTTATTTGGTAAAGCCCGTGAAGCATGCAGACTTGTGTGCAATGCTGGCTCAATTCACTTCATAACTTTGCTATGATCAGCGTCATTATCACCAGTTACAATTACGGAAGATACGTGGAACGTGCTTTGCGCAGTTGTTTGAACCAAAGCCTTGAAAAAAATCGATTTGAAATCATTATAGTCAATGATGCGAGTACCGACAATACGAAGGCCATATTAAGCAATTACGAGCAAGAGGCGCGCATTTTTCACTTACCAGAAAACAAAGGCCTTTCAGGTGCGCGAAACGAAGGCGTGCGAAAAGCCAAAGGACAATATGTCGTCTTTTTAGATGCGGACGATTACATCCATTCCGATATGCTTAAAGTACAATCTTTATTCTTGGACGAAAACCATACATTGGACGCCGTTGCGATCGATTATTACCTCGTAGATGAAAAAGAAAATCACACCGAGTGGGTTAATGTCGATGATAAGCCCATAGCCTGCGGGATTATGTTTAGAAAAGACTTGCTCATCGAAATTGGTCTTTATGACGAAAGTTTCAGAGCACGCGAAGAAGAAGATTTGCGCATTCGTTTTTTAGAGAATTTCAACATACACCGAATCCCACTACCGTTGTATCGTTACAGAAGACATGAGCACAACCTCACCAACAATGAGCAAGCGATGGATTCTGCGCAAAATCAATTGGATCAAAAACACTTAAAATAAAGTCATGCGTCTTACAGAATTTATTGCCTTTCACGACAACAACAGTATTCAGCGTCCATTCATCATTGCCGAAGCGGGCGTTAACCATGAAGCCAATATGGATTTGGCCAAGCGACTAATTGACGAGGCTGCTGAAGGTGGCGCAGATGCCATCAAGTTTCAAACTTACAAGGCTGATACAATTGCATCAAAGGATAGCCCCTATTATTGGGACATCACCAAAGAGCCGACAAGAAGTCAGCATGAACTTTTTCAGAAATACGATAAGTTTTGGAAGAAGGAATATGAAGAGTTGAAAAAATATTGTGATCAAACTGGCATCGAATTCATGAGTACTCCCTTTGATGCTGAGAGTGCCATTTTCTTGAATGATTTGATGGACGTTTACAAGATTTCATCCTCTGATATTACCAATTTCCCTTTCATCGAAATGCAATGCCAATTTGGCAAGCCCATCATTTTGAGCACAGGCGCATCCCATTTGTGGGAAGTTCAAGAGGCGGTGAGCATCATCGAAAAATATGGCAATCCGTTGGTTTTGATGCATTGCGTTCTCAACTACCCCACTCCCAATCCAAACGCACATTTGGGCATGATTTGGGATTTGCGCAGAAAGTTTCCGCAACACGTCATTGGATACAGCGATCACACATTGCCACAAGAAATGGAAGTGGTTCACAGCAGCGTATTGCTTGGAGCGACTGTTATCGAGAAGCATTTCACCCACGATAAAACTTTGCCAGGAAACGATCATTACCATGCCATGGACAAAGAAGATTTGAAACTATTTTGGAAGAAATGGGACAAAACACAAGCGCTTTTAGGCAGTTTTGAAATCGCTGCATTGGCAGAAGAAGAACCAGCCAGAAAAAATGCGCGACGCAGTTTGGTCGCTGCCAAAGCCATTCCCGCAGGAAAGACCATTGAGGAAAGTGATTTAACATGGAAGCGACCCGCCCATGGCATCAGTCCTAAATTCATGCAGGACTTGGTTGGACAAAAAGCCATTTCGGATATCGCAGAGGATACCGTGTTGCAGTGGCGATATTTTGGGTGATGGGTTGTGGGTGATGGGTGATGGGTTGGAGATGATATATCATATGGAATTAACATACAGTAAATCGAATGCTCAATAAATTAGCCCTGTATTAGGAAAATTACGCATGAAGAAATTTTGGATGACATTTTTGACGTCAATGTTCTTGGGTCTTTTTATGACTCAAGGCAGCGCGCAGTTGGTCATCAATGAAATTCTCATCAATGCCACCAATGCCAACTGCGATGGTTCTTGTATGCCCAACACAGGAGAGTGGACGGAATTATACAACAACAGTAACTCTCCTATCAACATTGGTTGTTACGTATTAACGGATGGCGACTGGTCGGCTACTATACCTCCAGGAACAATCTTACAACCTTATTCCGTTTACACCATAGGTTCGGTGAATTCTCAAATTCCCAACTTGAACTTGAATATTGCCACCTGCAATTGCGTTACAGGCGACATGACCAATGTCGTTGGTGTATTTACCAATGGCGATGAACAAGTGATTATTGCCAATCCTAACGGAACGATCTTAGATGGATTGTATTGGGGATCTGGACAGTTCGGTGCGCCTTTCGTAACCAACTCCCTACTTGGCTGCGCCTCCACCACCATTGCTCTGTCAGCGAGCAATCCCAACATCCAGCAAATCACTGGTACCATTGTAGAAGCAGAATCCATATACCTACCCTGCGACGGTTCTGGGAACTTGCTCAATGGAACAGCCAACCCCACTCCTGGGCAGCCTAATTTTTCGCCTATACAAACCATTGACCCCAATGAGAATATCAGCAATGTCAGTTGCAGTGGAAGCGGAAGCATTCAATTAAACCCTATTAACGGCGTTGGTCCTTACCTCTACCAATGGCAAGGAACATTGTCATCCAACACAACCAACACGGCCACTGTTTCAACAGCAGGAAATTACAGTGTCGTCATCACGGACATTGGACAATGCGGTGCGCAACAGAATTTCACTTTCAATGTTACCAGTAGCAGCACCAGCACTATCACTGTCACAGCGGACAACAGCACCATCTGCATTGGCGGCAGTGCGCAGCTCACCGCCAGCGGTGGAGGCAATTACACCTGGTCACCTGCGTTGACTTTGGATGCAACGACAGGAGATATTGTCAACGCTACCCCTGCGGCCAACACTACTTATACCGTCAATTCGAATTTTAACGGATGCACAGCATCGGAGACCATTACCATTCAGGTAGATGCCATGCCCACAGCCGTTGTGAGCAATGATTCACCGAAATGTGTTGGTGACAACATTCAATTGACTTTAAATGCCACCAATAGCACCAGCACGTCGTGGACTGGGCCCAATGCTTTTGTCAGTTCAGCAAACTCCCCTCAACTCACATCAATATCCAGCAATATGGCCGGTGACTATATTGTCACATTGCACAACGGGACTTGTACGAGTACTGCCACGACAACAGTTGTCGTTGACAGTCCTGTTGCCACCAGTATTGATGCTGCAGGACCATTTTGCACAGGTGATCCCGTGTATGATTTGAGTTCGCCCGATGAACCCGGAACATGGACGGGCAATGGAATCACCAATGCTTCCACCGGCAATTTCGATCCCGCCTCCGTGACCTTGGGACTGAATACCATTACTTTTAACAGCATCGCTTATTGCACTTCACCCAGCACCATTGACTTGACGGTGGTTGCTGCAGGAGATGCCACCATTAACCCCATCGCAGCGCAATGCGACAACGGTCCCAACGTTACCTTGACAACATTGACGCCAGGTGGCGCCTGGAGCGGGACAGGCGTGAATGCATTGGGTGTAGTGAACCCCACTACTCTCGCACCTGGAACGTACACTGCTATTTACACGCTTGGCGGAAGCTGCGGTGACGTCGATCAAATCAACATCACCATTGATGCCATCCCTCAACCTCAATTTACATGGAGTGATTCCAGCGGATGCGCACCCCTGACAGTCGACCTATCCACCAGCCCCAGTTCGAATTCCAATCAGTGGTTATTGAATGGAACTCCTTTGAACAATACCAACAACCAATTCAGCTACACTTTCAATCAAACTGTCTGTACTGATATTACTTTGATACAAACGACGCCTAGCGGATGTGTGGGCAGTTTTACGGTTCCCAGTGCTATTTGTGTGCAAGAATACGCCGATGCCCAATTTACATGGTCGCCAGAAGAGCCGAGCCTTACACAATCATTGGTCTTGTTGGCCAATCTCAGCAGCAATTACACGGCATCACATTGGGATATTGAAGGAACAGTTTACACCACCAACAACGTCATGTATCAGATTGATGCCGTAGATTCGCAAATAGATGCCTGTTTGATTGTCACCAATCCTATGGGGTGTTCGGACAGCATTTGTCAAGTCATACCCGTGAAGAATGATTTCAACGTATATGTGCCCAACAGTTTCACTCCGAATGATGATGGATTTAATGACGGATTTGGACCCGTGATATTTGGTTTGGACATGAGTACTGTTATATATGAATTTCAAGTATACAGTAGAGACGGCGATTGTATTTTCCTGAGTCACGATCCCAAATTGAAGTGGAATGGAGACAAGGAAATGGGAGATTATTATGTACTTCAAGACAGCTATACATGGCAATTGAAGATGGTGATACCTGGATTGGACGATCCAATCAAATACCGAGGTCACGTGATCATGTTGCGATAGAGACATCGTACGAAAAAAACTCGAAAAAAAATTTTTTTTGAAGGAATTGAAATGATTATCTTTGCCGCGGAGAGTTGGCAGAGTGGTCGATTGCGGCAGTCTTGAAAACTGTTGACTGTAACAGGTCCGGGGGTTCGAATCCCTCACTCTCCGCTTCGAGTGAATACTCAAATGCGCAAAGCCGTGAAAGTACTTGACTTTCGCGGCTTTTTTGTTTTGGTCAATGTGACACAAAACGACAAAAAGCGCATAGTTTCTATCCAAAAGCGTGACCCCTTTTCAAAAAAGGTAAAAAGGGTAACGCGAAAGCGGATAAGTCGCACTAAGTCAATTTAATACGCTTTCGCAAGTCTAAACGGTCTAATACTTTTGTAGCATCATTGGGGGGCGCACATAAACACATTGAATTATGTCGTCAAGAAATTCATTTAATCTGTTCTTCTACATCAACAGATCAAAACAAAAGAGAAATGGAGAGTGTCCTGTCATGCTCCGAATAACACTAAATGGTCGTTCGGTCGCTGTGAGTTTGAAGCGCAGCATTCCATCCGAAATATGGGAACCAACAGCAGGAATCGCGAAAGGGAAATCACCTGCAGCAATGAGCATGAACAAATACATTGATGCGGTGCGTGTTCGCGCATATGAAAAGCATAACGAACTCCTTACCTCTCGCGACGAGTTGAGTCCAGAATTACTGCGCGATGCCATACTCAACATCAACTCGGCAAAAGGCAAGACTCTTGTGGAGGTTTGGGAGGAACACAACATTCAGTTGAAGCAATTGATAGGAAGAGAAACATCTTATGCCAACTTTCAGAAGTACTCGACCTGCCTTCGATACATGAAAGAATTCCTCTGGGCGTATATCAAAGCAGAGGACATTTTAATCAAATTGGTAGATCGGAATATGGTAACCAAGTTCGAGCATTTCTTAAAAGTAGAAAAGGGTTGTAACTACAACACAACGGTAAAGTACCTCCAAAACTTCAAGAAGATAACTAAACGAGCTCAGCACAATGGTTGGTTAATTCAGGACCCATTCGCAACATTGAAACTTACGTTGAAAGAAGTTGACCGACCATATCTTACAGAAGGAGAGCTACTCTCCATTATGGAAAAGACATTTCCAATTGAACGGTTGGCGCATGTTCGTGACATGTTTGTCTTTTCATGTTACACAGGCCTTGCATACGTGGATGTCCACAAACTTAAGCGCAGCGAACTAGAACGAAGCCCGAATGGTAAACTTTGGATTCGAACCAGGAGACAAAAAACGGGCGTCCGTGCGCACATACCTTTGCTTGATGTTGCAGAGCAAATACTTGACAAGTATGCACAAATGGATGTACCGATTGACGCTCCAGTGCTGCCTATCATAAGTAATCAAAAGATGAACGCCTATTTGAAGGAAATAGCAGATGTCTGTGGAATTGATAAGTGCCTATCCTTCCACGTTGCAAGACACACATTCGCGACAACGGTAACGCTGATGAATGGAGTTCCAATTGAATCCGTGAGTAAAATGCTTGGTCACAAAAACATCAAGAGCACTCAGCACTATGCTCGTGTAGTAGATCAAAAAGTGGGCGAAGACATGGAGCGACTTGCTCTAAAATTGGAATCAAAGTTGGCGAAAGTGAGCTGAAATGAGAGCCTAACCTCTATATTCAAAAAGCACTCGAATCATTTTAGTTCTTGTCTCTGCTATCGGCTGAGCAATTAGTTCATTAAACTTGATTTCATTTGAAATGACAATACCATCATCAAAAATGGCGTTAGCTAGATCGTCCTGTAACTCATCAGAAAGTTTCAATAACGATTCATAAAGGTTTTGATCTACTGCGAGTAAGAGGTCTATAAATTGTTCTCGAAGTGAGATAAAACTAGATTCTAGCTTTTCGTGTACTTGCAATTTAAACCCTTCTGCTGGATTAACAGTTTTAAGGGCTGCTACGTCATTATTTAGATTTTTATAGCAGTCATAAAAATCGGTAAGATGATGATCTAAAATAAGAGTTTTAAGCAACGCAAGTTTTCTGTCTCGCTCCTTATCCTTATCATCTCGTTTGTTCTTTTTAATCCAGAGAAAAATGGCAAAAAACAAGTTGCAACAGGCAATTACAATAGTGGAAATTTTAGTAATTCTATCCCACCAATCAATATCTGGTTTTGGAAAATCACACATTAGCCAATTGCAGATTTTGTTCTAAGAATCCTAGTAATTGCTTCATGAAGAGCCTTCTCATAGCTATACTCTCCTTGAGTCTCAAACTCGAATTTTTGTAAAAATTGATCCTTCCCCAATTTTTGAACAACATTTAAGAAAAGCTCTTCAAAAAAAGAAGGGTTAATAGCATAAACATTATCAGGAATGATAAACTTGATTTTGTCATTCACCTCGGAAAGCTGATCCAACTTGCTCTTTTCTCGCACAATCTTACCTCTGTCGCGACCGGTGAACACCTTGGCAATAGAACCATCACTGGACCTAGCCCTGTAATCTTCTAAATTTATTGTAACAATCTCGTTATTAGCCATTTTGGAAATCATCTTCATTGAACATAATCCTAGCACTGATTATTGTACCAGGAAAAAAGTCCCGAACAAATCTAACAAATTTTGCATCAGGTTTCTCGTCAATATTGCCTGATTCGTTAAAAGTCATGTATTGATAGGTTTCCCCTTCTCTTTCCCTTTGAACAATGTTGTAGCTCCCATCAAACAAAATCTTAGTGTTGCCGGACATTACAACCATTCTAGAAAAATCATCATTTTCCTTTTTTGGACCTTTCAAATTGAAAAAACTTTCTATGAATTGAATCGAGCCATGCCCTCTTCTTTTGTATTCAGAATAAGGTATTGACGTAACTCCATCTTGAAGAGCGTAAAGCGTCCAAAGAGTTTCTTCTTCGAATTCTCTACTTTGATACCATTTCTTCCTGTTATATGATTCCGATAGATCCTTCATTTTCTGTACAACCTCCAAATTCTCACAGTCTGGCGAGCTAAACTTTTGATAAATGGTTTTTCCGAAATTAAAGATAACCAGCCTGAAAACTCCATAGTGAATTCCGTCTTGATCCTTTTCATGGAAATACCCAATTGAGAATCTATACTTTGTAGAAGAATGTTCTTCAGCGTTAATCAAAATTTCACCAATGACAGTGCACAAGTCATACAATTTTGCAGGAGATAGTTTTCTCCCAAGTCGTTTCAAACAGTCTTGAACGTAATCAGCCATAGTGGTTGTATCTAATTCCTTTTGCTCTTCAATACTATTCGCCCCTCGCCGTTTTTCTCTGTCATGAATGCACAATTTGTAACGAATAATATCAGGAAAAACCTTTTCTTTCTTTGCATGAATTGCAAGAGAACCAACTGAGTGAAGTAATTTAAAAATGTCTGTGTTCTTTTCGTAGTTGGCTCCTCCTATGTTCTTGATAACAGGCTTGTCATGTAACAACAAATTACACTTCTGCCAGAATTTGATAAAATCCATCAATATCAGATCGAGCAGGACTTGAGCACCCAAATCCACTCTAGTGCACTGTTCGTAGTTTATTTTAACTATTGGATAAACATCATAAATCAAAGCAGCTGTCAACTCACGAAGGAATTTGAAAGTTTCCTCGGGATGATCCACGATCGAAAATTCTACGGGCACCACGAAGTCTCCGTTGTTATTTGGAATCATCGACGCCAGCTTTTGCTTTTCAAACCCACTCTCGGTATTATTCAAGAGAAATTTCAAATTTGGGGGCATCCAAACGTCTAAAGCCTTTTCCCAAGTCATTTTGTCGTACACCTTAAGAGTCTTTATAGTCTGCAAGTGAATTTGATGAACGATGTATCTGTGAAGTTTTCTTTTCTCTTTACGACTTAGATTTTGTTGAAATCGTCTTAATGAAATTTGTTGTAAAATCTGTTTTTTATTCAGGTTAAGTCTCTTCATATGTTCAAGTTGAATAGCATATTTTATTTAGATTTTCATTCTTCGTGGACGATAAGTCATTTAGTGACGCGGCAATGCTCTGGTATTCTGAAATCGTTTGATCGTAATTTGTGAAGTGAAACAAACATTTAACATTCGGACTTTTGGATATGCTGAATTGGCTCAGCTTTACATGCCATCAGTCACTAAAAAAAGCGCCAGTGTTCAATTTAGACGTTGGATTATTCTAAATTCTAATCTTCAAGAAGAACTGAATCAAAATGGATTTAGACCTGGACAAAGAATTCTAACTCCAATGCAAGTTTCAATAATTGTAAATCATCTTGGCGAACCATAAGCTCTTCGAGTCATTATTACGGATATTTCAATGTTTGAGCTATTTTCTTTTGTTTAATTAATCAAGTAAGTAGCGATAAAGATATAGAAATACATCTTTAGTAAAACACGGAAACTTACGGAAACTTTTGGTTTTTCCGTTGCAGAATATTGCTCACACAAACGCAATGTTTTCATGCACCCTACTCACGATACAAGCGCATTTACTACTGTTTCCGGCATGCTCGGGGGCGTTGTAAAGGCGATTTCTGCTAAACCGCTGCTGATGGCGGTTAGTTTTGGAACGCTCACGAATGTTATGTTCTACGCTGCGGCTTCCGCTACTGTGGGCTATTTCGTGAAACTTGGGCTGGATTGGCTCTCAGTCCGATTAAAATCGAAGAATAACAATCAAAACTCCACCAAAGTAGATGAATAAGTTGGTGGGCATCGGACTGATCGGAGCTGGCGCTTTTGGGCTCATTCAACTTCTTCGGATGAAGAATGTGAGTGATTCCATTTCTACCAAGCTTGTCAATCCGCGTGTCCACAAGGTTAGTCTTTCCGGAATGTCCTTCCGCACGGAAGTTTCTATCAATAATCCCACTAAGGATAGCATCACCATTACTAAGCCTGTTGTAACTCTCACTACCAACGGTAAGCTCTTAACTCAGTCCGCATCAGAAAACAAAACGATCACCATTGAGCCCCTCAACGTCACGCAAATTGACACCATTGAGCTGACTCTTGGATGGACAGTCATCGGCACGTTCGTAGTTGGAATCTTGAAAAAGATCCCTGAAATCATACAAGCAAACAAGGCTGGAAAAACGACAAATATGGCAGAGGCTCTTGGCATCCCTATGGAGATGACTTTCTCCACTTATGCCAACGGAATTTTCTATCAATCAACTCCTGAAAAAATTCTGTAATGGCAAATTCAAAAGCTATGTCATATCAGGCTGAGATTACTTCAGGACCGCGTTTAATCCGTAATGGATTTGAGTTCGACAAGTATTTCCCTAAGCCAGACGAACGTGATCGCATTATCATAAAGGATGGTGAGGTACAGGACACTGTTGGACTGATGGAGAAAGTGGTGCACAAGTATTTGGTAGATACTTCGCGCATAGCACCGCTGTTAAAGAAAGGCAATGTTGAAGATACATGCAGAAGCATCTGGCAGTTTATCTACAACAACATTCAGTACAAGCTTGATAAAAAGGGATTGGAACAATTGCGCAGACCTGCCCGATCATGGGCTGAGCGTAAGTCAGGAGTCGACTGTGACTGCATGAGCATTTTCACCTCTAGCATTCTCACCAATCTCAAAATTCCGCACAGCTTCAGAATCACTAAGTATTCAGCAGACCACTGGCAACATGTCTATGTGATTGTGCCTGATAGCCGTGGAAAGCACTTCACAATTGACGCAGTGGTTTCTCAATTCGACTACGAGAAGCCATTCTCAGAAAAAATGGATTACGCTATGAGTTTAAATGGAATCAATGTGGCTGTTTTGAGCGGCCTTGGCAGCGACTTGGAAAACGCCATACTCGCTCCTGGTCTCACGGGGGTTGGACTTGGTGCTACTACCTCATCATCTAGTAAGCAAGAACTTCAAAAATTGTATCAACATTTGGTTGATACTCGAAATAGCATCAAAAAAAATCCACGCATGGTTTCGTCTATTGACGATCCTGATGCATTGATAAAGATGCTTGACTATGCAATTCAATATTGGAATACCGATAAGCGTGATTATGCTCTTTCAATACTCGAAAAAAACGAGGAGCAATTGAATCAGCGAAACGGCTTTTCTGGCCTGGGCGACGATGTGTTCGATTCTGACGAATTCGTTCTAAGTGGCCCGGGTAAGAAAGGCTTCTTCAAAGGAGTGAAAGAGGCGGTGAAGGATGTTGGCAAGGGAATTAAGAAAGCAGCAAAAGCAGTTGTTCGTTTCAACCCATTGTCTATCGCTGGTCGCGGAGGATTTCTCGTTGCCATGAAACTCAACCTAGGAAAAATGGCTTCTAAACTCAAATGGGGTTATGCGACAAAAGAAGAGGCAGCGGCTAAAGGTTTGAGCGAAGCAGAATGGAACAAGAGCAAAGATGCAATTGCTAAAGTGGAAAATCTATTTGCCGACAAGCTCCAAGGAAAACGCGAAGCTCTGAAAAATGCTATTCTCAAAGGAAAGGCAGGAAACTTAAACGGATTCATTGAGTCTGGTTTCAATGGACTTGGAGATCCTGTAACAGCGGCTACTCTCGCTGCTGCAACGCCCATCATCATTGCTACGGTTGACATTTTGAAAAAGTCAGGGCTTATCGGGCCCAACGAAAAGATAGACGCTGAATCACTCGCAAAGGAATTGGCCAATGATCCCGCTGCTGCTGAGGCGATGAAGGAGTTGGAAAATGAAAACGGTGATGGAGGCGATGCATCTGGAGACAAAGCTCCAAGCGATGATTCTTCATCTAAGAAAGGAGGAATTGTCGGCTTCATTAAAGCCAATCCAGTGCCCACAGTCATCGGTGGTGGACTTCTCGCTTTTGGAATCTACAAGCTTGTAGCTCCCAAGAAAAAGAAACAGGACAACCTAGCTGGCTATCGCGCTAAACGCGCAGCGGGTCAAACACAGGTGCATCGTGTTGGTAAGCATAAAGCACAACACAAAAAACTACCAGTAAAGGCAGTAAAACTTCTCTAGAAACCCATAAAAAGTCAATACAATGGCAACTCAAAAGAAAGCCCCTTCCAAGATCAGCAGCCAGGCGGTTATGGAAGAAGTAAAAACGCTGGCAATGCTCGGAGGCGGTGTAGTTCTGGGTTCCGTGGGCGGAAGGCTCATTGACAAAGTACTCAAAGTCGATCCGGCAGCAACAGGATTTCAAACCAAAGCCTTGGCTCGACCAGTTGTACTCATCGCAGCAGGAACTGCTGGAGCAATCATGCTCAAAGACAAAAACATGAAAATGCTGGCCACCGGTGTTGGTGCTGCTGGTGTTCTCAGTGGTGTGAAAGTGATCCTGAAAAAAGACCTACTCGCCGGTCTTGCCGACTTCAAAGGCCTGGGATCAAATGAACCAACGGTATTCCGCGATCCAGTGCAATTGCAAGTGGAGCGCTACAATCCCGATCTGCCTGAATTGAACGCTGTCTACATGCCATACCCTAATCCAATGGATGTAGAGGAAGAGAATGAACGTGAACGCGGTATGGAAGGAATGCGCGAGCGCAAGACTGACAATGCCTTCATGGAAATCATGTAATCAAAAAATCAACTCTAAAAAACAACAAGATCATGTTTACACTCGGAGAAATCGAACAGAGCGAACACAATTTGCTTGGAGCAATTAGCGAGGATGACTTCCTCGAAGCGTTGGACACAGCGCCTCCTCAAGCGAAGAAGAAATTCTTCAAAAAGATGCAAATGCAGTCGCGTGTGCAGACCACCGCCACAAGTTCGCGCAGCCGCGCTGAATTTGAAAAGCGTATTCACCTTTTGCCAACTGAGATCCAAAAAGGATTGGCAAGTCAAAGCTTACAGGCAGTTGACACTGTGATCTACGTGGTCAAGTCAGTTGCTGGAAGCAAAGTGGTGAAAATGTTTAAAGACGATGACAACAAGGTTGTCGGCATCTCAAACATTTCGTCAGGTAAATTGGAGAAAGGAAACTTCTTCTTGCTCTACGGAGTGCAGCTAATGGCAGGTATTGCAGAGGCAAACGAAACTGCTGCTGACGTGAACTTCAACATCATTCCGGACTATGTCCGTAACGGTGAATTCGAGTTCAAAGCGAACGGAACTGTGCTTGTTCCAAACACTTCTAACGAAGCTTTCTACACTGAAGGAAGAGACGTATTCAAAGGCCTCTACATTCTTGATAACCCGAAGGTGATCAAAGATCAACAGGCCATTGAATTCAACTTGGAATGGGGTACGAATGCCCCTGCCAACACTTACTTGAAAGCGATTCTTCGCGGCACATCGGTGATTAAGTCATAATCAAGATTTTATTCTGAGAAATGAAAAATCACAAGTTCCAACAGATACGTGTTCAAGTGAAAGCCTCCGGAGATTCAGTGCGATTTAGTGCTGATACCGACAAGCAATTCGCAAGAGTTCGAGGCATTCACATCTCAATGCCCAGTGAACAAACTCTGGTCGGAACTACCCTTGGCCTAAAGATCAATGGACAAGAAGTGTTTGATGATGCACACGAAATGCGAATGATTACCTGCGGCAATCAAGTAGCTCCAAACAACAAGTTCTTCTTGTTTGAGGAGTTCATTGAGGCCGGTGGTTCGGCAATAGAAGGAAGAGTAACCGATGGTGGAACATCACCGGCGGGTGCTTTTCCTTACGATGCCAAAATCTATTTGTGGCTTGTAAATGATGAACCAAAACCGAAAGAGTAATGACCACAAAAATTAGATACAGTATCATTCGTGTAGAAGTGGGTTCGGTCGGAGAAATCGTTGAGATCAGCCATAAGCTACCTGCTCATCTCAAAGTATGTACAGGTTTCATCGCAAGACATACTAAGGGACTCGAACTGCCAATCGACCAGCCCGAAATCGGATTGCTTGCATTGGAATTCAACAGTAGGAAGCAGCTGCTAATCAATGATGTCATCGGCTACCAAGCCAGTGTTCAAGAAATTCCCGACTATCAAAAGGTCAATATCCCTTTGGAAAGTGGACAACTGGTGACAGGATATTTCATGGATACCGAGCAAGTAGATGCAGCACTTTTTCAGCCCTATTTGATCTCGATCTATTTGCGCTGTGAGATGGAAGTCAATACCAAGGTTGAGAAATGTACGACTACTTAAATCACATCCAAAGGCAGTTAGAACAGCGGAACATCAAACCGAAGCTTCAGCAATTTAGATACCTCCTCATTCAGCCAGGAGAAATCTATTACGAGCTAAAGGCATACAACGAATTGTTGTTTCTGATCAAGCCCGACCAACTGCCCATTGGAACGCGAATCGTTTCGGAAAGCCGAGCAAGAGTGATTCCTAGCGATGTCACGCAGATTGAAGGAATCGAAGATTATTCAGGCTTAGTGTCGATCAAACTACCTGTAGCGCCTACAGAACAAAAGACCATTGAATTCATTCAAATTACCCTTTAGGAGTTGAGCAAAAGAAGAATATACCACCTCATTGAAGTCTGCCGGAAGATGATAAACACCTTCCCTAAGCAAGGTTATTCAAGTGTGGTTTTCAATGCTACTTTTTATCGAAATGGAAAGAAGCTCAATGCTATCGAACAAGCTGAAGTTGCCAATTTCTCTCAACTTGTCAGGAGCTATGATAAAAGTGAAAATCCAGACAAGGTAAAGGTTGAATTTAAAGATCAAAACAAGGGTATCTTGATTTGGGCAAAGACTTTTGAAGTGAATGAACTCGATGAAGAAATTCATCGAACGACATCTAACTTCTCAGGCCTTGGTGAAGCAGAGGTAAACGATTTGGTCCAACGGAAGTTCGCAGAACTTGAAAGACAGAAGGCAATTGAACAATTGCAAACTGAACTTCAGGTCCAGAAAGAACTCAATGCCGAGTTGCAGTTTCAAGTGTCCGATTTGCAGACAACGCTTGACGCTAAGAAGCAAGTTGAATACTACTCTAGTATCATAGGCATGGCCATGCCTGGTCTAGCGAAATTCTTCACTGGAACACCCGTGGCTGAAGCAATGAACTTTCTTGCTGGTCAAGAAGAAGAAAAAGATTTGATAGAAGAAGGCGCAACATCATCTCCAGATCAAAGACAAAGTATCGTCAAGTTGATTGGTGAATTCAGCTCATCGCTAAGTAATCAAGAACTAGGTACACTCTATCTGCTCTTTATTGAATTTGAAAAAGACAGATCAAACATTCAACGAATACTGCGATTCATAACCGATCCCGCACAAACTCAACAACCAAATAATGCCGACTAGCGAAATCAAAGTAAGTGTAAATGTTAGAAATGACATCGAAGCGAGACAGGTTAAGCAAGCACTTGAATCTATTGCTAAAACCTTCAAGCCTGCTGAACTGGCACTTATCGCCAAGAAAGTAGAAATACCATTAGTACAAATGAAAATCAGATCAATGCTGTAAGATGCCCATTCAACAGAAAGTCATAGAAGCTGTTCAAAACAACCGTGGTAAGATTATCAATGGTCTATTGATCGTTGGTGGTACTTATCTGGCTTATCGTTGGGGCAAAAGCATCATAGGGAACATCAATAAAAGTGCTGCCCAAAGCCAAGCAGATGATAAGCCCTCTGTCCGTCAAGCAATGAACTTTCGTTCTGGATTGAACCCAAGTGGTGTGAGCTGGCTCATTAGCACTGATGGTACAAATGAAGAACTCATTTTCGATACTGCCCGCGCAGTGACCGACCTAGATGAAGTATCAAAAAATTACAAGGATCTATACCAGAATAACTTACTGGACGATCTACAAAGAGAACTCTCTGCTGATGATTATTCTAAACTTCTTACAATAGTTAGCAGCAATCCTAAAAAGAACACGAAAAACGGAGGAACTCCACCAATCCAATTCGCAAAGAAGTCCAACCTAGTTGTTGCGAAAAAAGAAGTAACCATTCGTAAAACACCGGATGCATCTAATCACGGAGCTTTCTACGAAATGTTTTCAGAGAATAATATTATTCGCAAGGCGCAAGCTGGCGAATTCATCGGTTACGCAACTGGTAATCAACATTTCGATGAAGTGAATAATGTGAAATTCATCGAGGTGGGATATGTCATCAATGGGGCGAAGGCTTCTGGGGCGTTCAAGGCGATGAACAAACAGAAATTCATTTTCTGGGTGAGCGCATCGTCGAACTACGTGGAGATATTCGACTACTATAAACCTATGTTCGACCGCTATCCTGCTAGCGAGAAACTCACGCCTTGGATGAAGCCATTGGACTACTTCACGGCTGGCGACAAATCCGTAAAAGGAATCGGAACATCAAGACTATTAACGATGTCCTATTCCCAAGTGCTTGACGAGAAATTCAAAGTCATTGCACACGTCACTCCGAATACGCTGCTTGGTCAACTCTTAATGACACTAGACACAGGTAAAGGAAGATTTCACAAGTTCAAAACCGTTGACAACACAGAGAGATGGGTCAACGCCAATCAAATCAAAATTCAAGAGCAATGAGCGAAAAGAGCGAGAACTATGTAGTGAAGTATCTGCCCTATGCAAAGGCTGCAGGTGAACGATTCAACATGGATCCTTTTGTGATCCTTGCCCAAGGTGCGCAAGAAAGCGGTTGGGGAACTTCCTCGCTTTCTCAAAACCAAAATAACTTCTTTGGATTCACCGCAGGTGGAAAGCCCAATGAGTTCT